>DASYYN010000223.1:0-3243 GCA_035933815.1 Acidobacteriaceae bacterium
ACGAGAACTGGCGCCCGGCGTTGGGAGTATGGTCCCTTCCTTTGATCGCCACCGCCGTGGCGGTTGCGATATTCGCTCCCAAGCCGTCAGCAAGTGTCTTTACAAGCAATGCCGGACGTTGGCTTCCGCAATGGAATAGCCAACTCAAATGGCGCAGTGGTCTGACTTTGGGGAGCATTACGAGCACCTACTTCTGCCTCAACGGGTTCTTGCCTGCGTGCTTGACCGGGAATGGCCGCCAAGACCTCATAAGTACGGCTCTTACCGTCCTGAACGCTGGGCAGGTCCCGGCATCTTTGCTCCTGCTGATCACGGCCGATAGATTGCAGGGCAAACGATGGCCGCTCTTGACGTTAGGAGCACTGTTCTCGAGTTGCGTGGTGGGCATTATGATCTCTGCGAGCGCGTGGACCGTGTTCTGGGCCGGCCTCGCCGGATTCTCGCTCGCTGCTGCGCTGGTGTTGGCGTTGGCGCTCGCCCCGTTGCTTTGCGACAGCCCCAACGACGTTGCACTTACATCGGCGTCGGCTTTTGCAATCAGCTACGGTTTCGCAATGCTGGTTTCGTTCGTTTCCGGAGTTGCATGGGACCTGGCCGGCAATGTCAATGCCGCACTCGTCCCCATTTTGCTCGGCAGCTTTCCAATCCTGGTCGCCGCGCCGAAATTTGCGCGGAAAGCGCACTAGCCCGTCTTATTCACCGTAGTTGATCGTCGGAGCGTAATTTTTGACGTCGGACGCGGCGCTGCGATCGCGTCGGACGCGGCCGATGCGGCGAGCTACGATTCTATTTTTTGGGTTGGGGGTTGCAACGACGGGCTTGAGATGCGGCGACGCGCCGCGTTGCTCAAGGGCCTGCGGCGCAGAGCCGCCCTGCGAGCTGGCGGAAGACGGCACGATCGAGACATGCGCTGGGCAGGAAGACACGGATGCGGGCCGCCCCCTCGATGACGCGGGCGGCGATCTTGATCAGGCGCAGGCGCAGCGTCGCGAACTCTGCAACCGCGAGCGGCGAGCGCTTTGCAATCGCATTGCGCACTGTGAGCATGAGCCAGTAGGCGGCGGTGTGCAGGATCAGCCGGAACTGGTTGGCCTTCGGGTTGCGGCACGAGGTTCGGTCGGAGGCGAGCTGAGACTTGTGCCACTTGATGAAGTTCTCGGCCTGACCGCGGCCGCAATAGACACCCTCGTACAGATGCTTTGCCGTGCCCTCAAGCGAGGTGACGACATAGCGGATGTCGAGACCGTTCCGCGTTGCCTCGATGCGCGCGGCAATGCGCCGTTCCCTGTTCCAGCCCTTGGCGCCGTAGTTCAGGATGGCGAAGGTGCGCAGCTTTGCCGCCGCGGTTATGGCGCGCTCCACGCACAACGCGTCCGCGGCTTCTCGGGTCATGGCCTTGAGAACCGCGTTGCCGCCAAAGCCAAAAATGTAATCCACGCCTTGTTCTTCGCACCATTCCATGGCCTCCACCCGGCCGTAATGGCTGTCGCCGCGCACCAGGATGCGGACCTTGGGCCAGTGGCCGCGAATGCGCCCGATCACGTGCTTGAGGACGGTACGCACCTCCACGCCGGCGGGCGTCTTGCCCTCGCGCAGGATCACCGCCACCGGCTTGCCGCTGGTGCCTTCGTAGACGTGGATCGGCAGGAAGCAACGCTCGTCGTAATGGGCATTGAATAGCGACAATTGCTGATGGCCGTGCACGGCGTCGAAGGTGTCGTCGATATCGAGCGTGATCGCGGCCGGCGCGCACCGCCAGCTCTCGCAGAACTGGTCCACCATGGCCGCCATCGCCCGCGCGATCTCGGTCTTCGAAGGGGCGTTCTCCAACCGCGACATCGTCGGCTGCGAGCACAAGGGCTCGCCTGTTCTCGGCAGCCGCCCGACCGCCATCTTGAAGACCGGATCGTGCCGCAGCGAATCGCAGTCGTCGGCATCCTCGTAGCCAGCCGCAATGGCAAATATCCGAAGCTTGAGCATCTCCTCGAGAGTGTGCTCGATCAGATCGGGATCGCGCTTGTCCCTGATGCACGACGCCAGCCGGCCAGCCAGGCCAAGCTTCTTCTCAACGCCGCGCAGCAGAAGAACCCCGGCGTCCGACGACAGCCGCCCGCCATCGAACCCCACGCTCACCTTCTTGCGGCAAACCGATGGAAGATCGAAGGGAAGTACAATATCTTCGCTCATGACGGGTGTGGCGCTCCTCGTTCAGTCCATGACTCGGCGTTGCAACCAGAATCATGAATCGAATCGCGGCGTCGCGCTACATCCGTCGCTTATTTGCGCAACTACGATGAATAAGACCGGCTAGGAGCGGTTTCGGATTTGACATTCGCCGTACGGATTCGACGCAATTCATCCTGAGCGAAGGTCAAACACGCTTCCACTAGCCCCCTGCCACAATGACGTGGAGTGCTCGCTGATGCCCAAGAAAGGAATCACCGGCCACGACGAATGGGTTGTCACGGAGGCCCTGGCGACGGCTTTCGTCGCGCTCGAGCAGCTTCCGCCGAAACACCAGCCGCGGGCCCACATGGATGACATCAGGAAGCTGCTCGCCAATGGGCGCGAGGCTGCATCGGTCAGCCTGCATCTGGCGCAAGCCAAGTGCCGGCTCAATCCGAACGTTGATCCGCTGGCGATCTATGAGGAATACGGCATCAGCAGCGACTTGTATGGTTAAAGCCAGCACCGCCGTCTGTCCAAGACACCACCGTTGTACGGACTTGATATTGCCTTGAGGCCGGGCTCGGAGGTGGTTCGTCCGCGGTGCAGGAACCTGCCCTGTGGGCAAGCCGCGGATCAGCGCTTGATTGTCCGTACTGGCGGCCACTATTCTCAGCGACCGGAGATCTTCCTCGCTAGGAGAGCAAGCATGATGCGGGCTTTCCGGTATTCGCCCTTTTGCGGCGCGGCCATAGCGCTGCTTGTTTCCGGCTGCTCCAAGAGCGACGGCTATTCGCAGCAGCAACGCCTGTGCATCGCCCAGAAGTTCCCAGGCTACGATTCGACCAAGATGGACGAGTGTGTCGCTGCCTGCAAAGCGTGTCTCAACGGCAACACCATCACCTGCACCACGTCCTGCACCCTCAAGGGCGCGAAATGACCCCTGCTACCCACTGTCGTCGCGATGCGGGGCGACGGCAACGCGGCGACTGACAACAATTGAAATGTGCACCTAGTCCTCTTGGCAATTTGGCAATCTGCCGCTATCTATGCGGCATGTTGCCGTTCCGCTCAGGG
>DASYYN010000255.1:0-2543 GCA_035933815.1 Acidobacteriaceae bacterium
GGCGTGCGCTTTGGTGTCCGCCGGATTATTCCATCTCCCGGACAGCCGGCGAGACCGTGCAAATTCCCGCCGCCTTGCTAAACCGAGTCTTCCAGACTCTCTGCCTCGCTGCCTGAAATGCGCACAGTCGAGCTAAGTCCACAGGGCCGAAGCAATCCACGACAAAACGGTGCGCCAGCGGTACGTGCTGGCCGCCGGCAGGAGATTGCTGCGGCCCAGAGGGCCCGTCAGCGAACGAGCGCATCGAGTGGCGCGACGGCCGCAGCCACCGCGTGATGGCGGACGCAGGCCCGCCATCCATGACTTTCCTTGCTGCAAGCTGCAAAGTCGTGGATGGTGCGCCTTCGCGCACCATGACGCGGTACGCATGGCCGCCGCGCCAATTGAAGCACTTATTTCGCCTCAGGCCCTAAGCTCGACTTTGCGCAATTCAGGCAGCGAGGCAGAGAGTCTGGAAGACTCGGTTTAGCAAGGCGGCGGGAATTTGCACGGTCTCGCCGGCTGTCCGGGAGATGGAATAATCCGGCGGACACCAAAGCGCACGCCGCACCGCGGCGATCGCGTCACTGAAGGTCGGCTGGCTCTTGCGGTACCAGGCGGCAGCATGGGGCCGCAGAGCTGCGGCAGTATGGCGCGCGAGATCATCGGCCCAGAGGGTGATCAGTGAGAACAGGGCGAGGAGAGCCGGGGTGGTGCGCTGGATGGCGCGATCGGACCACTGCCGCTGTGTCTCCACGCCGAGATGGGTGCGAACCTCTTGGAAGGTGGTTTCCACCCGCCAACGCGAGACAAACCAGCCGAGGATCATCGCTGGGGTGGCCGTCTGATCGGTGCTGAGGAACGCCGCCGGTTCGTGCTCGCCGGTGGGGTCGCGCACCAGCACCCAGCGGATCGGCACCGGCGCCACGCCGGCCTTGTACCACAGCGCGGTGCCGGTGGCGGTCAGCAGCGTGCGCTGCTGCGCGTTGTACCATTGCGCGACGGTGACGCGCGTCCAGACGGTCTTCTTGCTGGCCAGCACATTCCTGAGCGCCGGCAAGCGCGCCCCCTTCAGGCGGGAGCGGCCGCGCTGACCTTTCCGGCGCGGCGGGGCCGGCTTGTAGAGGGCGGCGTCCAGCCGCAATCGGGTGATCACGCAGACACGGTTGCGTACCCCGGCGAGCAACTCCAGCGCGGCAAAACCGCTGTCGGCGACAAAGATCAGGCGCCGGTCGGGCAGCCAGCGTCTGGTCTGGAGAATCGCCTGCCGCGCCCAATCGGTCAGTGTCTTATGCCGTTGGCGATGGGTCTCGCTCCAGCGGGCGGATGGCGCCAGGACGGTCAGAAAGGGCAGTGCCCAATGCCGGCCGGACCACGGTATCGGCACCACCACCATCAGTGAGAGCCAGCGCAGGCCGCTGGTCTTGACGAAATGCCCTTTGGAGGAGCGAACCGGATCGCGATAGATGCCGCGCGCCGTGATCTTCATGCCCCGCCTGCGCTCGATGGTGTCGTCGATGCCGATCACCACCGGCCCGCTGGGCAGCAGCCGGTCGAGCAGATGCCGCAGGAGCTGCCGTGCCAGGCCTCGCGCATCCCAGCGCGCGCGGTTCAGCACCTCGTGGTAGCGGGCGAAGCCGGTATCCTCGGCCAGACCCATGACCCGCAGCACCTGGGTGACGGTGCGCTTGCCGGGCGCCAGGATGGCGCCCGTCACCAGCACCAGGACGTGCTGCCAGGTCGGCGCGGTGAAATATGCCTGGAATACCGCGAGCCAGCCGGTCACGGCCGGCGGGATCAGCGGCAGGCGGGGAACGGCGTCGTCGCCGGCGGGATGCGTTGGCATCCTCGTTGTCGAATCGAGTCGCGGCGGATTCGCAAGAGGCAAAGCGCGACAGCACGGCGCGTGGGCGCCTACTCTTGACCCATGGACGACCCCATCATCGACCAGATCGAGGCATTCCGCTGCCGCAGGGGCAGCCTGACCGCGGAACGGCGCAACCGCGGCTATACGTTATATAATGCCCGATCCGGCACACCGGTCGCCCGGTTGCGGCCGACCGACACCGAAGGGCGCTTCCACGTGCTCTACTGGTCGCTGTGGAAGGAACGCTGGGTCGCCGGCGGCCCACTCGGGCCGGCCAAACTCTCGCTCGATCGGGCTCTCGAGTTCATCGCTGCCGAAGATATCTTCTGGACCCAGCGCTGAGCTATCACCCGGCAGCGAAAATGCGCAAAGTCGAGCTAAGGCGGTCGCATCTGATCGACAGCGGTAGCTGGAAGAACATGGGCGACAAAATCGTGGGGACGAAACCGGGCGTGGCTCGCGGCCTGATCGAAACTCACGTGGTGGGTTGGCTGGAAAGCTGCGTGCCGGAATCCTGCTCCGAACGCCAGCTCGAGGAACTCGACCGCCTCATCGAACCGTGGCTCGACGATTATGAACGTACGTCACGGGCCAGAAGGAAGTAGCCGAGAACTCGGCACTCTTGAGGTTGTAAGTATCAAAGTAAGAAAATCGGCTCCCGCATTCACGCCGGTATTAGCTGACAAAAGGCCTTCCT
>DASYYN010000010.1:0-5864 GCA_035933815.1 Acidobacteriaceae bacterium
CGCGCAGGGCGTGCCGGAAGGCCGCGCGCTGAACATCCTATCGCTCGGCTTTGCCCTCGGCCTGCTGCTCGGACGCGTCGCCATCGAGCCCGTCCTCGCCGCGGTCACGCCCGTCCACGTCACGCTCGGCGCGTCCATCGCCATGGTGCTCACCACATATTTCATGCTCCGCGTGCGCAGCGCCGGAGCAGCCACGGCGCTAGTGTTCCTGGCAGGACTCTCCATGGCTCCCGTCTTTCCCACCACCCTGGCCATTGTCGCAAGTGCGTTTCCGACCATGACCAGCACCGCACAGGGCATCGTCATCGCCTTCGGCTGGGCCGGACTCGCGGTCAGCTCACGCATCATCGGCGGCATCGCCGGTCCCGATCCGCGGCGCCTGCGCAAAGCGCTGCTCGTCGTGCCCGCCTCCGCCGTAATCATGGTTGTTCTCAACGTCGCCGTGATGGCGATGCTGCGATGACGCCCGCAACATTAAAGAGCTGTCATCCTGAGCGAGCCGAAGGCGAGTCGAAGGACCTGCATTTCCTCATCGATCGCCCGGCTATCCGCTGAACGCCTTCAGCCACTCCGCATCCACCCTGAGCGCCTGCATCGGCGGCATATCCGGAAAGCCCTCCTGCTCCACAAATACGTGCCGGATGCTCGCCTGCTTCGCCGCCGCAAAGATGCTCTTGTAGTCGAGACTTCCCTGGTTCATCTCCGTCGAAACCGGCTCCTCGCCCGGCTTCCATCCCTTCAGCTTGAACTGCTTCACGTGCAGCATGGAGAACCGCGTCGGATAGCGCGTCAGATACTCCTCAGGGCTGCCCCCGCCGATCACCACCCAGCCCACATCCATCTCCATGGTCACCAGCTTTGGATCGGTGGTTTGGAGGATCACGTCATACGGCCGCACGCCGCCTTCTTTGCGGTGGAACTCGACAAAGTGGTTGTGATACCCAAACTTCAGTCCCGCCTGCTGCACCTTTTCGCCGATCGTGTTGAACTGCTCCGCGTTCCACTTCCAGTCGTCCAGCGGAACCGCCTCCATCATCGCGTTCCACTTCAACCCCTTCGGCGGATTCCGCATCATCGGCGACGAGCACACGATCGTCTCCAGCCCCGCCCCCTTTGCGAATTCGATGATCTCGTCCAGATGCGGCTGCAAATCCGACATGCCGTAATGCGCGCTCACACAGCGCAGGTGCGCCGCTTCCATCGCCTGCTTCACTTCAGCAGCGGAGTGCTTGAAGAATCCCGCGGCCTCCACTTCCTGGTAGCCCATCGCGGACAGCTGCTGCAGCGTGCCCTCATAGTCCTTCGGCAAAAGTTCCCGCACGCTGTAGAGCTGCAATCCCAGCGGCAGCCCCAGTGGATTCGCCCATGCGCCACGCGCCTCCAGCATCGCTGCGGCAGCAGCCGCACTCTTCAGAAAACTCCGTCTCGAAACCAAACCCATCTCTCCCCCAGTCTGCAACACCCCAAAGTTTTCCTTGCCAATAAAAGCGCGCCGCTCAGGATTCTTCTCACTTCGAACCGCGATCCAGAATACGCCACCGGCTTTGCCTCGATGCGCGGCTCAGCCCTGGCGAGCTTCGCGCGCAAAGAAAAAGCGCAGCGGAGCATCCACCCCGCTGCGCCAAATTGGTTTTCGCGTCGCTTAGAACATCAGCTTGCCGCCGAACTGGAACACGCGCGGATCATACGTGCTGGTCACCTGTCCATAGGTGCTGCTGTTGGTCCCGGTGGAGATGCCGTTGAACTCCGTGTGATTGAACGTGTTGAACGACTCCACACGAAGCTCCAGCCGCGGCCCCTCGCTGTTCGGTGTGAACAGGAAGTCCTTAAACAGCGACATATTCCAGTTGAACAGCCCCGGCCCGACGACAGCATCTTTATGCGCGCTGCCCCAGCCGTTGTTCGGGATGTAAGCCGTTCCGGTGGTCGGCCCGCCGTTCCAGGGTGCCACCGGATTGGCAAACGCGCTGGTCTTGAACCACTGCTTCTGCGTCTTCGGATAGCCACGGGGCCCAACCACATTAGGACGGTTGGCCGTGTTGCCGCCCAGCCCCAGCGTGTCCGGACCGTTGTAGTAGATGTTGACCGGGGCTCCAGCCTCGACCTGCGTTACGCCGGAGAATACCCAGCCCGCCAGTGCGGTGCGTGCCAGCCCATTGGCGTGCGCAAACCACGGCAGGTCGTAAATGTAGTTCGCGTTCAGAATGTGCCGCCGGTCGAAATTGCCCGACCCGCGGTCGTACTTCGGGTCGTAGGGATCCGACAGCGTACCGCCGGTGCCGGCCTGGCCGGAGGTCGTGAGATCGGCGCTCTGAATGTCGATCTCGTGGGAGTAGGTGTACGCCAGCTGCAGCGTTAACCCATGGCGCGCATCCATGCGCAGCGCCGCCTGCAGCGAGTTGTAGCTGAAGTTCACGGCGTTCTCTTCCTGCCGCAGAGTGCCAAAGCCGCGATACGGCCGGTAGAGGTTCGCATCGGATTTCAGCCCGTTCTTGCCGCCCGTCGCTACCGCCTGTCGTTCGGCAATCGCGCTCAGCGGCAGATCGTTGATCTCGCGCAGGTCATCCTGGTTCCACCCGCCCGATCCAACGTACTGCACGGCCGCAAGCACCGAAGGCGCGAGTTGGTGCTGGATACCCAGGCTGTACTGGATCGTGCCCGGGTTCGGATAGTAGTAGCTCATGGTGCTCATGCTCGGCGCTGCCACCGGAAGTCTCGACGTCGCTCCCGTTGTAGCGCTCACATGGGGATTGGAGAAGTAGACGTTGTTCACGCTCGGCTGATAGGCGAACGGCGGGTTCGTGCTCAGGTTATAAATGTCGTTTCCCTGCACGCGCTCGTAGAAGATTCCGGTGCCCCCGCGCAGTACTGTCCGGCCATTTCCGCCGAAGTCCCACGCGAAGCCGACCCGTGGCTCCCACGTCCAGTAGTCGTTCTTCACCAGCCCGCGTGGCACGCCGTTCTGGCCGGCAAGCTCCATGCCGTTCAGGTAAAACGTGCCGCCGTTTTCCGAAACCAGCCCCGGGCTCGCCCCGCTGCATCCCACGTCGGCCGCCGACGTGCAGATCGTGCCCGCACTGGAGAAAGTCGCCGCATTTGCCGCGTTGTAGAGCCTTGGATTGAACGTGGACACGCGATTGTTCTTCTCGTAGACGTGCGGCAACGCGTCGTAGCGGAGTCCGAGGTTCAGGGTCAGCCGCGGCGACAAGTGCCAGTTGTCCATCGCGTAGAACGAGTACGTGTTGTTCAGCCAGTGATCCGTATTCATCTGCTGCAACTGGGCGTAGCTGCTTGCGTCACCCAGTAGGAAGTTCACATACGAGTCGCCCGAGAACTGCGATCCGTCAAATCTGTAATCACCTTCCGTGTCCGCCTGCTGCTGCTGGTTCTTGTCTTCCCGCATGTATGAGAAGCCGAACTTCATGGAGTGCTTGCCCTTCGTCAGCGTCAGATCGTCGCGGAGTTGGTAATCCAGATACGAGTTGTGCCACGGCCAGTAAATCACCGACCAGGTGGTGTTCAGCGGTCCGCCGGCGAAACTCACCTGCGGCAGTCGGTTCAGCAGGTTGTTGTTGAAGAAGCTCTGCGCGCTCCATCCCGAGGGCTGCTTGTAGATGCCTGCCGGCTGCACGTTGATCTTGTTCCCGTTCACGTACAGTCCTGTTTCGTTCAGCAGCGTCGGTGAAAGCGTCTGCGTCAGGCGCACCGCCGCGCCCCACGAAGGATTCGAGAAGACATCGCCGACCGTCGTGTAGCTGTCGCCGCTCCACATGGTAGGGAAGATGGTCTGCGACATCGAGTCGTGAATCCAGCTCCCCATCAGATGGAATCGATCGGTCAGGTTGTGGTCGATGCGCACCACGTCCTCGTGCACATAGGTCGGCTGTTTCGGCGAAGCGAGGTAGTTTTGCGTTCCCGAATTCGGTTTGGGGATCGCGCCGGTGCCCATGAACGCCACCGCGTTCGGATCGAGCAGGTTCGCCGGAATGCGATTGCCGGGGAACGGTTGACCCGGTGTCAGCCCATCCTGCGCGTACAGCGCCAGCCTCGCCGGGTCGGTAGTTGCCGGTACGACGGGAGTCTTGCCGTTGTTGAAAGGCGTATAGGTCAGCGCCTGCCCAGCCGTCGGAAAATCGTTCGCCGGCACGGTCTGCGTCACCGACGGGTTCGCGCCCTGGATGTACCGCCGCCACTCCTCGTTCACGAAGAAGAACGTCTTGTTCTTCCACACCGGCCCGCCGATATTGCCCCCGAAGATGTTCAGCCGCAGCTCCGGGCTGGGCTTGTGGTTCTGCTTGAAGAAGTAGTAGCCGGCGTCGAAGTCGTCGTTGCGGTTGAACTCCCAAACACCGCCGTGAAAGCGCTGCGACCCGCTCTTCAGTTCCACCAGCACCGTGCCGCCCGAAGAAATGCCATAATCCGGCGGATAGTTGCTGGCCAGAACCTGGAATTGCGCGATCGCGTCCGGAGAGGGCAGAGCATCGGGCTTGCCGCCCGATCCGCGGTCGTACACTTCGCCGCCGTCAATCAGAAAATTGTTGTGGTCCGGCCGCATGCCGTTAAAGCTGATTGTCGCCGTGCTCGTCTGTGCCGACACTCCGTTGAACGCCGGCAAATTGCCCGATACACCGGTACCCAGTGTCTCCAGGCTGAGGAAATTCCGCCCGTTCGTCGAGATCTGCGACATCTGCTGCCCACTGATCAGGCTGCTGACCTCGTTCGTCTCCGTCTGAACCTGCTCGGCATTCGCCTGCACCGTCACCGTCTGGCTGTTGGCGCCCACTGTCAGCTGCGCGTTTTCCTGCAGCGTCTGCGCCGTGTTCAGCATGATGCCCGTGCGCTGGAATGTCTGGAATCCGCCCGCCTTGACGGACATGGTGTAGTGACCGACCGTCAGGCCTGGGATCGAATAAAGGCCGTCTCCGTTGGTCACGCTCGACTGTTTTGTTCCCGTTTCCTGCTGGGTTACCGTGACCGTTGCGTTCGGAATGACCGCTCCGCTCGGGTCAGTGACGGTGCCCGTTATGGTACCTGTTGCCTGCGCCCACGCTGTTTTCGCGCTGCAGAGAAAACTCACCAGCGCGATCGCGCACAGCCCGCACAAAAGCCTCCTGATGCGATACGACATGAAACCTCCGAAAGCAAGTTCTAGTCTGTGGGTACATTTTGTGTTGCATTCCACGCGTCGCGACTTACAGCGAGCGCGACGAGCCAGTATTACTGAATTGCAAATACGGGTGTCAACCGCACCGCCGTGCCCCGACAGTGCAAGACAGTCAGTAGTGAAGAGTTTTAGCGCGATACGGCATGAGGCTCTGGTCCCCGCGCAGGCCGCCCATGTAAACGGTCTCTTCTAACTAAAACCGGGTAAGAAAAGAGGTAATGTAGCGAGAGATATCGATGGAATTGCTTTGGCAATCGCGGTGCGCAGGTGGTTGACGCACAGGCCAGCATGGCGCATGTTGGCGCGGCGGGAGTCAGGAGAGGTTCTCTCAGCCCACCCACACCGGTTCCGGCTCCAGCCGAATCCCGAATTTTGCTTCGACGGTCGTCACGATCGCGTCGCGCAGCGCGACAATTTCTTTTGCCGTCGCGCCTCCTCGGTTCACGATGGCCAGCGTGTGCCGGCTGGAAAGGCCGGCCGCCCCCATCGCAAATCCTTTGTGGAACCCGGCCTGCTCCACCAGCCACGCCGCCGGAATCTTCACGGATCCCGGCGCCGCAGCAAACCGCGGCACCGTAGCCCCTGCCTCCACGGCAATCTCCTCATACTGGCTCTCCGCCACCACCGGATTCTTAAAGAAGCTCCCGGCGCTGCGGCAGTCCGGGTCGCCTTGCACCAGCAACATGCCCTTCCTGTGCCG
>DASYYN010000096.1:0-21465 GCA_035933815.1 Acidobacteriaceae bacterium
AGCGGCTCGCCATTGATGCCGGTTGTGCTCGTGACCACCGTCGCCTCGTGCGCCACTTCGGGCTGGGCCTGGAAGGCGGCGATGCGCCGGCGCGTTTCCTCGGCCTGTTGGCGAGCCTCATGGACGCGCTGCAAATGCAACCGTGCCGCCTCCGCGGTTTCGGGTGTTTTCGCGGCGGCCTGGGCGGCTTCGAGGACTTTTGCGGCTTCATCGAAACGCTGCTGTGCGACGAGGACATTCGCCTGGTTAATCCGGTATTGCACGTTCCCGGGCTCCAGCTGAATGGCCTGCACGATCAGCTGGTAAGCCTTATCGTTGTCGCTGTGCCGCGCGTAGATGCCGGCGAGCGCGTCATAGGCGGGGGCGAAGCGCGGATTGATGCTGATGCACTTGAGCAGGCTCGCTTCGACAGGTGCGCTGCTGTCGCCTTTCATGAGAGATAGCGCACCGAAGTAGTACTGGGCCAGGTAGCTGCGGGAGTCGAGATCGACGGCTTCGCCATACCACTTCTTCGCCTCGTCGAGCTTGCCCTCGCGGAAGGCGAGATAGCCGAGCGTTTCACGCGCCAGCACGTTCTTTGGATCGGCTTTGAATACGGCGTCGATGAGGGCGCGGGCGTCGTCGCTGCGACCGATGCGGGCGAGAAAGTCGGCGCGGAGGGCATCCGCTCGCGGCTCTGGCAGGGACGAAACCTGGAACGCGGCTTCGTTGATGGGCTGCGTCGTAAGCCGGAAGTACTGGTACGCCCCGCGGTGCGTGTAGGCCTCGAGATCCTGCTGCAGCCTTTTCAGATCGCCAAAAGCCTGCTCGGCGGCGGTGACGGGATCCTGATGCTGGCTCACGAGGCGGGCGTAGGTGGCGACGCGCGTGGTGTGGTTCTGGGCGTCGGAGGTTTCCAGCATGTGGGTGAGCGCCCAGGATTCAGCGTAGAAGATGGACCCCTTATGCTCCTCGTGGTAGTAAGGTGAGGTGGCGTCGATGCGGAAGAGGGTCTGGAGCGGGATGAGCGAGTTCTGCTGCAGCAACAGAAGGTTGTCGCGGCTGGGCTCCCCGAGGCGGACGGTCTTCTCTTCAAGTTCGGTGTTCTGGAAGAACTCGGCCAGCCCTTCATTGAGCCAGAGAGGCATCCAGGCGATGGCATCGCCGAGCTCGAGGTGCGTGTACTCGTGATAGACGGTGGCGTAGGGATGCTGCTCGTCTGGAACATCGAGCCGGACCAGGATGTAGTTCTTGTCCTCGGTGCGAAGGAAATATCCGGCGAGCTCCAGCTTACCCTTGCCAAGGTAAGCCGCGGGTTCGAGCGCCTGAAAGTCCCGCGCATTGCGCACCGCGACAACGGTAATCGGCGCAACGGGGTCGACCTGCATGTGGGGGAAGAGCGCCTGGAAAGCCCAGCGCATGCGCTCAAATTGATCCGCAACGCGACGGCCCTGCTTCTCGCCGGAATCGGTGACGACAGTGAAATGCTCGCTGCGGACCTGCATCCAGGCAGACGAGTTGTCACGCGCCCACAGCGGAGCTGCGACCAGGAACAGCAGCAGAAGGGGTTTCCGGGTCATCGAGGAGTGGAGGGATGGTAGCACGGCGGCGCTGGGCAGCGCGATCACACTATAAGAGAAGGGGTCCGGCGCCAGAAGGGGTGCCCGGCGCCGGATTTTGAGGAGCTAGAAGATGAACTTCACCGCGCCCTGGAAGATACGCGGGGAACCGGCGCCGGTGATGACGCCAAACGTTTTGGTGTTATTGATCTTCAGGTTGCCGCTGCCGGGGTTGTTGAAATTGGGGTGATTGAGGGCATTGAAGGCCTCGACGCGGAGGTCAATCTTCGTCCTCTCGGTGATGGGGAAGAAGCGGCTGATTTCCGCATCCAGATCAGCGTATTTCGGTCCGCGGAAGCTGTTTCTTCCCAGGTTGCCGTACGTGCCGTTTGGCTGGTACGTGAAGGCGTTGTTGATGTACGTCTGATTCGTTGCAAGGTTATTGTGCGTGTATACGGCGGAGCCGCTGACATTCGGGCGGTCGTTGTTGACGTCGGTACCGGAGACATCGACGCCGTCGGTAACGGTGAAGGGCGCGCCGTCGGTGATGCGGACAAGCGGACCCAGTTCCCAGTTATTGATGACCGCCGATGCAAATCCATGCAGGCTGTTGAATTTGCTCATGACGACGGCGTTGGCGTTGAACATGCCGCGATAATCAAAGCCGCAGTTGGCGCGGTCGAGCCGCGGATTGTACGGATCTTCGACGGTAGTTCCGGCGAAGTCACCCTGCGCATCCTCCACGTCGATACAGTGCGACCACGTGTAGTTCGCAAGGACGGTATAGCTCGCCGTGCGGTGCTGGATCGTGGCGATCAGGCCGTTGTAGCTGGATGTGGCCGAATCGTCGACGAGCACGGTTCCGCCGCCTCCGCCGGTGAACTTGCCGCCCTGAGTCGGATTCTCAAGAACCAGCCGGAAGCGCTTGGAGTAATTCGCGGTCGGCGAGCCGCTGGTGTAGACAGCCGGGTTCAGGGGGAATCCCCACGTCTGGTGGACACCCTCGTTGCCGATGTAATCGAGCTGCGCCATCCAGGCGTGACCCAGTTGATGCTGCATGCTCGCCGTCCACTGAATCACGTACGGCGAAAGGAAGTGCTTCGGCATGAAGATGTACTGCGCCGTTGCGGGGAAGGCGACGTTCTTCGGAGGAGTGAAGGGCTGGGGGAAGGGATTGCCCGGCGAACTGCCGCTCGACCACGGATTGGCGAAATTAAGCGGGGCTGATGTCGGAATGGTGGAGGCGGCAGTGGCAAACGGCGGGTTCTGCTGATTGCGCTGCGCCGTAAAAAAGTTGGGCTCGTCGTAAATCAGCGCGCCACCGATGCGGAAGACCGTCTGGCCGGAGCCGTCGGGATTCCAGGTCACGCCGACGCGAGGTGAGAATTGCCAGGGCGAGTTCTGCGTGTAGTTCGCCGGTACGCCCTTGTCACCGTAATAGAACACGCCAGCCGGAGCGTTCGCATAGACGCCGCTGTGCACGTTGTCTTTGAAGGAGGCTTCATCCCATGCCGATCCGCGGTGGAAATAATCGGTCGGCATGTATTCCGGCTGCCAGCGAACTCCGGCCGTGAACACGAGTTTCGGTGTCGCCTGCCAGGTGTCCTGAATGTAGAGGCTGGGGATGGGAGCGCGCAGCGCATTGGATTGCGCTTTGCTCTGCTCGAATGCCGAGAGCGCGCCCATCAGGAAATCAAGATTGGCGTCCGCTGCTTTTTGCTTCGGCAGATTCTGCCCAGGACCGGTCTGGCTGAAGACGCCGCTGAAGGTGAATGCGCCGTTCTCTTCGTAGTGGTTGCTGGCATTGAACTCGGAGCGCGCATATTCGCCGCCGAAGAGGATCTGGTGCTTGCCGCGGACCAGGTTCACGTCGTCGGAAATAGAGAAGGTATTGACGTTGAAGTGAGACGGCGCGCAGGTGCCGCAGTAGAGGCTGAACTTCGAGCTCGCAGTAAAGCGGAAGAAGTTGGGATCGACATTGAACATGCTGACGCCGACTGCGTTCGGGCTCACTCCCTGCGAGGCCGGAGTGCGGTTGTTGCGGCGCCGGCTCGCCGTGATGTGTATCGAGTTGACCGTATGCGCGCTGAAGACGTAGTTGTCGCCGATGGTGAGAGACTGCACGCGCTGCAGATTTCCCGGCGTGGCGGTGACCAGCGCATTGGTGGGATCCCACTTCGCCGGAAAGGCGTAGCCGTCCAGGTAATACCGGCCATACAGGCTGTTTTTCTGGGAGAGCGTCGCATCGATCCTGGTGACGAACTGATTCTCCGTATAGTTACCCGGCGGAGCATAAAGAACTTTTCCGCTCGGATCGTTCGTTTTCGGCAGAAACTTCTCGAGCGCGAGAGCAACGGGGCTGAACGTTGACGGGTCGATGTGGTTGTTGGCCAGCACCGCTCCGGTGATCGGGTTGTAGAGGGGAGTGGAATCCGAACCGGAGAAATCACCCGCCAGGTTGGCGTTGCTGGGGACGAAGGCGGTCTGGTCTGAGGTTACAGCGTGGTGGATCGTTCGCTGGTAACCGGCAAAGAAGAACAGCTTGTCGCGTTTGATCGGCCCGCCCAGCGTACCGCCGAACTGGTTTTGGTGGAGTACATCGGGTTTGCTCGAAAAGAAGCTGGTCGCGTCGACCAGATTGTTGCGGATAAACTCGAACGCGTCGCCGTGGAACTGATTCGTGCCGGAGTTGGTGACCACGTTCACCTCGCCGCCCGGGTGCAGTCCGCTCTGCGCGCCCATCGCCGTGCTCTCCACGCTGAACTGATTCACCGCGTCGGGGAAAGGAAACGGCAGGTTCACGTTGGTCATGTAGTCGTTGTTATCGGCGCCGTCCAGCCGGTAGTCCGTCTGGTTGCCCTGGCCGCCGGCGACGGAGATTGCCTTGGAACTAAAGAAGTTCTTGCTGCCGGTCATGTCATTACCGGGCGCGTAGGTCGCGCCGCCAGCAAGCTGAATCAGGTCCGTCATCTGCCGGCCATTGAGCGGGAGCTCGTTCATCTCCTGCCTGTCGATGGTCTGCTTGAACGAGGTGTCCTGCGTCTGCAGGGCGATCCCATTCGCCTCGACCCGAACTTCCTGACTCGCGGAACCGATCGTAAGAGTGACGTTGACGCCGATGTTGCTGCCGACTTCAAGGACGATGCCGGTTCGGGTGTACTCTTTGAATCCCGAAGCGGTGACGGAGAGGTTGTAGGTGCCGACCGTCAGGTTGGGGAAGCTGAAGACACCGCCGCCGCTGGTGGCCGTCTGGTGCTTGACTGCCGTTGCCTGCTGGGTGAGGGTGACCTGCGCGTTGGGGATGACAGCGCCGGACGGATCGCTGACCGTTCCCTGGATGTTGCCGGTTCCCGCCAGCTGCGCGAATGAATGGGGGACGATCAGGCTGGCCGCAATAGCCAGCCAGAGAAACCAAGACCGCCTTACGGGGGGCCGCCCGTTTTCCTGCGTCATAACTTTCCTCCAGAAATTTTGCGGCTTGATCAGACCGTGAGGTGGGGAAAGAGGTCTGACCTCTCATTGGCGGCAATTATTGGAAATGAAACATACGGCTGTCAAGAATGCGTACCGGGGCGCGGTACAGGCGAGCCCGGCTCGCAGCACAAGCGCAGCAGAATCAAAGGATGCCGCCGCACTGTCCCCGAGGCTCAGCTCACAGCTGGCGAGTCATGATGTGGGAGCCGGCGTGCCGTCGGACCACTGGCTGACCGGAACCATGAAGATGGTCATCCTGTCTTCGGAATCCTTGTCTGCGAGAATTGGCGAGCCTGCCAGTCCGGCTCCCCAGCTTTTCGGTACGTCGCCCGGGATGAACCACATCAGGTGCGGGCGCCAGTTCTTCGCTCCATCGTTCAGATACTGCTGCTTCGAGAGCATGTAGGACATCGCGCCCGGCTGGGGCTCGGGCAGCTGTTTGCTGTCCATGGCCGATCGAACCGCCTCGGCGATCTCGTTCTTAGATTTTCCCGCCATCGCCAGCTTGGCTCTCATCAGCACGGCAGGCAGATAGGTGCGTGCGGCTGCTGCGTTCACGCAATTGGGTGACCGGTTTTTAGGATTCCAAAATTCCGAAAAATCCGTGGAAGCGGCAAATCCTCGTTCGACAAGGCAGACGAAACCATTGCTGCCCTTGACGGCTGTCGTATATCCGTTTCGACCGAGCACCAACACTTCGGCTTCGTCGGAAACGGAAGCAGGAGCAGCCGTGCGCGCCAGCGCCACTTCGGCATCCCTGTCCGCCATCAGGTACTGATCGAGAGGAGCTGCGGTGGGATACGGAGACTTGTCGGCCTGAGCTTGTACGGGGCGCGTCGCACCGACCAGGCTGATCAATGACGCCAGAGCAACGAGCGTGATCGTCTTTTTCTGCATCGCAGTCGCGAACTACTCCTCCTCTTTCTCGTAGCAGGCGCGGCCGGGGGTGCAGCGCGAAAGGTGCACGAAGTGCTCGTCAGGACCAGCGGGACCCATGGTGCGCAGGCACCAGTAGCTGGAACTCGAGTGAAAGGTGGGCAGCCAGTCTTCGGCGTTTTGCGGCGTAAAGCCGTAGGGGTTCTTGGTGCGCAGGCACTGGCAGGGTTGCGTCGTCGATTTTATCTCGCTCATTGGATGTCACCTCCGTGCCGGCCTAACCTGCGGCGCTGGGATCGCGATCGCGCTTTCCAGCCGCCAGCAGGATGGTGCGATAGACGGCGACCGGGAAGAGATCGAGTTTGTAGCTGTTCATGGAAAGCGGCTTCGCGCCTTCGACGGAGAGGCGTCCGGCCTGGCGGGCCGTCTCTTCGGTGATGGGCTTGCCGGCGAGCGCCGCTTCGGCGCTTGTGGCGCGGCGCACCACGGGTGAGGCTGCTCCCATGGTGATGACGGCGCGGCGGCAGGTGTCCCCATCCATCTCGAGGACGACTCCGGCGTCGGCGATCGCCCAGTCGAAGCTCTCCTTCTCACCGTACTTCTGATACGCGGAGCGCGTGCCGGCCGCGGGTTTGGGCACGACCACGGTTGTCAGCAGCTCGTCGGGTTCGATCACGGTGAACTTCGTGGGGTTTGCGTCGGGAACGACATAGAAGTCTTTGATTGCGACGGTACGCTTGCCACTTTTGGCCGAGTGCAGCTCGACGCTACCGTTGAGCGCGAGCAGGGCCACAGCGGCGGAAGAGGGCGCGACCGAAGGACAGGTGGTGTAGTCCATGATCGCGTGGTACTGGTTCAGTCCCTCGAAGGCGAAGCAAAGGTCCTTGCCCTTGCGGATGCACTGGAACTCCGCCGAGCGGTAATACCAGCACTGCACGTGCTGCAGCAAATTGCCGCCGACGGTGGCCATGTTGCGGATGTGCGGCGTGGCGGCGCTGGCGCAGGCATCGGCGAGGACCTGATATTTCTGCCGAATCAGCGGGTGGTCGCTGATTTCGGCGAGCGTGGTCAGCGGACCGATCTCAAGGCCCTGATCCGTCTCCCGAATCCCGCGCAGGCCGGCGATGTTGCGGATGTTGACGAGCTTCTCCGGCTGGGCGGTGCCCTCTTTCATGCGGTCGAGCAGATCGACGCCGCCTGCCTTCACGACCGCGCCGTCTTTCAGCGCGGACAGCGCGGCGTCCACCGATGTGCATTGTGCGACGGAAAACCGGTTCATGCGATCTCCTTCCCCTGCGAGGACGCGGTGCGCAGCGCCTCCAGCACGACGGAGGGGGTCATAGGCGTACGGCGAATGCGGACGCCGAGCGCGTTGTAAACAGCGTTGGCCACAGCCGCGCCGACGGAAATCACGCCGGCCGCTTCGCCAATGCCCGAAGCATCCGTGGAACTCTGCCCGAGGTAAGCCTCGACGAGCTTCACTTCAATCTGCGGAATCTCGCGCGCGCCGGCGATCTTGTACTTGTCGAGGTTGGGGTTGACCATGAGGCCGTAATTGGGATCGAGGAGGCGGTCTTCGAAGAGAGTCCAGGAGATGCCCTGGATGACGCCGCCGTTGATCTGGCTGATGGTCTGTTCGGGATTCATCGGGCGCCCGCAATCGTGAACAGAAAGCACGCGGCGCACATGAATGCGGCCGAGTTCGGTGTCTACTTCGACCTCCGCTACATCGACGCCGCCGTAGGTCAGGTACTTGGAGCGGTCGTAATCGGGGATCCGTTTCGCCTGAGCGGAGACCTGGCTCGACGACATTTTCGCGGCGGCGCGGCGGAACGTCATCGGCTGGAACTTGCCGGACTTGCTGCGAACCTCGCCGTCGATGAGAACCAGATCCCCGGGATCGGCGCCGAGTCCGGGAGCGATGTCGGCGAGAAATTTCTGCGAGGCCTGCCACGCTGCGTCGCGCACAGCAGGCGTGAGCGAGAGCGTGGTGACGCTGCCGCCGGAGTTCGGGCCCTCGGGGTAATTCGTGTCGCCGGCTTTGACGGCGATCTGCGCAGGCGGCACGCCGAACTGCTCGGCGAGGATCTGCGCCATGACGGTCTTGATCCCGGAGCCAATGTCCTGTACAGCGGAGAGCACTTCGAGCGAGCCGTCGCGATGGACGCGAACTTCGGCATTCGAGCCCATGCTGACGAAGCGATACCAGACGGACTGCGCGAGTCCCACGCCGCGCTTCACCGGACCGGAGTCTGCGCCGGCGACGGGGTTGCGCGATTTCCAGATGTCGCTTTCGCGGACCATCTGCCGCTCGACGCGGCGCACGGGGTGCTCATCGATCTTGTCGCGCAGCTCGATGGGATCCATGTTGAGCTTCACCGCGAGCTCGTCGATGGTCTGCTCGAGGGCGAAGGCTCCGGGCGGATGCCCAGGAGCGCGCATCGCGGCGCCCGGCCCCGCGTTGATGAAGACGTCGTTGTCCTCGGTGTGCAGCGCTGCGGTCTTATAGAGGTTCTGCGCCGGGCCGGAGCAGCCCGCGCCGGTGCCGCATCCCGCGGTGCCGTAGGCGACGAGATGGATGGCGGTGAGGGTGCCGTCCTTTTTCGCGCCGATACGCAGCATCTGGTCGGAGCTGGGACGATTGCCGACGGAGAGATGCTCTTCTTCGCGGGAAAGCATCATGCGCACCGGAGCGCCTGCTTGTTTCGAGAGCATGGCCGCGGCGATCCCGTGATTGCCGGCGCCGAACTTCGCGCCGAATCCGCCGCCCATGTATTCGGTGATGACGCGCACTTTGGAAGCGGGCAGCTTGAAATATCCGCAGAGTTCCTGGCGCACGCTGGCGGTGCCCTGGGTCGAAGCCCAGACGGTGAGCATATCCGGCTTCCAGTCGGCGACGACACCGTGGGTTTCGAGCGCGGAGTGCGTCTGCACCTGGGTGACGTAGTGGCCCTCGACAACGACCTCGGCTTCTTTGAGCTCCTGCTCTGCATCGGCGACCCGATGAAGCGACGGGCCGTGGACATTCCCCTTCTGCTGAACGTTGGCCGGACCGCCTCCGCCGCCCGCGCTGCCTTCCGCATCGGCGGCGCCGGGATAGACCAGCGGGGCGTTGTCCGCGCGAGCCTTGTCCTGATCGACGACGAACGGCATCGTGTCGTACTTGATCTTGATCAGCGCAGCGGCTTCCTCCGCGGCTTCGGGCGTCGTGGCCGCGACCGCAGCGACAGGCTGGCCGGCATAGCGCACCACCGGATACTTCACCTGCTCGAGCGCCGCATTGCGCAGCACGGCGTTTCCATCCACATGCTGCAGGACGTAAACGGCGCGGACGCCGGGATACTTCTCCGCGGCTGAGGTGTCCACCGCAACGACTTTCGCGTGGGGCACGCTGGCGTTGGCGAATCTGCCGTAGAGCATCCCGGGCAGCTGGACGTCCGCGGTGTAGCGGGCGCGGCCCGTGACCTTGGCGGCGCCATCCCAGCGCTCAGCCTTGTGGCCGACGTATTTCAAATCCTTGTTCGTGGGCCAGACAGGTGGTTCGCTCTCGGGCACCTGGCGGGTTTCGTCGTGCAGCGTATAGCCGGGCACGCCGACCGGCATGCTCACCGACTTCTTCGGCGGCGCGGTCGGCGGAGTGGCGGGCGAACTTGCGGTCTGGGCGAGAAGAGCGTCTTCAGTCGGATGATTTTTCATCGTGCACCTCCGCTACGCCTGACGCGTGCGCCCCGCCGCCTCGAGGGTGGCGGCGAAGACTTTGGGGTAGGTTCCGCAACGGCAGAGATTGCCGGCGACGGCGTGCCGGACATCGTGCTCCGACGGATGCGGATTGTGTTCGAGCAGGGCGGCACAGCTCATCACCATGCCGGGCGTGCAGAAGCCGCACTGCATCGCGTCCTGCCGGACGAAGGCCGCCTGCACCGGATGCAGCTCGCCTTCGGGCGCGATTCCTTCGATGGTGGTGATGTGGTGGCCGACGGCGTCGATGGCCAGCGTCATGCAGCTGTTGACGGGCATCTTGTCGAGCCAGACGGTACAGCCGGAACAGACGCCGCGATCGCAGACGATCTTGGTTCCGGTGAGGCCGAGATGGAGGCGCAGCGCGTCGGCCAGCGTGGTGCGCGGCTCGATCTGCACCACGTGCTCCTTGCCGTTCACGTGCAGATGCATGGGTACCGGACCGGGGCCGATTTCCTGAGCATCGGATCGCGCCTCGGGCGAAACTTCGGCACGCAGCGACTGCACGCCTTCGAGCAGCGCGGTCCCGGCGGCGGTGAGACCGGCGCCTTTCAGGAAACCGCGGCGCGAGATGCCCTTGCGCTCGGCTTCTGGCGGATGAGAGTTGTGGCGGGATTCGTCGCGGGAATCGGACATGGACTGCTCCTTCAGGTTGGAGGGCGCGATGAACGACGAAGAAAAGCCACTATAGCTCCGCCAGGGCGGCGGAGTAAACGTCTCCGTGGGTAGGCCGGGAGGTGAGTGCACGCAATATCGGAATTGCGGGAACCACAGCTATGGGGTTAGCAGGCTGCGGCAGCCGCTGAGGTGCCGTCTGCGCATAGACGTCATTCTGCGAGAACGGCGCTCACTCCCTTGATCGGCGAACCGTTCAGCAGCGAGGAATAGTCGGCGTTGACCGTTATCTTGCCTCCCGAGGCGATCGTCAGCGATTTCACGACGAGAATCGTATACGCGGCCAAACTCCCGCCATCGCCAATGTCCAGCGTGGCTCCGGGCAGGTAGATAACGCCTTCCCACTTCGACTTGGAACCGGGCTGCAGCATGAAGGTGGAGGTATCCGACGCGGCTTCCCAGTACAGAATCCCGTAGTACGGATTGGGCGTGCCATTGGTGTTGTAGGGATTGGTGGGCGCGCTCAGCGTAATCGTACTGCCGTTATCGGCGTTGAAAGTTCCGGAGGCGAAATAGAGCGTCACACCGGTTCCGGTGACGCTGGCTCCGTTGCCCACGTAGAACGTGCCCTGCAGGTAGTACACGCCCGGTTGCAGAGTCAACGTGCCTTTATTCACCGTGACGCCACAATAGCCGCCTGGGCTGAGCGTCAGATTGCTGGAGGTGGTGATCGTGTTCGCCGACGACGGGCAACTGACGCTCGTCGTGGGGGCGGGCATGGTGGCCAGCGGATCTCCCATCGGCGGGGCATACTGAACGGGCGCCGGGCTGACCTGGTTCGAACTCCCGGACACGCTGCCGGCAACGTCGAAGATTTTTGAGCCGATGTGCTCGCCGTTCTGCAGCGAAACATTGGAGCCCACATCGATGCCGCAGTTAGCGTCCAGGTGAGAGCCGGGGCTGATATTCATGGAGCCGCCGTTGCTGGGGGCGTCGGCAACGTAGATGCAGAAGGGAGAACTTCCCTCTTTGGCTTCGGCGCGCGCGGAGAGCCGGACGCTGTTCAGCCCAAAGATGCGGGCGAAGTACGTCGGCTGGTCGTTGGTGACGACCGCCTCAACAAACCTGGCATCGCCGTTGTTCGGATCGGAAGATCCAAGCGCGCAGGGGCCATTGTGGACAGCCAGCGAAAGTCCTGAGCCCGGGCTGGTGCTGCAGTCGGTGATCAGCGCGCCACCGGACATGCCGTTTTCCGACATGGCGTCCTGCGCAGCCGTGGTCATCTGGCTGCAATTGGCCGATCCATTGCAGTAGGTGATTTCCAGCGCTCCGGCGAGAGCGGCAGCATCAGCGCTTTCCTGCAGGCGCCGCTCCGCCGAGCGCATCTGACCGACGTCGATGGCCAATCCCAGAAAGCCGCATAAAACCGCCAACGAGAGAGCCAGGAGAATAATTGTCTGACCCGATTCGTTTTTCGGGTCAGACACAGTCCCACCATTCTTACGGATCAACGTGATCGCTCCGTCATCTGAACTTTCAACAGCTGAGTCGGTGCACGTCTGGGGAACTCAGCGGTTGACCGAGTTCCCCGGGGTCCCAGGCTGCATCGATTGCTCGATTCAGTTGCCCCAAGCATGTGGCCTGGAATCAGTTGTGTAAATCCAACGAGAGTTTTCGAAAGCCGGTTACCATCGCGGCAGAGTTCTATTTCCAGGTGGCGACTACTTCTGCCGCGCGCCTGGGGGATGAAGCCGGGCCATTTGCGAATCGCGCGTGTATCTCAATATTCTGAATACGGTGTCGAATCGCATGTTCCAGGTCGCTGCCGCTCTCGTGCTGCTGTTTGCGACGCTCACGCCGCTGGCGAACTGCTTCGACACCTGGGACAAAAATCCCGCGCCCGCGAATGATACGGAGATGCACCTGGCTGCCTGGTTTGCCGGCGCCGGTTTGGTGCTGGTGATCGCAAGAACGACACGCGCCATGCCCGTTCCCGCGAAAACACCGCACCGCATCCGCCTTTCCCGCGCGGCGGCTCCGGCGGATGGCAGGCTACTGGACGTGCTGCCCGAGTCGACCGCCAGCCCGCCGCTCATCCCTCTGCGAATCTGATTCCTCATCCGTAGCTCCTGCGAAGGGGACAGCCGCAGTTCGCCTGCGCGCGCCCATGCTCTGCACTGCTGCGTTTCAGATGAGGGTCTCGATGGTTTCATTCCTGCGCTGCGTCGCCGCGTTCTTGTTTTTGGCCGTGTCCTGCACTTTGGTTTCGGGCCAGCAAGGAGTGATGAACGGCAGCATCTCCGGCACGGTGACGGATGCAACCGGCGCGGCCATTGCGGGCGCTCAGGTCGTGGTCACGTCGCCCGATCACGCCATCGTTCACAGGGCAGCGACGGTCAACGACGGAAACTTCGTCATCCGCGAGTTGCCCAGCGGGACTTATCAACTGACGATCGCAGCGCCGGGATTTGCTGCGTGGCGCAACGGATCGGTTGGTGTAGCCGTTGGCCGCAATACGGCCATCGCGGTGCGACTCGCGCCGGCGCACGCGACCCAGCAAGTCACAGTCCACGGTCGAACCGAGACGCTGGACACGACGCAGACTTCGCCGGTGGCGAATATCGATCGCGATCGCATTGAAGAGCTTCCCATTCCGAGCAGGAATTATCTGAATTTCACGTTGCTCTCTCCCGCGGTAGCGGCCGCGAATCCCGCCTTCTCGCGGCAACGGCCCAGTGCTGAGGCCGGCGGGTTTAGCGCCGGCGGATTGCGGCCGTCCAGCAATGCTCTCTATATCGATGGGAGCGAGGACAACGATGAGTACACCGGCCTGAGCCGCACGGAGCTTTCGCCGGAAGCGATCAGCGATTTCCAGATCGTGAACCATGGCTACGCAGCGCAGTTCGGAGGATCGGCGGGCAGCGCAGTCGATGTCGAAACTCGCGAAGGGGGCAATCTGCAGCATGGAGACGCGTTCCTCTTTGTGCAGAACGGCGCTCTGAATGCCACGCCGGCGCTGGAGATGGTTCCGCGCAAGCCGGACGAAAATCGCCTGCGCGCGGGCTTGTCGACGGGAGGGGCCATCCGCAAAAGTCGGCTGTTCTACTACGTCGCCGGGGAGCAGGAGATGGCGCGCGGCGAGGAGGCGAGCGACTTCAGCCCGCAGACCAGGGCCGCGATTGAGGACGCACTCGCCGGAGCAGGCCCGCTGCGCGGATTCCGCCTGCAGCAGGGATTCTTTCCGACAACGAACGAGGAAACTGAGCTGTCGGGGCGGGTTGACTGGAACGGCGGCGCGCATGCGCTGATGCTTCGCTATTCACTAACGAACAACAGGTCTGTGAACGACGCATTCAACACCAGCGACCTGGTCGATCTCAGCGCGCGAGGGTCGGCCTTCTACGACGACAACGGCGTCAACGGCGCCTGGTCCTGGACGGTGTCTCCGCGCCTGATGCAGCAGCTTAACTTCGAAGTCGCGCAGCGGAGAGTGGCGATGAGAACAGGATCGACACAGTCGCCCGGAATCGAGATCGCCGGCCTGGCGCAGTTCGGGACGCCGTTTGCGGGAAATCAGCGCAGATTGGAGACCCACGCGGATTTCAGCGACAGCGTCATGGCGCAACACGGCAAACATCTGTTTGCGGCAGGGATTGCGGTCAGCCATATCGGATTGCGCGCTGCCGACAAGGAAGGATTCAGCGGATTGTATGTCTTCCCGGACCTCTCCGCATTGGCGCAGGCGCAGCCGGATTTCTACATCCAGAGTTTCGGCAATCCAAATACGAATTTCGCAGAGATTCGCGGTGCAGCCTGGGTGCAGGACCACCGGACGCCACGGCCCGGGCTCGCGCTCGATTACGGGCTTCGGTATGAAACCAACCGCCTGCCCGGATCGCTGCCGCAGGACGCCGATAATCTGAGCCCGCGCGTCGGATTCGCGTGGTCTCCGCGGCGGAACTGGGTCGTGCGGGGCGGCTTCGGCTTCTATTTCGACCGCTACCTGCTGTCGACCGTCAACCGCATCGAGGAGTTCAGGGGCGAGTTCAGCGGGAGCGGTGCGGAACAGCAGCAGGTGGAAGGCGCGCAGGCTGCGGCACTCTATCGGTCAGGCGCGTGGTTTGCTGCGCCGCATGCGGGAATCGCGCCGAGCATCTGGCAGGCGCAGCCATCGCTCGCCAATCCTTACGCCGAGACCGCGTCGCTGGGAGTAGAGCACGCGCTGCTGGCGCAATGGACGGTGAGCGCGGAGTATCGCTTCGTCCATGGAGTGAAGCTGGGGCGGACCATCAACAGCAATCTGCTGCCGCCGGTGGTTCTGTCGGCGGGGAACGCGGCAACTCTGGGCGTGGCGGATCCCGCGCCGCAGCAGATCGGGCGGCTGGTGTTTCCTCTCGGGCGCCGCAACCCGGCCTACGACGCGGTGAATGAGTTTCAGACCGAGGCGGGATCCCGCTACAACGGCGTCACGTTCACGGTGAATCGCCAGTTCACCGAGCAATTTGAGCTGATGGCCGGATACACCTTAACGAAAACGCTCGACGATGCTTCGACTGACACCGAGCAGCCGCAGAATCCGTTCGGGCTGCGGCAGGAGCGCGCGCCGTCGCTGGGCGATCAGCGGAACCGGTTTGTGCTAAGCGGGCTATGGGTACTCGGACCGGATCTTGACGAACCATCCGATCGCGCCAAAGCGGCGCATTCGAACGCGGTGCAGAAGATCATCAACGGGCTGGAGTTCGCGCCCATCCTTCAGGCGGGCAGCGGATTTCGAGACGATCCGCTAACCGGAGCGGACACCAACCGCGAGCACATCTATCCATTTGCCGCGCGGCCGCTCGGGCTGGGGCGGAACACGCTCGAGACTCCACCGCAGCTGCACTTCGATTTGCGCGTGCTGCGCATGGTGCCGATCTGGCGGGGGCATCTGGACATCGTTGGCGAGTCCTTCAATCTGCTCAACCGTCAGAACATCGACCGGCTGAATCCAGTCTTCGGATCGAATTCGGCTCCGTCAGCGCAGTTCCGCACGCCGGCGGAGGAGTCGGATTCGAGACGCATCCAGTTCTCGCTCGATTACGAGTATTGATGCAGCGGACAAAAGAAAAACTCCGGGAGCACGGTTATGCATCCCGGAGTTTGGCGTTTGGGGTTGGTTAGAAGTTGATGTGTCCGGCGAACTGCCAGTCGCGGTTGCCGGAAGCGCCGGTGACGGTACCGAAAGACGTCGAGCCTGCGGACCAGGTTCGGTTGCCGGAACTGGGCATGTCGAAGTTCACGTGGTTGGTTACGTCGATGCAGTCCGCCTCGAACACGAAGTTCACCTTCTCGTGAATCGGGAACGTGCGACGCAGCCCCGCGTCCCAGTCCCAGTCGCTGGGACCGGTGAGGTTGTAAGCGTGCGTGCGAGGAGCATTGCCGATCAGATATTCCTTGCCGACCGTTGAGACGTTCTGCGGCGTAGTGAACGCGTCCGGGTTGATGTACTGCACCTTGCCCAAGCTAGCGGCCTGATAGCCGTTCGGGCCCTTGCCCCAGGATCCATTGATGCGGGCACTGCCCGTCAACGAACGGTTGAGATCCGGCATGCACTGGCCGATGCTGCTGACGCACCCGGTGGTTGTGACGGCAATCGGATTCCCGCTGGTGTACCGGTAGATGCTCGAGAACTGCCATCCACCGGCGACCCAGCGCACCGGGCGCGAATTGTTGCCGATGTGGCCGGCGCCGAAGGGAAGCTGCCACACCCCGAATGCATGAAAGAGATGCGTATTGTTGTCCGCCGTCAACGACCGGTCGATGCGGTCCTGCTTCCAGGCATGGCCGCCTCCGGAGATCGCCGCCGCCGGAATATTGAATCCGCTCCGGAAAGTCCCGTCATCGCCAACGTTCTTGGCGAACGTGTAGTTCACGTTGAAGCTGAGACCGTGCCCCATCTGTTTCTGCAGCGTCGCCTGGAGTGAGTTGTAGCTGAAGTTGCTGACGTTCCCCCAGGTATCGCTGACCCCGCTGTATTGCGGGAAATGAACCAGCATTTGCTGAATCGTCGCAGTGCTGCTCTTGCTGGCCGCCGCGACGAAGAACGCCGGAGCGTTCGCGCTGGGGAAATACTTTTGCAGGATCGCCACATTGGCAGCGGTCGCCGGCGCCGACAGCAGCGGCGTCTTGCCCGTGCTGTCAGCTACCGGGCCCAGGGTGGCGAGGTAAACCGGGTCCAGTTCGTTGGACCAGTAGCCGCGCGGATTGCCTCCGGTTGTCCCCGAGTTCACGATGAAGTGGCTTTCGTTGCCCACGTAGTTGACGGCGAGCGTCATGTTATTCGTGATCGCCCGCTCGACGCCGAAGTTAAACATCTCGATCTCAGGAGCGCGTCCGGAGAAATACGGGTCGGCATAGCCCACGCTGTTTGCGCTGTGGAATTTGCCGCCTGAATCGACATAGAACCCGGTGTTGAGCGTCTGGGCAGCGACGCTGGGCGTCGGTGGCGCGGGATAATTAAAACCGGGTCCGAACAGGTCAGTGTTGGCGCGGCCGATCGCCTTGAAGTACGGGCTGTCGTTCAGATAAAACGATGGCCCCGCACCGGGCCCGCTGTTCACCTCAGCAGGCGCAATGGCGCTCATATTGAAGCCGGTCGTACCGGTGCCGTTCGCCGCTCCGCCTCGTCCGCCGACGCCGCCGGCCTGAGTAAAGACCTGGGCATAGCCGGCGCGAATGACATTCTTCTGGCCGATCTGCCAGGCGAGGCCGACACGCGGCCCCCAGTTGTTCCAGTAGGTCTTCACCGGTGTTGTGCATTCGCAGCTCACGCCAGGACCGCCCCAGCTGCCGGCAAACTGCAGCTCGCCGGGGGTTCCGGTGATGGCGTTGGTAAGGCTCGGGTTCAGGAATGTCCAGCGATTATGCTCCTCGTGGTAGGGGGGTAGGTAATCCCAGCGAAGTCCGAGATCCAGCGTCAGATTTTTGGTCAGCTTGTAGCTGTCCTGCACATACGGAGAGATGACGTGGTACCTGCCGCCCAACTCGCTGACAGGCTGCAGGCCCAGCGAAGGAGAGCCGCCGACCGCACCGAGAAGGAAGCTGGCATAGGAATAGCCGGTCTTCGGATTGCTGCTGATCGACGTGCCGCTGTCGAACTGCGCGGTCGGGAAGACATCAAAGGGGAGCTGCAGGACGCCGCTGTAGGTGGAGGGGTTCGCGTTGTTGATTTCTTCCCACTCGTAGGTGAGGCCAAAGGTGAGCGAGTGCTTGCCCTTCACCCACTGCAGGTTATCGGTGGCTGCATAGTTATTAGGAGTGGTGAGCTGCGTGGACACTGCGTTGCCATAGCCGGTCCACTGCGTTTGCGCCGTCCCCACGCCGGTGTTGCCGCCGAAGCTCTCT
The DNA here is from genome assembly GCA_035933815.1 of Acidobacteriaceae bacterium. Taxonomy (GTDB): domain Bacteria; phylum Acidobacteriota; class Terriglobia; order Terriglobales; family Acidobacteriaceae; genus Palsa-343. Next base: position 17,625 of record DASYYN010000096.1, read on the forward strand.
TCAGGAAATTCCTCGGCCGCCTGCGCGTGGTTCGGAGGGAGATCGGTGATGCCGAAAGCCGCCGGCTCGAATTTGGTCAGGCCCTGCGTCGCATTCTCGATCTTCTGGAAGAAACGGGTATACGAGAACTTGATCTGGTTCACGATGTTGGGCGTGAAGGTGTACGTATCGCTCAGCACATAGTCTTTGGGCCAGATGTTCGCGAGGTCGCCGCCGGTGTAAGGAAGCGGAAGCAGCGGGTTTCCGTAGTTGTTGAGGTAATTCACCGCGCCCATCGCCCCGATCATGGAGATACGGTGCTTCTCGCTCACATTGAAATCCACATGCCAGTCGATGGCATGGTTGTTGAATCCTCTGGGAAGACCGCCCAGGTAATTGTTAGACAGTGCCGAATTGCTCGGCGCCGGAAGGAACGACTGCATCTTCTGGGTAATCGGCGAGAGTTCATTTGCGGGAATCACGTTGGCCGTCGGAACGCCGTTCTTTATGCCCATAACCGGTGCGCGCGTGCAGGTGCTGCCCGCGCAGGTTGTGGTTGTCGGGTCGAAAATGACGGGCGAGTTGTTTTTGCCGCCGAGTTCGGTGAAATCTCCACTGCGCATCAGCGTCGTCGGAATCGTGTACAGCGTGTAATTGGGCCCGAGGCGCTCCATGTAGTTGTCGTATGCGACAAAGAAGAACAGCTTGTTCGCGGTGTGGGGAACTTTGCCGCCGAGAGTGGCGGAGATCTCATTCTGATGTTCGGAGGGCTTGGGAGCGGCAACCGTTTGGCCCGCGGCATTCTTCATGGTCGCTCCCTTGGCCGTGAAGCCCCACGTGTCGAAGATGGTGTTCCGGATGAAGTCGGAAACCTGCCCGTGATACTGGAGCGTGCCGGACTTCATGGTGAAGTTCTCGGCGCCGGCGCCCATGAACTCCGCCGGTGGCGTGCTGGTCAGCACCTGAAACTGGTCGACAGCATCAAGATTGACGTTCTGCGAGACGAGGCGGTTATCGCCCTGCTGGTTGATGGTCTCCGCAGGCATGCCGTCGAGATAAAGCTGGCCGAGGAAATTCCCGGTGCCGCCGATGATGGGCAGACGCGTGCCGCCCTGGGCCCCCGGAGTGAGCACGGCGAAAGCCGTTGGATCGCGCTGCTGCCCGTTCACCTGGATCGGCAGGTTGGAATAAGTCTCGTTCTCGATCGTCATGCCCAGCGTGGCATCCTGCGTATCGAGCACCGGAGGCGCAGCGGTGACGGTAACCGTTTGGCTCGCCTCGCCCACCTTCATCACAGGATTCAGGGCGCGAATCTGCAGAGCATTGACGACGACGTTGTCCTGAACGAGCTTGTCAAAACCCGTGGCGGATACAGTCACCCGGTAGGTGCCGGCGGGCAGCGGCGACACGCTGAAAAACCCGGCGGAGGACGAGGTGCGCACCGTGGCGACGTTGGTGCCGACATTCGTCGCCGTGATGGTCGCACCGGAAATGACGGCTCCCGTTGAATCGGTAACCGTCCCCTGAATGGATCCTTCGCCGCCGGTTTGTGCCCACGCGCAACAGGCGGGCAGCAGCATAACCGCCGCGGTGGCAAGGAAGGGACCCAAACAGCGCCGCAGAAGGGCCCAGTGTTTCTTCAACTGCATAAATTGCCTCCAGAAAATGAGCAGAGATTGGGGAACGCCTGTGATTTGTCTCAACGGCGGGACAGTACCGAAGTCACGATTCGATTGTCAATAGGGACGCAGTTTCGTATTCGAAGTGCGATGCCCCCTCCCGCCAGGATAGGATGGTGCGCTGTCAGGAGGTTGCCGGTGCTGAATTCCGTCCGCATATTGGCGAGGGTCGCCCTGGGCCTGTCGGTCGCCGCTGGTTCCGCTGGGATGCTGCACAGTCAGGCGGAGCCGTCCCGAGGCCGCAATTCGCTTGTGGAACTGGAGCGCAATTTTGCGTCACCGCCGAGCAATGCGGAGCCGATGATGCGCTGGTGGTGGTTTGGGCCGGCGGTTGAACCCGAAGAATTGGCGCGCGAGCTCCGTACTATGAAGCAGGGAGGCATTGGCGGCGTGGAGATCCAGCCGGTGTATCCGCTGGCGCTCGACGATCCGGAAAAAGGCATCCGCAACGAGCCCTTTCTGTCGCCGGAGTTTCTGCGCAACGTGAGCTTTGCGGCGCGAACCGGGCAGGCGCTGGGGATGCGCGTAAGCCTGACCCTGGGCAGTGGATGGCCGTACGGGGGAGCCTGGGTGCCGGCGACTGAATCAGCGGGCGAGCTCCGCGTCGTGGCCGATGCGATCGGTGACGGCGATCGATCCGTAGCCGTACCCGCGATGGAAAACGGCGAGCAGCTGCTGGGTGCGTTTGTGGCGGCGGGCACTCCGGCCAGGTACGACGCGGCGCATGCCGAGCGAGTCGAAACCATTCGCAACGGCCGTCTGGAATTCCCGGAGGAGGGCTCCGGAACCCGGGTAGCGTTGTTTTTCATCAGCAGCCGCACGGGGCAGCAGGTCAAGCGCCCTGCGGTTGGCGCTGAGGGCTTCGTCATCGATCACTTCAGCGCGAAGGCGGTTCAGGATCACCTGAAGAACGTGGCGCAGCCGCTGGTGCAGGCATTCGGGCAGGATCCGCCATACTCGGTTTTTAGTGACAGCCTGGAGGTCTACGGAGCGGACTGGACGCCGGAGCTGCTGACCGAGTTTCGCACGCGCCGCGGTTACGATCTGCTGCCGCATCTGCCCGAGCTGGCCGCAGGAAGTGACGAACAGGCAGCTGATCTCCGTTACGACTGGGGACGCACGCTGGCGGAGCTGATCGACCAGAACTACCTGGCAGCGATCAACACCTGGGCGCACGCCCATCACACCGAGTTCCGCTCGCAGAGCTACGGCATTCCGGCGGTGACGCTCTCGAGCAACGCGCGCGTCGATTTGCCGGAGGGCGAGGGCTCGCAGTGGCACGGCCCGTTTTCGTTTACCCGATGGGCGACTTCGGCAAGCCATCTTTACGGGCGGCCGGTGACCTCGTCGGAGACCTGGACGTGGCTGCATTCTCCGCCCTTTCGCGCAACGCCGCTGGACATGAAGGCCGAGGCGGACACCTTTTTTCTCCAGGGAATCAATCAGCTGATGGGACATGGCTGGCCCTATTCGCCGCCCTCAGCCGGCGAGCCGGGCTATTCGTTCTATGCGGCCGCCGTGTTTAACAGCCACAATCCCTGGTGGATCGTAATGCCGGATGTGACGCGCTATCTGACGCGCGTGAGCTGGCTGCTGCGGCAGGGAAAGCCGGCGAACGACATAGCGGTGCTCTTGCCGGAAGAAGATGCGCAGTCCAAGTTCCATCCTGCTGCGCCCGCAGCGGGCGTTCCGTGGACGGCCGAGGGCTACCCAGCTGCAAGAGAGAGCCGCGCGAGCGAATCTTCGGTGAGCGACCAGATGGCAAAGCTGCTGGGGCCGGAATTGATCCCGGCGATTCTCGACTCCGGCTACAACTTCGACTTCATCGATTCGGAGGCGATCGACCGCGTTGGCATTCACTACCCGGTGCTTTTGCTGCCGAACGTGGAGAGGCTGCCGCTCGCGACCTACCGGAAAATCGAAGCCTATGCGCGGAGCGGTGGCGTGGTGATCGCCCTCGGGCATGCTCCGTCGCGTGCGCCGGGGTGGATCGAGGGGAAACGCGATTCAGCGGCCGTGCAGCAAATCTCGCAGGAGCTGTTCACCGCCGGCGCGAAAAGCACACGGACAGTGGCGCAGCCGGCGGACCTGGGCGCGGCAATACGCGCATTTCTCAAGCCCGATGTGGAAATGAGTCCCACAGCGCCCGAGGTTGGGTTCATCCATCGCAAGCTGCCGGATGC
>DASYYN010000043.1:0-59203 GCA_035933815.1 Acidobacteriaceae bacterium
GAGCCGCGCGACCGGCGAAGCTGGCGCAGGGCGGCCAGCGTGTCGATGCCACATCCGGCGCAGAGGCCGCGGTCCCGCGCGAGGACCTGATCGCGGAGGTAGGCGGGCTGCGAGCGCAGCTTCCACTCATGCACGCAGTAGTCGGAGCAGAAGGTGAATCGGCCTCGAGGCACCTCGAGCGAGCACCAGCGGCACAGGCCACGGCCGTTCGGACCGCGCGCGATGGAGCGGCGATCCACCCAGCCTCCGGACATAACGCGGACGGTGCTCATCTCCTTCTGTTTGTACACGGCGGCGGATGTCGGCGCGTCGTTCATTTTTCCTGTACGCATCAATCCCGTAACAGCTACCGGCACCCATTCGCATACCACTCGGCATCACAAAAAGTGTTCAGGAAGAATTTTGTTTCAACGCGGAAACGGTGGAGTACAGGTGTGTCGTTGCTGACCAGAGGCACGGCTCCGGAGACCGATTCGACCGCCATGCCGAAGGCGCTGCTGGTGTTCGCGCATCCGGATGATGAGACGATCGCGCTGGGCGCCCGCATGGGCCGCTTCGGCGGAGCGCATTTCGTTCATGTCACGGACGGGGCTCCGCGGGACGAGCGGGACAGCCGCGCCCATGGGTTCGCCACGCTGGACGACTACCGCAAGGCGCGCCGGGCGGAGTTCCTTCAGGTCCTCGAGCGCGCCGGGATTCCACAGGCCTCGACGGAGTGCCTGGGAGTCCCGGACCAGAGAGCCAGCCTGCATCTGGCGAGGCTGGCCATTGAGATCTGCAAGCGACTCGAGCAGTTCGAGCCGGAGATTGTCTTTACGCATCCGTATGAGGGGGGCCATCCCGACCACGATGCGTGCGCCTTTGCCGTTCATCATGGAGTCGCCATGCGCAAGGGGCACCGGCCCCGGACGCCCACAATTGTGGAGGCTGCCTTCTATCATCGCGGAGCCAGAGGCATGACGACCGGAACGTTCCTGCAGGGCCCGGAGCGGAAAGAAGAGGTGGCCTACTCGCTTTCGCAGCCGGAGCGGGACCGGAAGCAGACGCTGATCGAGTGCTTCGCCACGCAAAAGCAGGTGCTGACCCAGTTTCGGCTCGAGACGGAACGGTTCCGCGTCGCACCGTCGTACGACTTTGGACAACCGCCGCACCCGCCTCCGGTTCTGTACGACGAGCATCCATGGGGCATGACGAGCGAGCGATTTTGCCGGCTGGCGCGCGAGGCGCAGCACATGCTGCATCGGGGGGAGGCGTAGCAGGGTGCCGCTGACCGTCCTGAACGTAGCGTTTGCATTGGCAGCGGTGGGTCCCCATGCGGTGGGTGGCGCGGAGAGGATCCTGACCGATCTGGATGAGGCGCTCACCGAGGCCGGGCACCAGTCGCTGGTGGTCGCCTGCGAAGGCTCGCGCAGCCGCGGGCAGTTGTTCAGCTTTGCGCTGCCCCGGAGCGGGATCGTCGACGATGCCGTGCGACGCGAAGTGCCGCGACAATGCCGCGAGGCGATCCAGCGCGCGTTGCTCTCGGCTCCGGTGGACGTGGTGCATCTGCACGGAATGGACTTCGACCGCTACGACTTGCCCGAGGAGATCCCGACCATCGTCACGCTGCACCTGCCTCTCGGGTGGTATCCGCGCGGTGCGCTGGAGCGATGGAGCACGCGCGCCAGGTTTGTCTGCGTCTCGGAGAGCCAGCGGCGCAGCTGGCCGGCGGGTGCCGCCGATCCGCACAGCGTAGCGGTCGTGGAGAATGGCGTCGCGATCCCCCAGCAGTGGAATGCGGGCGAGCGGGAGAACTTCGCGCTGGTGCTGGGGCGCATCTGTCCGGAGAAGAATCAGCATGAGGCGCTGGAGGCAGGGACGATGGCAGGCGTTCCGGTGTTCATCGGCGGCCATACGTTTCCATATCGCGAACATCAGGACTATTTTGCGAAGAAGATCGCCCCGCTGCTTTCGTCGAATGAAGGGAATTCCTGCCCCCAGCACCGGTTCCTGGAAAGCTTGCGTCCCGAAGAGAAGCACGACCTGCTGAGCCGCGCGAGGTGCGTACTGCATCCGACGCGCGCGCCGGAGACCAGCTCCCTGGTCGCGATGGAGGCGCTGGCGGCGGGAACGCCGGTGATTGCGTATCGATCGGGAGCGCTGCCGGAGATTGTCGAAGACGCAGTGACCGGCTTTCTGGTGGACGATGCGCGCGAGATGGGCGAGGCGATCGGGAAGCTCGACACTCTGTCGCGGGCGGCGTGCCGGGCGGCAGCTGAGCGGCGCTTCTCGAAGGAGCGGATGGTGCGGGAATATCTGAGGCTGTACGAATCGCTGGCGAGGAGCCGATCGAGAAAGGTGCAGTATGCCTGATTTCCAGCATGAGCTGCTGCACCATGAGGAGCAGCTGAGAGCGCTCGAGCCGGAGTGGAAGGCGCTGTGGGCGGAGGACCCGTGCGCGACTCCATTCCAGAGCCCGGAGTGGCTGCTGCCGTGGTGGCGCCAGTTTGGCGGCGAGCTGCGGACGGTGGCGATTCGGCAAGGCGGCCGGCTGATCGGGCTGCTGCCCTTCTATATCTATCGGGACTGGCGCAGTGGAATGCGGCAGTGCCTGCTGATCGGGGTGGGCACAACGGACTACCTGGACGGAGTCTTCGCGCCCGAATGCAGCGTGGAAGCGGTGCGCCGGGCGCTGCGGCTGCTCTGCTCGGAGCCGGAGTGGGATGCGATTACCGCCTCGCAGCTGCGTCCGGAGTCGAAACTGTACCAGGCGCTGCAGGCGAGCACAATCGGCGCTGACGGCGACGCGATGGCGTTCGAGTCGGAGAGCTGTGGGCGTGTGCCGGCGGTTCCGATTGCCCAATTGCCAGCGAAGATTCGCCAGAACGTGAGGTACTACAGCAGGCGCGCGAGCACCCAGGGCGAACTGCGGATGACGCTGGCCGATGAGGGCAACTATCTCGACTGCTTCGACGCGCTGCAGCGCATGCATGCGGAGCGATGGCAGGCGCGCGGGGAGCGCGGCGTATTCGCCGATCGGCGGATGGTGGCGTGGCACCAGGAAGCCATGCCGCTGCTGCTCGAAGCCGGGATGCTGCGGATGCAGTGCCTGAGGCTGGACCGCGAGCCCATTGGGGCGCTCTATGCGGTGGCTGATCCGGCAGGATTGCCGAACGGATCGCGAATTCGCGCCGAGCGGAAGGAGTACTTCTATCTGATGGCGCATTCGACGCGGCATGCGGCGCTGAGCCCAGGCACGCTGGTGTGCGGGATGGCCATCGAGCAGGCAGCGAACGAGGGCGTGCAGACCATCGACTTCCTGCGCGGCGAGGAGCGGTACAAAGAATTCTGGCATGTCCAGCACGTGCCCACCTATGGCGTTTCGCTGTCGCGGGCTGCTGCTCCATGCGGGGCCGCTGAGGCGGCGTGAGGGACAGCCGTCAGGTAAAAACCGGTCAGGTAAGAAGCGGTCAGCAAAAAGCTGCCAGAATGCTGGAGCCGCAAAGGCAACCGCAGATCCTTCCGCCGTGCTGCGCACGACGTCAGGATGACAGAGGTTCAGAGGCTGGCCGGGGTGTGGAGTCGGTGGCGGTCGGGTCGGTGTGCGGGGACCAGGTGTCGCGGATGTCGCAGCGGACTCCCTCGCCGTTTCGGTAGAAGTCGGTGGCGCGGCCTCCACGGGCGCGAATGGCGCGGTCGCGGCGCAGGTTTGCCTCCAGGCGCTGGTCGCTTACGCGTTCAATGGTGCGCTGGAACTTCTCCGGGGCGTCGGCAAACTGCGGCGGGGGCACGACGGGCAGGGGACGCTCGACGTTCCAGGGTTGCGGCGGGTCGGAACCCATGTCTTCAACGGCGGGAGACATGGGGCACCCGGCGGCATCTTCAACGGCGGGAGACCCGTTCGACTCTCGCTCAGGGCAGGCTATGGAGCACTCGGCACCGCCCATGTCTCCATCTACGGGAGACATGGGGCACCCGGGTTCTTCGCAATTGTCGAAATTCTGGGGGACTGTGGCATGTGTTTGAGCCTGCTGATCTTTAGCGAGGGGACTTGCGGCCGGCTGCGCGCTTTCTGATTCCTGAGTCCTGACTCCTGTCTTCTTTTTCCGCTCTTCGAATCGCTCGCGCTTTAACTGTTGTTCGAGCAGGCGCTCGGCGCCTTTGCAGCAGCGGATGATGCCGCTGGCGTTGGCGGCGGGCATCGCTCCCTGGGCGAGGGCGCGGGCGACCTGCGAGTAGACGTAGAGGATCGCCTGCGGGTCTTCGAGGAGCGGGATGTCGATCGTGGAGCGGCCGTCGTTGAGCGCGCGGAAGAGGCCGTGGATGTAGCAGCGGTCGCGTTCGGCTACGGGTGTACCGCGGCAGTGGTGTCCGCTGAGGGTGAGTTCGATGCAGCGGCGGTCTTCGCACGCTGTGAGTTCGGTTTCCATTCGATCCTCTTTCGTGGCCGGGGCTAAAGCCCGGGAGTTTTGTTCCCTTGTTCCACGGCCTGAAGGCCGTGGCTTCTACCGTCGTGCTGCTGACGCAGCACAGGAGGCGCAGTCGTGCCTCAGGGGCTAAAGCCCCGTGGTTCTGGAACTCCCTAACGGCACGGCTAAAGCCGTGCCCCTTCAAAGCACCTAACGAAATGCGGGCGCTGTCGCGCTGTCCCATGTCTCCAAAACCGGGAGAGCCGTTCGGCTGCGTGGCTTCGCCACTCCGCTCAGGCCAGGCTATGGAGCACCCGGATTCGTTGCAAATGAAAAAGCCCCGCACGGGTGCGAGGCTTACTTCCTGATTTCTACTCTATAAGTTCAGGATAGCGGGTTGGGATAACTGGAGTCTCAGATTTGTGGGGATCGGACGGGCGGAAGTAACTAGAGGCAGGCAGTAGGCAACAGGCAACAGGCAATAGGCAACAGGCAATAGGCAATAGAAAAGAGACTGTAGCTGGTAGCCGGAAGCTGGCTGCTGCTTGGCCGTAGACGACCTACTCCCTGTTGCCTAATGCCTATTGCCTGCAGTTACATGGCACAGTCCCTAGCAAATGCGGGGGAGTTGCTCGCCGAAGAGGACGTCGACCACGCGCGTGCCGCCGACGCCGGTCTTCATCAGCACCATGCCGTGGGGATGCTCGGTGACTTCGCCGATGATGCAGGCGTCGGCGCCGAGTGGATGGCGCTGCATGGCGGCGAGCACGCGGTCGGCTATGTCCGCCGCGACCACGGCTACCAGCTTGCCTTCGTTGGCTACATAGAGCGGGTCGAGGCCGAGCATCTCGCACGCTCCGCGGACCTCATCGCGAACGGGGATGGCCGATTCGCGGAGCACCATGCCGACGCCGCTGCGGCCGGCGATCTCATTGAGCACGGTGGCTACGCCGCCCCGCGTCGGGTCGCGCATTACGCGCATCCCGAGCAGGTTGCCGGCGGCGTCAGCTTCGTCGATCATGCTGCGGATCATGGTGTGCAGCGCGGCGCAGTCGCTCTGGAGCGCGCTCTCGAACTCCAGCCCCTCGCGCTGGGAGAGGATGGTGATGCCGTGGTCGCCGATGGTGCCGCTGAGCAGGATCTTGTCGCCGGGACGGGCGCGGTCGGCGGAGAGCTGCGTGGGCCGTTCGATGTGGCCGATGCCGGTGGTGGTGATGAAGACCTTATCGCCCTTGCCGCGGTTGACGACTTTGGTGTCACCGGTGACCAGCTGCACGCCGGCGTCGCGCGCGGCCTGCGCCATGGAGTCGGCGACGCGTGCCAACTCGGCGGCGGGCAGACCTTCTTCGAGGATGAAGGCCGCGGCCAGGTAGAGCGGCGTCGCTCCGCCGACGGCGAGGTCGTTGACCGTCCCGTTGATGGCGAGGGTGCCGATGTCGCCGCCGGGGAAGAAGATGGGGGTGACGACGAAGGAGTCGGTGGTGAAGGCGAGGCGCGTGCCGTTGATCGTGAGGGTCGCCTGGTCGTCGAGCTTCTCGAGCAGCGGATTGCGGAACCGGCTGAGGAAGACTTTGTCGATGAGCTCGGCGGAGAGCTTGCCGCCGCTGCCGTGCCCGAGCACGATCTGCGGGTGATCGAAGATGGGGATGGGGCAGGCGCCGAAGGGGTTCAGCTTTTCTTCGTCGGTTTTGATCATCGCTGGGAACCTCCGATGTTCACCAGGTCGGAGTCCTTCAGGTGGCGCCCGTAGGCGTAGTAGGCGGCGCAGGCGCCTTCGGCGGAAACCATGGTCGCGCCCAGCGGATGCTGCGGGGTGCACTCGGTGCCAAAGGCGGGGCAGTCGTGCGGCTTCTTCATGCCCTGCAGGATCTGGCCGGAGATGCAGACGGGCGACTCCTGGGTGTCGATGGCTTCGACACTGAAGCGCAGCTCGGCATCGAGGTCGCGGAAGTCGTCGCGCAGGCGGAGGCCGCTTGACGGGATGGTGCCGACGCCGCGCCACTTGCGGTCGCTGACGGTGAAGACTTTGGCGATGAGATCCTGCGCGGGGCGGTTGCCGCTGCGTGCGAGCACGCGGGAGTACTGGTTCTCGACATCGTGGCGGCCGAGTTCCAGTTGCTCGACGATCATGAGCACGCCTTCGAGGATGTCGAGCGGCTCGAATCCGCAGACCACGATGGGGACGCGGAAGCGCGCGGCCAGCGGCTCGTATTCGCTGTAGCCGACGACGGTGCAGACGTGGCCAGGCCCGAGGAATCCCTCGACGCGGTTGCCGGGCGCGCTGAGGATCGACTCGATGGCCGGCGGCACGAGCACGTGCGAGACGAGCAGCGAGACGTTCCTGATGTCCATCTGGCGCGCCTGCCAGGCGAGCATGGCGTTGGCCGGGGCCGTGGTCTCGAATCCGATGGCGAAGAAGACGACCTGCTTGTCGGGGTTGGTTTTGGCGATGCGCAGACAATCGATGGGCGAGTAGACGACGCGGACGTCGCCGCCCTGCGACTTGATGCTGAAGAGGTCGCCATTCGAGCCGGGGACGCGCAGCATGTCGCCGAAGGAGCAGAAGATGACGTCGGGGCGGCGGGCGATGGCGTGCGCCTTGTCGATCATTTCGAGCGGCGTAACGCAGACGGGGCAGCCGGGGCCGTGGACCAGCTCAATGCCCTTGGGCAGCAGGTGGTCGATGCCGTTCTTGACGATGGAGTGCGTCTGGCCGCCGCAGATTTCCATGATGACCCACGGCTGCGTTTGTATATGGCGGATGCGCTCCACGATTTTCGCGGCGATGTCGCCGTCGCGGTACTCGTCGATGTATTTCATGAGGGCTCTCCGTTTTGGGGAACGGGGGTGACGAAGGGCGCTTCGAGTTCGGTGAGCTGACCGATGGAGGCGAGGGCTTCCCAGGTGCGGCGGGCTTCTTCCTCGTCGACGCGGCTGATGGCGAAGCCGACGTGGACGAGGACGTAGTCGCCGAGTTGGGTTTCGGGGACGTAATCGAGGCAGGCCTCGCGCGTCACTCCGCCGAACTGGACACGCGCGCTGCGCATGCCTTCATGCGTGTAGATTTCAACGACCTTGCCGGGGATGGCGAGACACATGGCGGCTCCGGAGGCTGGCAGACCGGGGAGAGGGCCAGCGGGAACAGCGTAGTCCTGTGGGGAGAGAGGGGGGAGTGATGGATATCACAGGGCCGAGAAGCAGGGAAAAGGCAGTAGGCAATAGGCAATAGGGATGGTGCGGCGGATGCATAAGAGGCTCGCACCTGTGGAGGTGCGGGCACTCTGCCGTGGGCGATGGGTTTACGGGTAGATGCCGCGGATCTGGACGGCTTCGGCGACACGGCCGATGCCGAGCATGTTGGCGGCGATGCGCATGGAGACCTTGCGGTCGGTGTGCACCTTCAGCACGTCGCGGAACGAGGTTTTCATGACGCGCTCCAGGCGGTTGTAGACGTCCTGCGCCTCCCAGAAGAGGTGCTGCTCATCCTGCACCCATTCGAAGTAGGAGACGGTGACGCCGCCCGCATTGCAGAGAATGTCGGGAATGACGAAGACGCCTTTGGCTTCGAGGATGTGATCCGCAGCGGGCGTGACCGGGCCGTTGGCGGCTTCGGCGACGATTTTCGCGCCGATGCTGGACGCATTGCCGGCGTGGATCGCGTTTTCGAGCGCTGCCGGAACCAGGATGTCGCAGCGGAGAGAGAGCAGCTCGCCCGGCTCGATGGCCTCGCTTTCCGGGAATCCGCCGACGTGACCGGTGAGGGTCTTCATGTGGATGAGCTCGCGGATGTTCAGACCTTTGGGGTTGTAGACGCAGGCGCTGGAATCGCTGACGCCGATGACGATGGCGCCCGATTCGTAGAGCAGCTGGGCGGCGATGGATCCGGCATTGCCGAAGCCCTGCACCACGACGCGCGCGCCCTGCAGCGGCAGGCCGAGGTGCTCGCAGGCGCTTTGCACGGTGTAGAAGACGCCGCGGCCGGTGGCTTCATTGCGGCCGAGGGAGCCGCCGAGGCTTATCGGCTTGCCGGTGACGACGCCGGGGATAGCGTAGCCCTTGGTCATGCTGTAGGTGTCCATCACCCACGCCATGGTTTGCGGGTTGGTGTAGACGTCGGGCGCGGGGATGTCCTGCTCGGGGCCGATGAGCGGCAGGATGGCGCTGGTGTAGCGGCGCGTCATGCGCTCCAGCTCGCCCTGAGACATGTGTTTGGGATCGCAGGTAACTCCGCCCTTGGCGCCGCCAAAGGGGATGTTGACCACCGCGCATTTCCAGGTCATCCACGTGGCGAGGGCTTTCACCTCATCGAGGGTGACCTGCGGATGATAGCGGATGCCGCCCTTGGCGGGGCCGCGCACGGAACTGTGCTGGACGCGGTAGGCCTCGAAGCGGTGAATGTGGCCGTTGTCCATGCGGACGGGTACGCTGACCGTCAGCACGCGCTCGGGATACTTGATCATCTCCCGAATGTCCTGGCTGAGCTCCAGCGCATCGGCTGCCGCGTCGAAGTTGGTCAGGGCGACATCGTAGGCATTGTCCTGAACTGCTGTCGCAAGCATATTTGTGTCCTCCAAGTCCGCGACGCCGGTTCGGAGGTCCGCTTAACGACTGGCTGCCAGCGGAGCGGCGTGCGGTTCTTCTTCGTGTTCGAGCGAGCCCACCGGAACGACCCAGTTGCGGTAAGCCCGCATCCGTCCCAGAGCTGCGTCGAAGTAGAGCTGCCGGATCGTGGCGGTGAGGGGGCCGATGGCGGCATCCCGAACCGGGCGATGATCGACGCGCACTACCGGCGCGATTCCGACGGCTGTTCCGGTGAGGAACAGCTCGTCACATACGTACAACTCGCTGCGGTCGATGGGGCGCTCGACGATGGTGAGGCCCATTTCCCGCTGCGCCAGGGTCATCACGCAGTCACGCGTGATGCCTTCGAGAATGTTTTCGGTTACGGGCGGGGTGATCAGCCTGCGCTCGCGGACCATGAAGAGGTTGCAGGTGGCGCCCTCGGCGACATGGCCGCTTTCGTTCAGCAGGATCGCCTCATCGAATCCGCTGCGCCGGGCATCGTCGCTTGCCAGCGCGCTGTTGACGTATGCACCGCATACCTTGGCTCTCGCCGGAATCGCATTGTCGTCGATTCGGCGCCATGAGCTTACACCCGCATGGAGCCCCTTGTCGCTGCGCAGATATTCGCCGAAGGGGAGGGCGATGATGGCGTAGGAATCCTGGCTGTCGGGGCTGACGCCGACGCGCTCGGCGGACTTGAAGGCGAGCGGCCGGACATAGACGCTGGTGCGGAAGCGGTTGCGGCGGAGGAGTTCGAGGGTGATGTCGGAGGCGTGCTCGGCGGTGAGGGGGACATCGATGCGCAGGATGCCGCAGTTCTGCTTCCAGCGCCGGTAGTGATCGACGGGGCGGAGGAGAAGAAGCTGGTGCTCGGCGTCGCTCCAGTAGGCGCGGATACCCTCGAAGACACCGGTTCCATAGTGCAGCGCGTGCGTGAGGATGCCGACCTGGGCGTCGCGCAGCGGGACGAATTTGCCGTTGAAAAAGACGATGAGGTTCGGATCGATGTCAGGCATGAATCACCTCGGCGAGAGATTGCCGCAGGACGGCGCGGCCGCGGGCGAGAGCGCGCTCGTCGAGCGAGAGCCAGCGGGGATTCTTCACCAGCCGTCGGAGCGCGGCGTCGATGGTGGCCTGCGGCAGGACGTCGTTGATTTCGAGCAGGGCGCCAAGTGCGACCATGTTGGCGGCGCGCTCGTCGCCGAGTTCGGCGGCGATGTGGGTGAAAGGCGAAGCGAGGACGTGCACGCCGGGGCGTTCGCATTCCGCAGGGAAGGTGTCGCCGTTGTAGAGGATCCAGCCGCCGGGGCGGACGTGGGAGGCAAACTTGTGCAGCGAAGGCTCGTTCATCGCCACCAGCACGTCCGGCTCGTTGACCAGCGGCGTGTCGATCGGCTGGCGGGAGAGGCGGACGTGGCAATTGGAGGTTCCGGAGCGCATCTCGGGGCCGTAGGAGGGCAGCCAGGAAACTTCGAGTCCGGCATCGACGGCGGCTTCGGCCAGGACTTCGCCGAGGAGGAGGACGCCCTGTCCGCCGAATCCGGCGATGCGGACCTGGAGGTCGATGGGGTGGGCAATCTCGGATGAAAGACTTCCCTCAGGGGCTAAAGCCCCGTTGATCTTGTCCTCCATTTCGGCACGGCTGAAGCCGTGCCCCTTCAAAACAGCTTCCTGCGAAGTATCGTCTGCCTCGTTTTGCAAGTCGTGGCCGGGACCCGCCGCAGATTCTCCTGCGCATCCGAGGATGCGCGGGATCTCGTCGAGTGCGGGCGGGGTGGCGGGTTCGGAGCGGGGCTGCGCCTCTTTGGTGTGGTCGCGGAGAACGCCGAGGGGGAAGGTCTTCTCCATGACGTCGCGGACCCAGCGCTGGGCTTCGACGGGCGGCAGTTTCCAGATCGTGGGGCAGGGGGAGAGGATTTCGACCAGCGAGAAGCCAAGGCCGCGGACCTGGTTTTCAACGGCGCGGCGAACGGCGCGGGCGGCCTGGGCGATTTGTTTGTTGTCGCCGAGAGCGACGCGCTCGATGTAGACGGGGGCTTCGAGGGTGGCGAGCAGTTCGCTCATGCGCAGCGGATAGCCTTCGCTGGAGGGATCGCGGCCTGCGGGGGTGGTGGTACTTTTCTGGCCGACGAGGCTGGTGGGTGCCATCTGGCCGCCGGTCATGCTGTAGATCGCGTTGTTGATGAAGAGGACGCTGATGGGTTCGCCGCGATTCGCCGCGTGGAGGATCTCCGCCGAGCCGATGGCGGAGAGGTCGCCGTCGCCCTGGTAGCTGATGACGATGCTTTGCGGGTGGGCGCGCTTGACGGCCGTGGCGACGGCGGGTGCGCGTCCGTGGGCGGCCTGCACGTTGCCCACATCGAGATAGTAGTAGGCGAAGACGGAGCAGCCGACGGGACTAATGAGGATGGTGCGGTTCTGAATGCCAAGGTCGTCGATGGCGCGGGCCAGCATTTTGTGCACCATGCCGTGTCCGCAGCCGGGGCAGTAGTGGGTCTGGTGCTGCAGCTCGGCTTTGCGCTCGTAGACCGGGTAGAGGGACTTCGCCCGGGTCTGCGCGATGGTGTACACCAGGTCATTCGGCATGGGCCATCTCCGGGGTTCTCAGAAGCTGTGCCTGTTTGCGGACGAAGTCCAGCACCTCGTTATGCGTGGGGACATTGCCACCAACGCGGCTGAGGAACTCGACCGGTCGCGAGCCGTTCAGCGCCAGCCGCACGTCTTCGAGCATCTGGCCGTTGCTCATCTCGACGACGATGAACTGGCGGGCGGTCTGGGCGACGCGCTGGAATTCAGCGGTCGGGAATGGATAGAGCGTGATGGGGCGGAGAAGGCCGACGGAGAGGCCTTCGGCCTGGGCTTCCGCGGCGACCGCCTTGAGAATGCGGGCGACGATGCCGTAGCCGACGAGGACGATGTCGGCGTCTTCGGCGCGCCACGATTCGGCGCGGGCTTCGCGCTGGGCCACGGCGTATTTGGCTTCGAGCTGGCGGATGTGGGCTTCGAGGCGGTCGGGCTCGAGGTAGATGGAGCAGATGAGATTGCCGCGGGTCTGCTCCGTTCCGGCGACGGCCCATACGGGCACCTGCGGTGGGGTGGCTTTTTCGGGGAAGGAGACCGGCTCCATCATCTGCCCGATGAAGCCGTCGGCGAGCACGACGACCGGGTTGCGATAGCGGTCGGCCAGTTCGAAGGCGAGCGCGGTGAGGTCGGCCATCTCCTGCACGGAATGCGGCGCGAGGACCAGCGCGTGGTAATTGCCGTGGCCACCGCCCTTCACCACCTGGTGGTAATCGCTCTGCTCGGCGGCGATGTTGCCGAGGCCAGGACCGGCGCGGGAGATGTCGATGATGACGCAGGGCAGCTCGGCTCCAGCCATGTAGCTGATGCCTTCCTGCATGAGGCTGACACCGGGGCCGCTGGAGGCGGTCATGCAGCGGACGCCAGCGGAGGATGCGCCGTAGAGCATATTGATGGCGGCGACTTCGCTTTCCGCCTGGAGGAAGACGCCTCCGGCGGCGGGCATCAATGCAGCGGCGGATTCGGTGATTTCGCTGGCCGGGGTGATGGGGTAGCCGTAGAAGGCACGGCACCCGGCGAGGATCGCGCTGCGGACGGCGGCTTCGTTGCCTTTCATCAGAAAGCGTTGCATCAGAGCGCTCCTGCTGCGGTGGCCGGTTTGGGTTCTGTGGCGCGCAGGACGGTGATGGCTCCGGGCTCGGGGCAGACCAGGAAGCAGATGCCGCAGCCGGTGCAGCCGGAGCCGGCGTATTGGGCGGTGCGGTAGCCGTAGTGATTCAGGCGCTCGCTCAGGCTTATGACCTTCGGCGGGCAGGCCTCGATGCAGAGTCCGCAGCCCTTGCACTCGTCGGTATCGACGCGCAGCATGCCGCGATCTCGTTTGATCTGTTCGCTCATCGAAGCCACTCCTTTCTGCGATCCGGTCAGGCGAACGCGGTAGCCGGCTGGCGCTCGAGATAATGGGCGCGCACGGCGAAGTCCTCGAGCTCCTGCTGAAAGCGCGGATCGGCGATAGCGATGAGGGCTTCGGCGCGTTCGCGCAGGGTTTTGCCGTGCAGGTAGGCGATGCCGTGCTCGGTGACGACGTAGTGGACATCGGCGCGCGAGGTGACGACGCCGGCGCCGGGCTCGAGCACTGGGACGATGCGCGAGACTTTGCCGCCGAGCGCGGTTGAGGGGAGGGCGATGATGGGAACTCCGCCGCGGGAGCGCGCCGCGCCGCGGATGAAGTCGAGCTGGCCTCCGAATCCGCTGTAGGGCCTGGTGCCGATGGAGTCGGCGCAGACCTGGCCGGTCAGATCGATCTGGAGCGCCGAGTTGATCGCGACCATGCGGTCGTTGTGCGCCACGACGAACGGATCGTTGGTGTAGCGGATGGAGCGGAATTCGAAGCTGGAGTTCTCGTGGATAAACTCGAAGAGGCGCTCGGTGCCGAGGACGAAGGCGAGGACGACCTTGCCGCGGTTCACCGATTTGCGCTGGCCGTTGATGACTCCGGACTCGATGAGGTCGATGACGCCGTCGGAGCACATCTCGGTGTGAATGCCGAGGTCGCGCTTGTCGGGCAGGCAGGAGAGCACCGCGTCGGCGATGGCGCCGATGCCGGTCTGGAGGGTAGCACCGTCAGGAATCAGCGAGGCGACGTGGCGGGCGACCTGAAGATGCTGCTCGGTGAAGTTATCGGTCTCGAGTTCCAGCAGCGGACGGGAAGTTTCGACCAGCGCGTGGATGCGGCTGACGTGGATGAAGGTGTCGCCGTAGGTACGCGGCATGCGGTGGTTGACTTCGGCGATGATGGTGCGAGCGTGCCGGGCGGCGGTCTGGGTGCAGTCCACGGTGGTGCCGAGGCTGACGTAACCGTGCCGGTCGGGCGGGGAGACCTGCATGAGGACCACGTCGAGGGGCAGGGCGTGGGAGTCCATCAGGGCTTCGATTTCGCTGAGGAAGATGGGCGTGTAATCGGCGCGGCCGGCGGCCACGGCTTCCCGTGTGTTGGCGCCGAGGAAGAGCCCGCGGTGGCGGAAGCGGCCCTCGTATTCCGGGCGGGTGTAGTCGGCGCTGCCCAGCGTCATCATGTGGACGACTTCGACGTCGCGGAGCTCAGGGGCGCGGGCGACCAGCGCACTGACCAGCGTGGAGGGGGTGCCGCAGCCGGACTGGATCCAGACGCGGTCGCCGGACTGGACGGCTTCAAGAGCCTGCGCCGCGGTGCGGCACCGGGTGCGATAGATTTCGGTCCAGGCAGCGTTGGCCGGCTTCTTCGCCGGGTGCCCATTAAGCCCAAATTTTCCGTTCACATCGCCCCCGAGCCGGGCTCTCCGGCATTTCCACAAAACGGTCTACGTTACGCCCCGGGGGAGGCAGATGCAGTGATGGTGGTCACCTGCGAGGGCTGGGCGGGCCGGGAATGCATACTTTGGCGGGACGGTTGCGGTGGGAGGGGGTGCGGAACGGCAACTCCGGTTTTCAGCGGGGGCATCCCAGCTTGCGGGACGACATTTTTCTTCGGAGTTAACCATGACGCTATCTGCCCGGGCTCTCCCCCGCAACTTTTGTGCCCTGATGCTGGCATCGCTGCTGGCCTGCCTTGCCTTTTCAGCACCCGCGGCACGCGCGCAGGACCACGTGGTCAGCTCGCAGGCGCTGCAACAACAGGTACAGACGAACACAGCCACCCGCCAGCAGAACATTGAGACGCTGACGAACGTGCTCTCCACGCCGGTGGCGCAGCGCGTGATGAAGGACAACCACTTCGACGCGGTGAAGGTGCGCTCGGCGATTCCGACGCTTTCTGACGCGGAACTGGCGAACCTGGCGCAGCGGGCCAACGATGGCCAGCAGAAGTTCTCCGCCGGATTGCTGGGGCTGGGCATGTGGATCGTGATCCTGATCGCGATCATTGTGATCATCGTCGTTGTCGCTGTACATTGACGGCGGATGCCGGTTCGATTTGCCGCACTGCTGCTCGTTGCTGCCGCGCTGTCTGCCCAGACAGCGCCGGCAGTGTGGATTGATGTGCCGTTCGTGCGCCAGCCGCGCGAGGGGTGCGGCGCCGCTTCGCTTTCCATGGTGATGCAGTACTGGGCTGCGCAGGAGCATGAGCCGGCGGCCGCGGCGAGCGATGTGGCGGCGATCCAGCGGCAGCTGTATGTGCCGAAGGAGCACGGCATTCCCGCGGCGTCGATGCAGAGCTACCTGCGGCAGAATGGATTTGAGGCATTTGCCGTCAGCGGGACGTGGCAGGACCTGGAGCAGAACGTGCGCAAGGGGCGTCCGCTGATTGTGGCTCTG
The DNA here is from genome assembly GCA_035933815.1 of Acidobacteriaceae bacterium. GTDB lineage: Bacteria > Acidobacteriota > Terriglobia > Terriglobales > Acidobacteriaceae > Palsa-343. The sequence continues at coordinate 15,264 of DASYYN010000043.1, forward strand.
CGGCCGCGCGGGCAAACGGCGCTGCATTATGTGGTGATCGATGGCGTGGACGCGGCGCGCGGCCTGGTGATGATGAACGATCCCGCGGAGCGGAAGCTGCTGACCGAGGAGCGTGCAGGATTCGAGAAAGACTGGAGCGCCACGCACAACTGGATGCTTCTGGCTGTGCCTGCGACCCCGGCGAGCGGGACGGCTGGTTCGGCGCAGCATTGACATTGCAGACAATTCAAGCGCTGGGAGTGGCACGCGGTCGGCCGAGCTTTTTGCGCGGACTGCCGGCGGCCGTCGCGCTGCTCTGTCTGTTTCTTCCGTGCGCGGCATTGTCTCAGTGCAAGTCGGGGGCCACGGGCGCCATTCACCAGGCGTACGAGCAGAAAAACTGGGATGAGGTGGTGCGGCTGGCGCAGGCGCAGACGGCGCGTTCGGCGGATGAGAACTTCGATTACGGGATGGCGCTGGCTCATCTGCAGCGGTGGCAGGAGGCGCATGCGGCGCTCGTTGCGGGCGAGCGGCAGTGCCGGACGGAGAAGCGGTTTCCCATCGAGCTGGGCGGAGTGGCGTTCGAACAGAAGCGCTACCCGGAGGCGGCGGCGTGCCTGCGGCGGGGGCTGAAGCTCGATCCGAAGGATGAATACGCGAACAATTTCGCCGGGACCGTTTACTACCTGATGGGGAATTTGCCGGCGGCGCTCCAGTACTGGAACCGTATCGGCAAGCCGCACCTTGCGTCGCTGAATTTCGATCCGCAACTGCGCGTGCGGCGGTTGCTGCTGGACCGGGCGGTGGCGTTCTCTCCGGCAGCGGTGCTGACGAAGCCGCAACTGGAGACGACGGAGGTGCGCGTTGAGGGGCTGGGGATTTTTCCGACGTACAACGTGGTGCTGAATGCGCGGCCCGATGGGAATTTCGACGCGAATTTCCACGCGATGGAGCGGGATGGGTTCGGCTCGCCGCTGGAGGGGCTGGTGGCGACGTTCAGCGGATTGCCGTACGAGACGATCTATCCCAGCTACTACGACATCGGGCGCTCGGCGATGAATGTGCGGTCGCTGCTGCGCTGGGACAAGCAGAAGCGGCGGGCGTGGGTTGCGCTGGAAGCGCCGCTGCGGGATCTGCCGCAGCACCGGTGGAATCTTGGCGTGGATGCGCGGGATGAGAACTGGGCGGTGCGGCGGTCGTCTACCGGGAACGCGCCGGTGGCGGCTCTGAATATGGAACGGCAGGCGGCGACGGCCTCGGTGGACGCGTTCACGACGGGGCGGTACCAGTGGTCGATGGGCGCGGAGTTCAGCCATCGAAATTACCGGAGTGTGGATGAGGGGTCCGTGCTGACGCCGTCGTTGCTGATTCCGGGTTCGGGGCTGGGGTTTCTGGCGTCGATTCAGGGCAAGCCGCTGGATGTGCCGGTGCATCGGTTCACGCTTACGGCGAGCGCCGCATCGGAGACCACGCGGCTGTGGTCGACGCCGACGCATGTTTTCGAGAAGGTGCAGGGCGGCGCGCTGGCGCACTGGTTCCCGCAGGCGCAGGGGAACAACTGGGAGGTGCTGCAGCGCGTGCGCGGCGGCGGGAGCGTGGGGGCGACTCCGTTCGATGAGCTGTTCATGCTGGGCGTCGAGCGCGATAACGACTTGTGGCTGCGGGGGCACGTCGGGACGCGCGGCGGGAAGAAGGGGAGTTCACCGCTGGGGGATCGATTCTTGCTGACGAACACCGATGTGTACCGGCGCGTCTACAGCAATGGGCTGATCGGGATTGAGGTGGGCCCGCTGTTTGATATCGGGCGCATGGGCGCGCCGACGAGCGGGCTGGCGACGAATCAGTGGATGTTCGATACAGGGATCGAGGCGAAGCTGACGGTGCTGGGGACGAACGTGGTGCTGACGTGGGGGCGCGATCTGCGGACTGGGAACAACGCGTTCTACGGGACGGCGCAGTAGCGCGGGTTGTGACGGCTCCCCATGCCGCATACCATTGAAATTTGACCTCAACTATGCCTCCAACGACTCGCGTACGTTTTGCGCCTTCGCCTACGGGATTTCTGCATGTGGGCAATGCCCGCACCGCTCTCTACAACTGGCTCTTCGCCCGGCATACGGGCGGCGTCTTCCTGCTGCGCATTGAGGACACGGACATCGATCGGAGCGAGGTGCGGCACGAGACGCAGCTGATGGAGGATCTGCAGTGGCTGGGGCTCGACTGGGATGAGGGGCCGGGCGTTGAGGGTCCGCATGCGCCGTATCGGCAGTCGGAGCGGCTGGGGATTTATCGGGAGCACACGGAGCGCTTGCTGCGCGAGGGGAGGGCGTATCGCTGCTTCTGCACGGCGGAGCAGCTGGAGGAGGAGCGCAGGCAGGCCGCGGCGGCACATGAGCCGCAGGTGTACTCGGGCCGGTGCCGCGCGCTGAGCAATGAGGAGTCGGCGCGGCGTGCGACGGCGGGCGAGCCGTTTGCGGTGCGTCTCAGAATTCCCGATCACCCGCTGCGCTTTCACGATCTGGTGCGCGGGCTGGTGGAGTTTCCCAACGAGACGGTGAGCGATCCGATTCTGGTGCGGTCGTCGGGCATGCCGGTTTACAACTACGTGGTCACGCTGGATGACGCGCTGATGGAGATCACGCATGTGATTCGCGGCGACGATCACATTTCGAATACGCCGAAGCAGGTGGCGATTTACGAGGCGTTTGGGTGGAAGACGCCGGAGTTCGCGCATCTGTCGACGATCCTGGGCAGCGACCGCGAGCGGCTCTCGAAGCGGCACGGTGCGACGTCGGTGGCGAGCTTTCGCGAGATGGGGATTCTGCCGGAGGCGCTGGTGAACTACCTGGCGCTGCTGGGGTGGGGCGCGGAGGGCGGGACGCGGGAGATTTTCACGCTGGAGGAACTGGTGAAGGAGTTCCGCCTGGAGCGCGTGACGGCATCGTCGGCGATCTTTGACTGGGAGAAGCTGCACTGGCTCAATCGGCATTATCTGAAGCAGGCGGATACGGAGCGCGTCGAGGAGCTGGCGTGGCCGCATTTCGATGGGAAACTGCCAGCGCGCAATACGGCGCTGCCGAATGTGATGGCGTGGTTCGGCAAGCTGGTGGAGCTGTTCCTGCCTGCGGTGAGCCAGCTGGATGAATTGCCGAAGAGTGCGGCGTTTATTTTCGGATTCGATGCGGCGGAGGCGCGCGCGAACGAGGAGAATGCGGCAATTCTGGAGACGGAGATTGCGCGCAAGGTGCTGGGCGCGTTCGCCGGTCTTGTGGAAGCGCATACCGGGCCGGTGACGCCGCAGGATTTCAAGAAGTGGATGGACGTGGTGAAGACGCAAACCGGGGCGAAGGGAAAGGACCTCTTTCACCCGGTGCGCATCGCGCTTACCGGCGCGCACTCCGGGCGGGAATTCGACAAGCTCATCCCGATCATTGAGGAAGGCAGCGGGCTGGCGCTGCCGCAGCATGTGCCGAGCGTGCGCGAGCGGATCGAGAGCTTTCTGAGCACAGGCGCATGACGGAGATCTACTGGATCGGCGATCGGCAGCAACGTCAGGTGGCCATTGTTGCGCGTCCGCGTGGAGGCGAGTGGCTGCGAGACGATCTGGCGAGTCTGAAGGCCGGCGGGATCGACGTGCTCGTCTCGTTTCTGCAACCGCATGAAGAGGCGGAGCTGGGCCTTCAGGAGGAGAAGCGGCTGGCCGGCGAAGTGGGCCTGGAGTTTATCGCGTTCCCCATTCCGGATCGGCAGGTGCCGCCGGATCTGAAGAGCTTTCGGCGCTTTGTGGAGAAGCTGGCGCAGCGCGCGCGCCACGGTGACCGCCTGGGCGTGCATTGCCGGGGATGCATTGGGCGGTCCACGGTGCTGCTGGCGGCAGTGATGATTACGTTGGGCGTGAAGGCCGAGGACGCGCTGCGGCAAATCGAGCGGGCGCGTGGCCTGAACGTTCCCGATACGGCGGAGCAGCTCGAGTGGATTCTCAATTATCAGCGCGAAGCATGAATCTGGTTTTCCCGCATGCGTGGCAGGCGGAGATTCTGCCGCAGCGGCCGGCCATTCTGCCGCAGCGTCACTTCGTTTATCCGCGCGATGCCGAGGAAGTGGAGCGCGGCGCGCTGGAGGTGATGGTGCGGCCGGCCGAGGGCGTGCCATTTCTGGCGACGTTTGCGCTGGGGTTCGCCGATGCGGCCGCGCCGAGCGGGATCTGGAGCTGTCCGAATCGCGATGAATTGTGCGCAGTGGCGGGCGGGTACGCATACATCGTCGACACGCGCGATCCGGAGCGATTCACGCATGTGGAGCGTCGTCCGGTGCTGGAGGTGCGGGGCGCGCCGGAGCAGAAGCTGCTGCTGTTTTGCGGGAGCTATTCCGTGCTGGCGTGGGGGGCGCAGGGTCAGGCGTGGAAGTCGCAGCGGCTTTCGTCCGAGGGGCTGCGGATTACGGAGATTCGGGACGGTGTGCTGCGTGGGATCGGGTGGGATCTGATGACGGACCGAGAAGTGCCATTTGTGGTGGACCTGGAGACGGGGAAGCTGCGGGCGTGAGGAGACCGAAGAGTCCCCTCATATCCGTTGCGCGATGTGGTTCGGTGCTACCTAAGCGGTGACCGGTTCGAGGATGCGGCTCCAGCGGCGCTCGGTGCGCGCGGCGTAGGCCTTCTTGTGCCAGGCGTAGCCGGCGATGAGCGGAAGGGCCAGAGTGGCCTCGCTGTAGACCATCTGCTCATAGGTCGTATCGACCTTGCCCCAGGAACTGGCTTCCTTGAGCGTGCTGGACGAAAGCGCGCCGTCGCGGACGTCGGCCACGGTGATCTGGATGGCGTATTTGTGCATGGGCGCTTCGTTGCCGAGGATGTCGGCGGCGACGACGATGTCCTGCGCGAAGTTCTTGGGAACGCCGCCGCCGATCATCAACAGGCCGGTGGTTGGGTTGGCGATCTTCAGTTGGGTCAGCTCGTAGAAGTCTTTGGCGGAGTCGAGCGAAACCTTCGGCTTGTCGCCGCGCTTGTGCTGGTGGGCGACGAGGCCGAATCCGGCAGAGCAGTCGCTGAAGGCGGGGCAGAAGATGGGTACGTCTTTTTGGTACGCCGCGAGAACGATAGAGTCGGCGCCGCCCTTTTCCGGGGTCTTGCCGTTCTGCTCGAGCCACGCGCCCATGGCGCGGATGAATTCACGGGAGCTGTAGGGGCGCGGAGCGAGCGAGTCGGCCACCTTTTCGGTGGTCTCGTCACAGGCGCGCAGTTCTTCCTCGTCGATCAGCGTGTCGTAGATGCGGTCGATCATCAGCTCGCGGAGTTCTCCATCCTGCGTGCCGGATTTGTAGAGGTCGTCGGCGATGTAGTGCTTAAAGCCGAGCGCCTCGAAGAAGTCCTGATCGACGATGTTGGCGCCGGTGGAGACGATCGCGTCAACCATGTTGTTGCGGATCATGTCGACGAAGATCTGCTTGAGGCCGGCGGAGATGAGCGAGCCGGCGAGGCAGAGGATCACGCCGCAGTCCTTGTCGCGCAGCATGCGTTCGTAAATGCTGGCTGCCCGGGCGAGGTCACGGGAGCTGTAGGCCATGGACTGCATGGCATCGACCAACGGCACGACGTTGTGCTCTTTGATGTCGATGTGGCGGATGGGTGTGGAGAGGAGCTCTTTTTTCGTCGGCATAGCTTCTTCAGGATACCAAGGGAGACGGGGGTATCGTTGCAGCGCCCGTGAATCGCGGGCGGCGTGGTTTCATCGAATGAAGCAGTCTTTGCGGGAGTGCGATGGGTGCTCATCTCGACAATCCGATCTGGGCCGCGCTGACCACCGATCATGCGCACCTTGCGCTGGGCGGCGATCGGGCGCGGCGGTATCCGGCGGAGATTGGCCCGCTGAGCGGCATTTCTGCAGAGACAGCGGCGAGCTATGACGCGCTGCGACCGCTGGCCGGGCCAGGAGGTCTGGTCGGGCTGTTTCTCAGGGAAGCGCCGCAGCTTCCGGAGCGATGGACGCTGGTGCGGGGCGGCGCGCTCGACCAGATGGTGGCGGAGCGGCCGGAGTTGGTTGGTGCTGAACCCGGCGTGCCAATGCGGCGGCTCACCGCGGCGGATGCTCCCGCGATGGTCGAGCTGGCGGAGTTGACGAATCCGGGGCCGTTCCGGCTGAGGACGATTGAGCTGGGCGCCTTCTTCGGCATCGTCGACGGCGGCCGGCTGCTCGCGATGGCCGGACAGCGGCTGCGGTTCCCGGGCTTTGTCGAGGTCAGCGGAGTCTGTACGCGTCCGGACGCGCGCGGCCGCGGCTATGCGCGCCTGCTGATGTCGCGGGTGATGGAAGAAATCGTGCGGGAGGGACGCACGCCGTTTCTCCACACCTATGCGCACAACGAGGCGGCGATCCGGGTTTATCGGAGCCTGGGATTTGTGCCGCGGCGGTCGTTTGAGCTGGCGGTGGTGCAGGCGGAGAGGCCTGCAGGTTAGGTGAGTTTCCTGGGAGCCAGTCCCGTGCGCGTCGGTGTTCAGACGCCGGAGTCAGTCTGAAGTTTTGGAACGCAGCAGCAGCACCCAATCTTCGTCCCCGGAGTGATTCTTGCCGGGAGGAGTGAACTCGCGAATGCCCGTGTTCGAAAACGTACCGATGCGTTTCCGGTTGCCATTCGAGGTATCGAACCAGGACGCCTCGGACGCGTGGCTGAGGACCGCCATGTTGACCTGGATGGTTCGATTGGCGGGGATGTAGACCACCGCCACCGATCCGTCGGACGAGCTTGCAGCCAATGCGGTAGCGCACTCGCTAACGCGGGTCTGCAGCGTGCAAGGCGGACCGCTGCCCGAGACCAGGACCTCGCGTTTCTGATCCGGGATGAGGTTCTGCCATGGGAGGGCGAGAAAGAAGTCTTTCCAGTATTGAATCTGCAGTACGCCATCCGTATCGAGGTTTTTGCGCCAGCCATCTTTGAACGGCCAGATGTAGCCATTGCCGTAGAACTGCCCCGTTCCTCCGCTGAGCATGGTCCAGTATGCCTGCTTGCGCAGCAGCGAGGGAGCGCCCTCGTCAAGCGGATCGCCGGTCCGTTCGAACTCGTAGCGGGCTTCCATCAGGAAGGTCGGAGCCGTCGGCTTCTGGTTATAGCTGTGCAGCATCTGCAGGTAGGTCGGCCCATAGGTGTAGGTCCCATTGAGATCGATCAGCGGTATCCAGGCCGGATCATCGAAGGACGAAGTCGACAGCGGCTCCAGTTCCAGGGTCTGCAGTTGTCGCGGGGCAGCGGCCCGAATTCCCCGCGCGACGGCCTGCACCAGCGCGTCGTCATTGCGCTCGTCCCAGGTGTGAACGAGGGGCCGAATGCCCTCTTCGGCTGCCGCTGTGAGCGCGCCATTCTCACCAGCGCGCCAGGTTCTGAAATCGTTTCCGCTGATCCAGAGCAAGTTATCGAAGTGGCTATAGCGGCGGCCGAGAAACTCCCCGTATTCGTAAGCAGCCTTCATTCCATTCCGCCGCAGCGTGGGCAACCAGCCATTCGTCTCTGCCGGATCCAGGAACACGGCGAAGTGATGTTTCGCGGCCAGCTGCAGCATGTGATCGAGCCGAACAAAATAGGCTTCATTGGGTTTGGTCAGATCGTACGAGGTGTAATCCGAACCGCCGGCAAGAAACGCGGTGAACGGGCGGATTCCGTCCGGTGTCGCTGCGAACCGATTTTCGGGATAGTTGACGCCGGCGCAGGCCACGTTGATCCATCCCAGGGTGTTAAAGCCGTGCGCTTCACGATCGGCGAAATAGGAGTCAGCGTCCTTTTCCGTGAGCCGGCTCATGAGCGCCTGAGGCGAGTCGGCGACGATCAGAAAAGGCGTACCGTCCTGATCGACCAGGTACCTTCGGTTATGGCTAAGCTGCAGCGGAAACACGGCGGCCGGGGCAGCGGCCGAGGGCGGAGTGCGCCGGGCAGGAAGGATCAAACCAGCGACAGCAAGGAGCAGACAACCGACAGCTGCACGCATTGGGCTCAGGCTCCATCTCCGTGACTTGCCGGCGCACACGGAGTGCGGCCGGGGAACTTTCAGGGACGGCGGGGGTGGAGACAGTGTAAAACGCCGCGGATGGCTGGGCGGATGAACCATCTCCGTGGAAGCGAGGCATCCAATTCCACAGGGGGACACCATGGGATTCGGGAGCATCGTTGAAAATCTCGCAACGAAAGCGGGCGGCGGAGGCGAAGGCGCCAAAGTGGTCGGCGGATTAATGAGCGAGTTGCAGTCGCGGCCCGGCGGCTTCGGGCAATTGCTGCAATCGTTTCACCAGAACGGGATGGAAGCGCAGGTGCAGCAGTGGTCGAACGGACAAACGCAGCCCGCCGACCCGTCGGAGATCCAGAAGGGCCTGAGCGGCAGCGGCATCGTGGAAGCGATTGCGCAGAAGACTGGAGTGTCGCCGTCCACCGTACAGTCGGTGCTGAGCAAGGCCGTTCCGGTGCTGATGCATCATCTGGTTGCGAATGGGCACGTGACGCCGCAGGGGCAGCCTACCGGGCAGGCGCCGAACGGGGAAGACCTGCTGCGGTCGGTGATGGGACGGATCCTGTAGGCGGCTCGGCGCGGGCTGGAATAATAACGTCCAGCATAATGGTTGACAAAGTCAACTAATCCGGTGCAGGCTGTTCTGCATGGCGGCACAGCCTTCTGTTCAGCACACGGCGGATACGGGGGTCTTCCGGCGCTTCACGCGCATGTACACCCGTCTGATTGGGACGCTGAATGAGGGGATTCTGGGCAGCGACTTCAGCCTGGCGGAAGGACGCGTGCTCTACGAACTGGCGACCAGGCCGGATCCGCGGGCGGCCGCAGTAGCCGCGGAACTGGAGATCGATCCAGCCTATTTGAGCCGCATTCTCGCGAAATTCGAGCGCAATGGGCTGCTGAAGCGGAAGACGTCGGGCGAGGATGCGCGAGCGGCGGCGTTGCGGCTGACGGCGACGGGCCGAGCCGCTTTCAGGAAACTGAACGATCTTTCCGACGTGCAGGCGCAGGGAATCCTGGAGCGTCTGCCGCCCGGCGCGGCAGCGGAGATGATTCGGTGCATGCGCACGATTCAGGGAATCCTGCAGCCGCGGGACCCGGCGAAGACACCACTGGTGCTGCGTCCTCACCGCGTGGGCGACATGGGGTGGATCGTCCACCGCGAGGGCCTCGGCTATGCGACGCAGTTCGGGTGGGATGAGACGTTCGAGGCGCTGGTGGCGAAGATCGTCGAGCACTTCATCACGCATTTCGATCCGGCGCGGGAGCGCTGCTGGATCGCCGAGATCGACGGCGAGAATGTAGGGCACATTTTTCTGGTGCGGCACCCGGAGGAGCCGGGAACGGCGAAGCTGCGGCTTCTGTTTGTCGAGCCCTCGGCGCGCGGACGCGGCGTAGGCGAGGCGCTGGTGACGGAGTGCATTCGCTTTGCGCGCTCGGTGGGTTATCGCAAAGTCGTGCTGTGGACGCAGAGCATGCTAAAGGCGGCGCACCGCATTTATGAGCGAGCGGGTTTCCGGCTGGTGAAGGAAGAACCGCACCACAGCTTCGGACACGATCTGGTCGGTCAGGAGTGGGAACTGGAGCTGGAAACGGCAGGCAATAGGCAGTAGGGGATAGGGTGTAGGGGATAGGGGTAGAGCGCAGGGCTTAGCGTCTGGAGTTTCGCTTTGCGGGCTGTTTTGCGCGATGCGTCTGCCGGGATTGAATCGCGTGCGCGTTGAGGATCGCGCGGATGAGGCCGGGGAAGCGAGCTTCGATTTCCTGGCAGCGCGTTGCGTTCAGCATTTCTACGCCGCGGCGCTCGCTGCGGATGAGGCCGTTCTCGCGCAGGATCTTGAAGTGCTGCGAGAGTGTGGACTTCGGGATCGCCTGGTCCGCGACGGTGAGGAAATTCGAGCAGCCTACCGTGCACTTCTGTCCCGCTATGTCGGCATAGATGGCCACGCGGATGGGGTCGGACAGCGCGTAGAGAATGCCTTCGACGGTGACGTCCTCGATGGCTGGATGAAACAGGGGCCGCATACTTCATCAGATTAACGGCCGGCGGCACATCGTTCAATAGTTCATTAATCCTGAACAAATGAATCTTCCACAGGGCTGCCTCCATCTATCCGGCATGCACCGGATAGCAAAGCTCGCCGGTAGCAGAGGAGGATTCATGAAAAAGCTGGCAGGCAAAGTTGCTGTGGTTACGGGAGCATCGAAGGGAATCGGCGCGGCCATCGCTAAAGGGCTGGCGGCCGAGGGCGCATCGGTGGTGGTGAACTACGCGTCGAGCAAGGCGGGAGCGGATGGGGTGGTTGCGGAGATCACGAAGTCCGGCGGAACCGCGGTCGCCATCGGCGCGGATGTTTCGAAGGCCGCGGAAGCGCAGGGACTGATCGACTCGGCCGTGCGGCGCTTCGGGCGTCTCGACATTCTGGTGAACAACTCGGGGGTGTATGAATTTCGTCCGCTCGAGAACATCACCGAGGATCACTACAGCAAAATCTTCAGCGTGAACGTGCTCGGCCTGCTGCTCACGACGCAGGCGGCCGCGAAGCATCTGAGCGAAGGCGGCAGCATCATCAACATCGGCTCGGTGGTCAGCAGTCTCACTCCGCCGAACAGCGCTGTTTACAGCGGCACCAAGGGCGCGGTGGATGCGATTACCGGCGTGCTGGCGAAGGAACTGGCGGCGAAGAAGGTTCGCGTCAACTCGATCAACCCCGGCGTGGTGGAAACCGAGGGCACGCGCTCGGCCGGTTTTATCGGCTCGGATTTCGAGAAGGGCGTCGTCGCGCAGACGCCGCTGGGACGGGTCGGGCAGGTGGACGACATCGCGTCGGTGGCGACGTTCCTGGCTTCCGATGATGCGAAGTGGCTCACTGGAGAGCTGGTGCGGGCCGGCGGCGGGTTGCGGTGAGGCAGGGAACAGGGAATAAGCAATAGGGAATAGCGTCCCACATCTGCCAAAAGCGGCAGATGTGGGGCACCCGCATTTTTCGCTCAGGCCAGGTTGTGGGGCGTCTTTTTCAGGCGAGGGCGGAGCTGTCGACGATTGAGACTCCGTCTCGCGCGAAGGCCGCTTCCATGGCGGCAGCGGAGCCGCTGACGTCGATGGCGCGGCAGGCGTCGCGGATGACCGCCGTTTCGAATCCGCAGCGGCGCGCGTCGAGGGCGGAGAATCCGACACAGAAGTCGTAGGCGAGGCCGGCGAGGAATATGCGTTCGAAGCCGCGTTCGCGGCAGTAGGCGGCGAAGCCGGATGGCGTGGCGTGGTCGTTCTCGAAAAAAATGGAATAGGCATCGATGTGCGGGCGGTAGCCCTTGCGAAGGATCAGCTCGGCCTGCGGCAGGTGCAGGCTGGGGTGGAACTCGGCGCCAGGCGAGCCATGCACGCAGTGATCGGGCCACAGGCGTTGCTCGCCGTGCGGGACGGAAATGACGTCGTTGGGGCGGCGGCCGGGATGGCTCGATGCGAACGAGACGTGTCCGGGCGGGTGCCAGTCCTGGGTGAGCACGATGTGCTGAAAGCGCGGGGCGATGCGGTGGATGACCGGGATGACGGTGTCTCCATCGGGAACGGGCAGCGCGCCGCCGGGGCAGAAGTCGTTCTGCACATCGGTGACGACCAGAACGTCGCGGGGTGTGATTTCCATCTGATGGAATTATCGGATGGAATTGTCGGGCGGAATTATCGAAACGGGGCCCGAGGAGAATCTCCTTGAAAGTTTTCTGTTAACCGCATGACCGCCTCATCCGTTGTAACCAGCAGGGGAACGGGAGGCGCAAGACATGCGTATACACGGACGAGTCTGGAGCGGAGTGGTGACAGCAGCGCTAGCCATGGTGCTGGCGGGAGGCGGCCTGGCAAGGGCGCAGCAGACGCCGCCACGGCGGCCGGCTCCTCCGGTCGCAGCGGCTCCCGCGGCGCCGGCTGCGCCGATTGACGAGGCGAACGCGTCCGAGCTGCAGAATCAGCTGATGGAGCTGCTGCGCACCAGTCCCACGCTGACGATGGTGGTGGCGCGCGATCCGTCGCTGCTCTCGGATCAGCAATACGTAGAGCGCAATAATCCGGACCTTGCGAAGTTTCTCGCGGCGCATCCGGAGGTGGCGCGGGACCCCACGTATTACTTGTTCTCGCAGCTTACAGATCGCCGCGGCGGCCGCTCCGAGGCGCTGGAGCGGGCGGTATGGCCTGACGTGGTTGGGCGGGGAGGACGCAACGAAGGCGCAGGGGAGCGCATTTTCGACCAGAACATCGGGCCGGGGATCATGGGGCTGTCGCTGATCGCAGCGTTTCTCTGGCTGATCCACACGCTGCTCGAGAACCGGCGCTGGAACCGCATGCTGCGGCTGCAGTCGGAGGTGCACGGCAAGCTGATCGATCGCTTCAGCAGCAATCAGGAGCTGGTGGCGTATATGGGCACGGATGCCGGACGACATTTCCTCGAGGCGTCGCCCATCGCCATCGATCCGCAGAAAGGGCCGCAGATTCCGAATGTGGTTTCGCGGGTGCTGGTGCCGTTGCAGATCGGCATTGTGCTGACGCTGCTGGGCATTGGGCTGCTGGCGATCCGCCATTACATTCCTGACGGCGATGTTCCCATGCTGGTGTTTGGAATGCTGGCGCTGATGCCGGGAATCGGGCTTATTCTGGCAGCGGGCGTCAGCTGGGCGCTGGCCAACCATTTGGGGCTGATGCCGACGTCGCATGCCGGCGAGCGTGCGTGAGCACGGCAAACCAAACGGGGAGCGCAGGATGACCCACGCCGAATACGCCGTCGTGAAGGCGCAGCTGGCGGGGGAACTGCGCGCCTCCGAGCCGGCGATGGACAGCGATGCGTTCGCGGCGTTCTACCAGCGGTCGGCGCGGCCGCTGCGGGCGTATCTGGCGCGGGTTTCGGGAGACGCTTCGCTGGCCGAGGATCTGATGCAGGAGGCATACGTGCGCTTCCTGGCGTTATCACCCAAAACAGAAGGCGAGTCCGACGCGCGGCGGTATCTGTTTCGGATTGCGACCAACCTGATGCGCGATCACTGGCGGCGTCCGGCAACGACGGCGCTGGATGACGTGCCGGAAGCAATGTTTGCCGGTGCGGATGGGTCAACGGGCGCCGAGGCGGTGGCAATGCTGGGCCCGGCACTGGCGCGGCTGCGTCCGCGGGAGCGGCAACTGCTGTGGCTGGCGCACGCCGAGGGCTATTCGCACGCGGAAATTGCGTCGATTACGGGACTCGCCACGGCGAGCATTCGTCTGCTGCTGTTTCGCGCGCGGCGCAGGATGGTGCGGCTGATGGAGAAGAGGGAATCATGATGTTCCGGGCATGTGAGCGGGAGCAGGAGGCGACGGAGGCGATTCGCAGCGGACGATGGCCGCTGGGCTGCGAGCCGGAACTGCGCGCGCATGTCGAGGGCTGCCGGCAGTGCCGCGAGACGGTCCTGCTCACTGCCGCGTTCCAGGAGGCGCGGATCGAGTCGAGCGCCGCCGATCCTCTGCCCCATCCAGGGCTGCTTTGGTGGCGGGCGCAGTTGCGGCGGCGGAATGCGGCGATGGAGCGCGTGAGCCGTCCTCTGGCCGGAGCGCATGTGCTGGCGCTGGTGATCAACGTTGTGGCGCTCGCGGCCATCTTCGCCTGGCAGGCGAGGCATGGCGTGCGCTGGCTTGCGTGGTGGCAGGACGTGCAGCAGGAACTTTCCGGTGTGGACTGGCTGGCGTGGATGCACGGAGCGAGTCTCGTCGGCATGCTGGTGCTGGGAACGCTGGCGCTGCTGGGCGGCGTAGCGGCCTGGCTGGTGGCGGACCGGTGATTGTTCCGGCAAAGCTCCTTGCGAATTGCGGAAAGACTGCCGAACGGAGGGCCTGGCTGGAAAAGCTTCCGGCCGCGGTCGCGGATTTGATCGACCGATGGTCCCTTCGTGTGGGCAGTCCGTTTCAGGACGCGACGGCGGCCTGGGTCGCTCCCGCTGTGCGCGTCGATGGTGCGGCCGCCGTTCTGAAGCTGAGCATGCCGCACATGGAAGCTGCCCAGGAAATCGAGGGGCTGCGTTTCTGGGATGGAAATCCCACGGTGCGCCTGCTCGAGGCGGATGAGGCTCTGGGCGCCCTGCTGCTGGAGCGATGCGAGCCGGGGACCGCGCTTGGTTCGGAACCCGAGACGGAACAGGATGCGGTCATCGCAGGTCTGGCCAAACGCCTTCGGCAGGCAAAGGTTTCGCCCGAAAGGCGGTTCCGGCACTTGTCGGAAATGGTGGCTTTCTGGTGCGAGGAGACGCTGGCACAGCGAGGGTTCTGGCCCGATGCGGCCCTGGTCCGCGAAGGGTTGGATGTGATGCAGCGCCTGGCGGCACCGGCGGCTTGGGACGTAGTGCTCGCCACCGATTTGCATGCCGGCAATGTTCTGCGCGCGGACAGAGAACCCTGGCTGGTGATCGATCCCAAGCCATTCGTCGGCGATCCGGCGTATGAGCTGGCGCAGCACCTGCAGGTCTGCGAACGGCGCCTTCATGCCGATCCGTTCAGACTGATTCGGAGAGTCGCCGATCTGGCGGAGGTCGACGCGGAACGCCTGCGCCTGTGGACGTTTGCCCGGGCGGCTGCCGATCCGCGAGAAGACTGGCGCAATTCGTTATGGATCGATATCGCGCGGGCGCTTGCTCCGTAACTGCGCAGATACTGGAAGAGGGCAGGCCGGGCGGGCTGCCTGGTGCGATATCAACAAGGCTTTCACCGGCTGTTTTCCCCGGATTGGACGGCGGCATCGCGCCGGGGTACTATGTCCCTCACTCCTCTGCAATGCTTCTTCTGATCCTCAGCTCCCGGCATTGATTTCTTCCCCCTCATCGGGCCCGACGAACCAATTTGAACGGGAGGATTCCTCATGAAAGGCTATCGGCTCTTTGCAGCCGCGATCGCGATGGCGGCATCGTGCAGCATGGCGTTTGCCACAACACTGTGTGTCAACCCTGATGGAACTGACGGCTGCTATAAAACCATAAGCGCGGCGGTTGCCGCTGCCTCGGTCGGCGACACCGTCCAGGTGCAGGACGGCACCTATTACGAGCAGGTCACGATCACGAAGAGCGGGCTTTTCCTGGTTGCGGCTCCCTCGTCACATCCCGTGATCGACGCCATGAACAAACCCGTCGGCGTTTTTGTGAACGGCATGTCGGCCGCGCCGGGGCGGGGCGTCTTTGGAGTGCTGATCTCCGGCTTCCAGATCCGCAATGCCAATTTCGAGGGCGTTCTGGTTGCGAACGGCAATGAAGTCACCATTTCGCACAATCACATCTACCACAACAATCTTTCCCTCGATGCCGAGAACAGCACATGCCCGGGAATCGATGCGTTCGAGACCAATGAGGGCTTTGACTGCGGTGAAGGCGTCCACCTGATGAGCACGATCAGCAGCCTCGTCACGCGGAATGAGATCGATCAGAACGCTGGTGGCATCCTGTTGTCAGACGAAACCGGCTCCACATTTCAAAACGTCATCAGCCACAACTTCGTGCACGATAATCCGTTCGACTGCGGGATTACACTGGCCTCGCACGGACCCGCGAAATCGGTGATCCCGACCGCGACACTGCCGTTCGGAATAGCCCGCAATACGATCAGCTACAACATTTCCGCGCGTAACGGCCTGGCGCTCTTCGGCGCGGGCGCGGGCGTCGGCATCTTTGCCCCCTTCCCCGGAACCAGCAACGCGGGCAACGTGGTGATCGGGAATGAGCTGATCGGGAACGGTCTCCCGGGTGTCGCCATGCACAACCACGCAGCGGCTCCTTCTCCTGCGCCGCCCGTGAACCTGAGCCAGAACTCCATTATCAATAATCACTTCTCCGGCAATGGCGCTGATACCGAGGACACGGCGACTTCGGGCACTGCGGGCATCAATATCGCCAGCAAGGCTCCGGTAGAGGGAACCATCATCACCGGCAACACTTTTGACGACGAACAGGTGGACATCACATTCAATGCTCCCACCGGCCTGGTCGGAGCCCACTACAACAACTTCAGCAAAGGCACCGGGGTGGCCAACCTGAAGGGTGGAACGGTGGATGCCACCGAGAACTGGTGGCACTGTCCGTTCGGTCCGAATATGGGTCATGCGTGCGCGACGGTAAGCGGTCCGGTGTGGTTTGCTCCCTGGCTGACGGAGCCCGCCGACTCGCACTCTGACTCGCACTCAGACCGGGACGCCGATCAGCACTGATGCTTTGACCCGGGCCTCGCAACGGGGCCCGGGCAAACTTCATGATCCTGCGGCACACTTTTTCCCGCAACTACGCCATCTGCTGCCACACGAAAGGCAAGTGTGACAGCGTTGGTATTCCACGCCTGGAAAGATTGCGGCCGATGGGCGTAAGATTCTTCCTCGCTCGCCCTGCAATGCTTTCTCAGAGCGTTTGACCTGGCATTCGTCCTCCCCCGGGGTGCGCAACAATCCAATGGAGGATTCCTCATGAAGGGCTATCGGCTCCTTGCTGCCGCTGCCTGGGTGGCAGCATCGTGCAGCATGTCTTTTGCTGCAAAGACTCTCTGTGTCAACCCAAATGGAGAACATGGTTGCTACAAAACCATCAGCGCTGCCGTTGCCGCGGCTTCACCCGGCGACATCGTCCAGGTGCAGGACGGCACGTATGACGAGGAGGTCACGATCACGAAGACCCTCTCGCTGATGGCGGCGCCCTCGGCGCACCCGGTGATCGACGCGATGAACTTGCCGCACGGGATCTGGGTGAACGGCATGAGTGCAGCGCCGAAGGCGGGTGTCGCCGGCGTGGTGATCTCAGGATTCAAGGTTCGTCATGCCAACTTCGAAGGCATCCTGCTGTCGAACGCGACTGACGTGACGGTGGTGGACAACGAAGTGACGGATAACGACGAGTCGCTGGACAGCGCAAACGGCACCTGTCCGGGGCTGCCGACCGCGTTTGAGACCAACGAAGGCGGCGACTGCGGCGAGGGCATTCACCTGATGGCCGTCGATCATTCGACGATCCTGCGCAATGAGGTCGCCGGGAATGCGGGCGGGATTCTGGTCACGGATGAAACCGGGCCGAACGCGCACAACCTGATCAGCCGGAATTTTGTCCATGACAACGTGTATGACTGCGGGATTACGCTGGCCTCTCACGGGGCGGCCAAGGCGATCATCCCCACAGCGACTCTGCCTTACGGCGTCTGGTACAACACGATCTCCCACAATATTTCGCTGCGGAACGGAACGAAGTCACCGGGGGCCGGAGTCGGCATCTTTGCGCCGGGGCCGGGGAATACCGACACCGGGAATGTGGTGATCAACAACGTCATCAAGGACAACGGAGCGACTGGGGTGGCCATGCACAACCATGCCGCGCCTCCGACCGCGCCGCCTGTGAACCTGAACGACAACGTGATCGTCGGGAACGTCTTTTCCGGCAACGGTCCTGACAATCCCGGTGCCCCCACGACGGGACCGACAGGGATCAATGTCTTCAGCAAGGCTGCGATCACCGGCACCGTCATCGAGCAGAACACGTTCGAGGACGAGGCGATTGATGTTGGCTTCAACGCGGCGACCGGCTACCTGAATGTCCACTTCAACAACTTCTCCCGCGGAGCAGGCGTGGACAGCGTGAGCACTGGCACGGTGGACGCGACGGAGAACTGGTGGCATTGTCCCTTTGGCCCAGGCATGGGTCATGCGTGCGCGACGGCTACGGGGACGGTGTGGACCGCGCCGTGGCTGACGAGTCCGTTCGAGCCGAACGCGGGCTCGGATGACGACGCACACTCTGACTCGCACTGATGACGTGCTTTGTCCCGGGCCTCGCAATGAGGCCCGGGGCAGGCTAATAAGGCACGCACATTCGCAGGAGCGAAGGGGGTGTTACCCCGCCGGCCAAACTGCTTCCGCCTCCCACTGGCGCGACCTGGTAACCGCCTGCGGTTTGCGCTTATAGCCCTCGCGGTCGCGTTCCTCCAGAACTCGCAATTCCAGCTTTTTCAGGTGGCCGGGGAGAGCGTCGCTGATCAGCGCCGAGCGGTTCCTCTTTGTCCGGCGCGCAGCGCGATTGGCAGCTTGCGGCAGGTTTTTGCCCGGAAGCATCACCAACATAGCTTATATAATTCAGCCCTTAGTCGATCACGGCATGCGCCGGTGCGGTGATGATCCCGGGCTCGTATCTATTTCGTCGGGTTTCTGATGAGTGGCTGGTCAGCAGGCAGGCCTCCATCCTCTTCGCCATCTCTTCCATCCTCGTCGTCGCAACCATACCGCTCTTCGCAGTCGCGCCGAGGATCCCGAGCCACAGTTCCTTCGCCAACTTGTTTTTGGGCATGTGTGGATGTTTCTGCAGTGTCAGCGTCTACTTCCTTTGGGGAGGGATGTGGCACTACTGGGCGAGGCTGGATTGCTCCGCGAGAACAGTCAGACGCGCGTGGTTTGTGGTTCTGCTGTTTGGTATCTGCTACGGCGCGGCTCTCTATTACCTCCTGAGGTACTCTCGCGGAGAACCGTGCCCCCGAATGGAGGGGACAGAGGCTCCAACAGCTCTGCGAGCCTTTCAGCGCTGTCTCCTGTCCGGATGGGGCATATTTCTCGTATTCATCGCCCTTACCCCCGTGTTTCCGAACGCGATGGACAGGCTCATACATCCAGTTACTTCGTTTGTTCTAATCCTCATCGGGCTGTTGCTCGCGACGGGGGTGTACCAGGCGATCAAGTTGTACCGGACAGGGATGGGCGACTGAGAATTGCCGTTTCGAGCCTGGTTCATGCGCTCAGCATGCCAATACCATGCTCCCGCACGCGCCGCTAGTCCGGCAGCACCATCTTCTTTCCCGCCAAATCGCAGGCCCGCCACAAATACCAGCTGGCGACGGAACGCCATGGGCGCCACTTCTCCGCGCGGCGCTGCATCGCGTCGGGTTTTGCGAGCATGCTGGCGTCGAAGGGCTTGTTCTTCGGCAGGCGGTTGAAGGTGAGCGCGAAGCCTTTGCGGACACCGTAATCGGTGAGCGGGAAGACATCGGGCCGGCCGAGGCGAAAGATGAGCAGCATCTCGACGGTCCACTGGCCGATGCCGCGCACCTCGGTGAGGCGCTCGATGATTTCCTCGTTGGGCATGCGGCGGATCGCGGCGAGCGTGGGGACTGTGCCGTCGAGGGTCTTCGCGGCCAGGTCGCGCAGCGCTTTCGTCTTGCCCGCGGAGAGACCGCAGGCGCGCAGCATGTCGTCGGGGGCCTGCAGCAGATGCTCGGGCGAGGGATGCAGCTCGCCAAACGCGGTGAGCAGGCGCTTCAGGATCGCTGCCGCGGCTTTGCCATGGAGCTGCTGATAGATGATCGATTCGAGCAGCGCCTCGAAGGGTGAGTGCTGGCTTTTCAGCCGCAAAGTGAAGGGGCCGGCGCGGCGCATCAGCTCGGCGAGTTTCGGATCGGCCTCGGCCAGTTGCCGGCAGGCCAGTTCGGCGTCGTAGCGGACGGCGCGTCTTCCATCGATCATGGAAGCAGAGTACAGGCAATAGGCAATAGGCAACAGGGAGTAGGCCGGTGGCTGGTAGCGAGTGCTGATCAGCGCGCCGGCTGCGGGATCATGCCGATGGTGCGGAGCCAGCGTTCCGCCAGCTGCGGCCAGTCGGAGATGGGAAGGTCGGTGTGCCGCAGGCCGAAGGCATGGCCGCCCTGGGCGTAGAGGTGCATCTCCACCGGAACGCCCGCGTTCTTCAAGCCGATGTAGTAGGCGAGCGCCTGATTGACGCCGTCCACGTGATCGTCTTCGGCCTGGACCAGAAAGGTCGGCGGGGTTTGCCGGGTGATAGGAACATAGGGATTCATCGCGAGGTTCTTGTCGGCTGCCGGCGGGAAATGAAGGTCGAATTTTTTCGTGCCGACGCGCGCGTCGCCTTCCGCAAAGCTAATCGACAGATGGCCGGGATAGATGGCCAGGGCGAAATCAGGGCGGCGGCTTTCACGGTCGGCGTCGTCGATGGGGGCGTACAGGTGCTTGTCGTACAGCGTGCTCATGGCGGCGACCAGGTGTCCCCCTGCGGAAAAGCCAAGCACGCCAATCCGGTGTGGATCGATGTGCCACTCGGCGGCGTGCAGACGCACCAGCCCCATCGTGCGCTGGGCATCTTCCAGCGCCATCGGCGATTCAGGCCAGGGCCCTGACTTGGGGTACGGGCCGACGTCGGTGACCCGATACTTCAGCAGGATGCACGTGACGCCGATGCGCGTGAGCCAGCCGCAGACCTCGGATCCTTCCAGGTCGATGGCCAGGATCTGATAGCCGCCGCCGGGGAAGACCACCACCGCGGCGCCGGTATTTGCTCCAGAGGGCGAGTAGACCGTCATGGTTGGGCGTGTGACGTTGCTGATGAAGGTCGAGGGCCGGCCGGCAACCAGCTCCTCCGGGCCAGTTTGCGTCGCGGTCTCCGGTCCCTTCACCGGCTGAGGATCGGGAGCGGCTCCGGGCCAGATCGGCAGCTGTGTGTGACCCGGCGACGGCTGCCACACGGTTGACTGCGCGACGAGCAGGTGACGCGCAAACAAAGTGCAGAGGATAACGAGCAGAGTTCTCATCGCGCCGGCGCCGATCCCTTCCAAATGCATTTGAGGCTGCAGGCTTGTTCTACACGATGAGGCGTGTGCGCGTGAGCCGGGAAGCCAGTCAGCGAGTCAGCAGCCTGGCCATAGATTTCGTTGAAAATGGTACCTGTTTGGTTACAGAAGCATTCATGTCAACTGCGGAATCGTCAGGGGACGAAGCAGGCCGGCGCAGCTTGGCGGCTCGAATGCGAATAGCCCAGGGCAGAAAAAATTTCATGCTCCTGTGACACGGGTTGCATGTGACGGCTCGCAGCCGATATATTGCTTGTTTGCAACGAATATGTGATGCAGGTCACAGTCGGATGTGATCCACAACACATTTTGACAACAGCCAGGTGCGGGACCCGGTCCGACGCTCGGAGTTTCGTCCTCCTGAAAAACAACATGGCGATTTCGGCAATGCCCCGCTGTGCGCCGTCTGAGGCTCGACGGTTGTGTGCCTTGTGCGGCGAGCGGGCGCAAAACCCGGGAAAGCTCACGTCTTCCACTCGCAGCGATTCACCAGGAGTAGCAGGACGCATTCATGCCGCAGATTTTTGATCGCAGCTCGAACGCGCTGGCCAGGATGACCCTGATTCTGACGGGGCTGATTGTGATTGCCCTCGGGCTGACGCTCGATGCACTGCAGAGGTCGCCGTGGGTGACGCGGCAGGGACAGCGAGCCGACCAGCCGGTGCCGTTCAGCCACAAGCATCACGTGGAAGGCCTGGGCCTGCAGTGCCAGTACTGTCACACGACGGTTGAGAAGTCGAGTTACGCGGGCATTCCTCCGACGAAGACCTGCATGAACTGCCATGCGCAGATCTGGACCAACGCGAATCTGCTGCAGCCGGTGCGGGAGAGCTGGGCGACGGGACAATCGATTCCGTGGACGCGCGTGCACGACCTGCCGGATTACGTCTTTTTCAATCATGAAATTCACGTGAACAAGGGTATCGGGTGCTCCTCGTGTCATGGGCGCGTCGACGAGATGCCCATCATGTACATGGAGAATTCGCTGCAGATGGAGTGGTGCCTCAACTGCCATCGCAATCCGGAGAAGAACCTGCGGCCGACGAGCGAAATCTACAACATGGCGTGGAAGCCCGCGTCGGAGCTGAATCCGGTGTGGTGCGCGGCGCAGGACGTGAGCACAGGGACGCCAACGGCCGAGAGCGTGACGTGCACGACGCAGGGTCCGGGAGGCGGAGAAGAGATGGCGGCGCTTGATCCGCCGCTGAAGGGCGTGCACGCTCAGGTGCCGGGTACCCAGATTGGCAGCGAGAACCCGACGCCGGCCGTGCTTCCCGCGGGGCTGCACTACACCAGGTTCACCGATCAGCAGGCGCTGGGCAATTTTCTGGCGGAGCACTACAAGATCCGCAATCCGCGCGAGCTGACCAGCTGCGAGGTTTGTCACCGATGAACAGAAACGAGCAGTCAGCAGTCAGCGGCCAGCAGCCAGCGAACCTCGTGCAGATCGAGACGAAGAAGCCGACGCTTCATCCCAGCGCACCAAAATCGGGTGCGCCGGGAGCCCTGACTCTGGCGGAAGTTCGCGCAAAGCTGGCGGGCCAGACGGGGAAGAAATTCTGGCGAAGCATCGATGAGCTGGCCGACACGCCGGAGTTCCGCGAGGCGGTGGAGAAGGAATTCCCGTCGCAGGCTTCGGAATGGATCGACCCGGTATCGCGCCGCAGTTTCCTGAAGGTGATGGGTGCCTCGATGGCGCTGGCTGGGCTCGCCGGTTGCACCAAGCAGCCCGACGAGGAGATCCACGGGTACGTGCAGGCGCCTGAGGATCTGATCCTCGGGAAACCGGTGTATTTCGCATCCGCCTTTCCGTTCACCACCGGCGCGGTGCCGGTGCTCATCAAGAGCGATGCCTACCGGCCGATTAAGGTCGACGGCAATCCCGAGCACGCTTACACGCGCGGCGGATCGGACCCGATCACTCAGGCCACGCTGCTCGACCTGTACGATCCGGACCGCTCGCAGCACGTTAGCTATCATGGCGACCAGCGCCCGTGGCCGGCGTTTCTGGCGGCGTTTCGCGGAATGCTCGCGGACAAAAAGCCTTCCGGCGGAGAAGGCCTGTACTTCCTGAGTGCGACCGTGACGTCGCCAACGCTGGCTGCGCAGTGGCAGCAGGCGCAGAAGAA
This sequence comes from Acidobacteriaceae bacterium, assembly GCA_035933815.1. GTDB lineage: Bacteria > Acidobacteriota > Terriglobia > Terriglobales > Acidobacteriaceae > Palsa-343. The sequence continues at coordinate 37,960 of DASYYN010000043.1, forward strand.
TTATCCGAAGGCGAAGTTCGTCCAGTACGATCCGGTGAACCGCGATTATCACTACGCGGCGGCAAAGCAGGCGTTCGGTGACTTTGTCGATGCGCAGTACCGGCTTGACGGCGCGGACGTGATCGTCTCGCTGGACGCGGACTTCCTGGGCGGCGCGCAGTTCCCCGGCTTCCATAAGCTCTCGCGCGACTACGCCAGCAAACGGAAGCTTGCCGGCACGCAGGACATGAACCGGCTCTACGTGGTCGAGAGTGGAACCACGACGACCGGCTTCAAGGCGGAGCATCGCCTGGCTCTCAAGCCGAGCGAGGTGCCTCTGTTTGCGCAGGCGCTGGCCGCCGCCGTGGGCGCAGGCGGATCGCAGCCGGGCTACTCCTGGCCGCAGCACACGACCACGTATCTGCAGGGTGTTGTCGCCGATCTGAAGGGGAGCGCCGGGCGCAGCGTGGTGATTCCTGGCGAGTATGCGCCGCCCGCAGTGCACCTGGCCGCGTTTGCAATCAACCAGGCACTGGGCAACGTGGGCAAGACGGTGGTCTACACCGATCCCGTGAACCCAATGCCCTCGATTCAGCTCGACGATCTCAAGGCGCTGGTCGCGGACATGCTCGGCGGCAAGGTCGACTGGCTGGTCATTCTGAATGCCAATCCGGTCTACGCGACGCCGGTGGATCTGGACTTCGAAGATGCGATGAGCAAAGTGGGCACGGTGGTCCATCTTGGATCGCATCAGGATGAGACCGGGCTGATCGCGCACTGGCACATCAACAGCCAGCATTATCTGGAGAAGTGGTCCGATGCGCGCGCCTACGACGGCACCGTCAGCATCGTTCAGCCGATGATCGATCCGCTGTACGGCGGTCACTCGGAGCACGAGATCATCCAGTCGATGCTCGACCAGCCGGACGTCTCACCGTACGACGCGGTGCGGGGCAACTGGAAACAGCAGTTGTCCAAAGGGGACTTCGAATTCAACTGGCGCAAGGTGCTGCACGACGGGTGGATCGCGGACACAGCCTTCCAGCCGAAAAACGGGACGCCGAGGGGCGGAGCAGCGGCCGGGCCGAGTGCGGCGCAATCGAGCAGCGGCGTCGAAGTATTGTTCCGGCCGGATCTGAACCTCTACGATGGGCGCTACGCCAACGTTGGCTGGATGCAGGAGATTCCACGGCCGATCACGAACCTGACCTGGGACAACGCCGCGCAGATGAGCTTCGCCACGCTGGAGAAGTTCAAGCTGGCTGAAGACGACGCGGTGGAAATTTCGTGGGGCGGCAAGAAGATTATCTGCGGCGCCATGGCTGTTCCCGGCCAGGCCGACGACGTGATCGTCGTGACCCTCGGCCAGGGGCGGCGGGTGGGGCGCGTGGCCGGCGGCATCGGCTACAACGCGTATTTCCTGCAGCAGTCCGGTTCGCCATGGCTGCTCACCGGCGCCGGCGTGCGCAAGACGGGCGAGATCTACGATCTCGGCATCTCCAAGAGTCACCACATCGATCAGCGCTCGGTGGCTCATGGCGGCGACGGCAGCGGCACGCATTCGCTCGAAGGCAATGAGGCGCTGGATCGCGGCATCATCCGCTACACCACGCTGACCGAGTACAAGGCCGATCCGGAATTTGCTCACCAGGGCGAAGGCCGCATTGTGCCGGAGCCGAACGAGAGCATGTTCCCCTCCTATCGCTACGACAAGAATGCGTGGGGGATGTCGATCGACCTGAACTCCTGCGTCGGCTGCAACGCCTGCGTGGCGGCCTGTTACGCGGAGAACAATATCCCGGTGGTAGGGCGGCTGCAGGCCAAGATCGGCCGCATCATGCAGTGGATCCGTATCGACACATATTACGAGGGGGATCTGGCGGCGCCGCGCGCGCACTTCCAGCCTATGACCTGCCATCAATGCGAGAACGCGCCCTGCGAACAGGTTTGCCCGGTGGGTGCCACGGTGCACTCGCCCGAAGGCCTGAACATGATGGTCTATAACCGCTGCGTGGGCACGCGCTACTGCTCGAACAACTGCCCCTACAAGGTGCGGCGGTTCAACTTCCTGCTGTACTCCGACTACGAGACGGAGAGCCTGAAGCTGATGCGCAACCCCGATGTCAGCGTGCGCAGCCGCGGCGTGATGGAGAAGTGCAGCTACTGCGTGCAGCGCATCCAGGAAGTGAAGATCCGTTCGGACAAGGAAGCCCGCGCCATTCGCGACGGTGAGATTCGCACGGCGTGCCAGCAAGCCTGTCCGACCAACGCGATCATCTTCGGCAACATCAACGACCGCAACAGCCAGGTGGCAAAGATCAAGACGAACAGCCGCTCGTACGGCGTGCTGGCGGACATCAACACTCGTCCGCGGACCACGTACGTAGCGGGCGTGCTAAACATCAACGACGAGCTGGCGAAGGCGCTGGGCGAGTACGAGAGCTAGCAGTGAGCGAGTCAGCAAGTTAGCGAGCCAGCAAGTCAGCAAGGCAGCGAGAAGGGATCAAAGGGGAAGCGGTAGATGGCGACGAAAGACGCACCCGTCAACAATCCGATGATCGATCCGGTGACAGAAGAGCACCGGGTCATCGCGCCGGGACATACGTTCAAGTCGGTCACCGAGGAAGTTTCCCGGATCGTGCTGACCAGCCATACCCCGCTGGGGTGGTGGTTTGGATTCATGCTGGCCGGCTCGATCGTTGGGCTGCTGATGATCTGCGTGACGTGGCTGTTCCTGCGCGGCGTAGGCATCTGGGCGGTGACGATCCCGGTGGCATGGGGCTTCGCGATCGTCGAGTTTGTGTGGTGGATCGGTATCGGCCACGCGGGCACGCTGATCTCGGCGATTCTGCTGCTGTTTAAGCAGGGCTGGCGAAACTCGATCAACCGTTTCGCGGAAGCCATGACGATCTTCGCGGTGGCCTGCGCCGGCATGTTCCCGGTGCTGCACCTGGGACGTCCGTGGCTGGGCTACTGGCTCTTCCCGTATCCGAACTCGATGAACTACTGGCCGCAGTTCAGATCACCGCTGATGTGGGACGTCTTCGCGGTCTCGACCTACGCGACCATCTCGGTGGTGTTCTGGTACATCGGCATGGTTCCCGACCTGGGAACGCTCCGCGACCGGTCGCAGTCGAAATTCGCGCAGTTCTGCTACGGCATGCTGGCCATGGGCTGGCGCGGATCGGTGCGCCACTGGGTGCGGTATGAGACGGCGTCGCTGCTGCTGGCCGGTTTGGCCACGCCGCTGGTGCTCTCGGTGCACTCGGTCATCTCCCTCGACTTCTCTGTCGCGCTTCTGCCGGGCTGGCATACGACAATCTTCCCGCCTTACTTCGTGGCCGGCGCTATCTACTCCGGATTTGCCATGGTGCTGACGCTGGCGATTCCGATCCGCACGTTTTATCACCTTGAAGACCTGATCACGATCCGCCACATCGACAACTGCAACAAGGTCATGCTGGCGACGGGCCTCATCGTGGCCTACGGCTACTCCAGCGAAGTGTTCATGTCCTGGTATTCGGCGAGCCACTGGGAATACTTCATGATGTGGAACCGCATGTTCGGTCCCATGGGCTGGTCGTACTGGGCGCTGATCACCTGCAATATCGCGCTGCCGCAGTTGCTGTGGTCGCGCAGGCTGCGCGTCAGCGTGGCGTTTACGTTCATCATGTCGCTGATCATCAACACCGGCATGTATCTGGAGCGCTTCGTCATCGTCATCACCAGCCTGACGCGCGACTACCTGCCATCGTCGTGGGGCACTTACCGGGCGACGCGCTGGGATTACGGCACGTTCCTTGGCACGCTGGGATTCTTCACCTTCTGCTTCTTCCTGTTCGTTCGCCTGCTGCCCATGATTCCGATGTCGGAGCTTCGGCTGATGCTGCCGCAGGCGAAAGTGAGAGAAAAGCGCGATTTGCTTCCGGAGGCAGGTGACTAATGCCTTTACCTGAAGGACTGTACGGCCTGATGGCTGAATTCGAATCGCCCACCGATCTGGTGCATGCCGCCAGAGCCGCTTATCACGCGGGTTATCGGCGCATGGACTGCTACACGCCGTATCCGGTGGAGGAAGCGGCGGAGGCCATCGGATTCCATCGCGACGAGGTTTCGCTGGTCTGCCTGCTGGGCGGCCTGCTGGGACTCGTGGCGATGTTCTCGCTGGAAACCTGGATCTCGGTGTGGGCGTTCCCCCTGAACATCGCGGGCCGCCCGTACTATTCGTGGCCGGCCTTTGTGGTTCCGGCGTATGAGTGGACCATTCTGTGGTCGGGCTTGTCCGCCGCCTTCGGCATGCTGGCGCTGTGCGGATTGCCGAAGCTGTATCACCCGGTGTTCAACGCGCCCAACTTCCGGAATGGGGCGACCAGCGACAAGTTCTTCCTGTGCCTCGAATCGACCGATCCCAAATTCGAGACCACGGAAACGCGCGGGTTCCTTGAAGCGCAGACACCGATTTCGGTGGTGGAGGTGGAGTATTAAAGCAGCGGTCAGCAGTCAGCAGTCAGCGGCAAGCCGGATTGCTCCGCGCTCCACGGCACTCCTGCGCGGCATGAGCGCAGCGGCCGCATTGGGGCTGCTTGTGTTCGCCGCCGGTTGCCGGCAGGACATGCAGGACCAGCCGAGGATGTTTCCGCAGCGGCCGACGACGCTCTTTGCGGATGGGCGCAGCGTGCGTCCGCAGGTGGAGCACACGGTGGCGCGCGGCCAGCTTTACGAGAGCGACTACTTCTATACGGGGCTGATGAACGGCAAGGAAGCCGACATGATGCCGTTCCCGGTGAGCATGCAGGTGCTGGCTCGCGGCCAGGAGCGCTTCAACGTGTACTGCTCGCCCTGCCACTCACGCGTGGGCAACGGCGCGGGGATGATCGTGCAGCGCGGCTACAAGCCGGCGGGCAATCTGCACGACGCCAAACGCCGCGGCCAGCCGCTGAGCCACTATTTCTACGTCATGACCAACGGCTTCGGCGCGATGCCGGACTACAAAGCGCAGGTGACGCCTGAGGACCGCTGGGCAATCGCGGCGTATATCCGCGCGCTGCAGCTGAGCCAGGCTGCGACGACCGCTGATGTTCCGGCGGGCGCGCAGGTGCAGGACCTGAAAGACATTGCGGTAAAGGACGGCTATCCGGCGGACTACGCGGGACCGTGGCCGATGCCGGCAACAGCGGTGTATCCGGCGCCGCAAACGCAGATTGTGGCAGGGGCACCGGGCGAGAGCGCGAAGGCGCCCTCTGCGCCCGCGGTTCCGAACAAGCAGACTCAGGGCGGGATGAGCAAGACCCCGGCCCGGCCCTCAGGAGCGCAATAACGTGGGGAATGATTCTTTCAGCAAAGGATTGCCTGCGACGCTGAATGCGCCGCCGTTCGTGGCCGGCTGGCGGTCGCGGGCGCTGATCGTCGGCCTGGTGTGCTCAGCCATCGCGGTGATCCTGGCCTTCCTGGGACAGGCGCAGGACCACCTGGGCTGGGAGCACCTGCTGCGCGGCTGGCTCGACGGGTTCGTGATGTGCTTCGGATTCTGCTTCGGCGGCATGGCGCTGCTGGAAGTGCAGTACCTCTCCGGCGGCAAGTGGGGACTGATGGTCCGCCGTCCGCTGGAGGCCATGACGCGCACCTGGCCGCTGGTCGTGCTGATGTTTCTGCCGGTCGCGTTTTTCGGCGCGACGCAGGGTCATCTCTATCCGTGGGCGCAGTATGCGGATAACTGGGCCGAAGCCTACAAGCAGGGACTGATTTCGGCGGATATGGCGCATGCCATCCACTGGAAGCAGCCCATGCTGAACGTGAAGAACTACTGGATCGTCTCGCTGGTGTGCTTTGCGATCCTCGCGTTTTACGCGATCAAACTGAACGCCTGGTCGCTGCGGCGCGACGCCGATCCGCTGCCCAATGTCGGCTACTGGCGCACCAAATTTGAGAACCTGAGCGGCTTCGGGGTGGTGCTCTATTCGGTGCTGCTCTTCGTTCTGGTCATTTACTGGGTGATGTCGATTGATCCGACCTGGTACTCGACGATCTACGGCTTCCAGTATCTGGTCGGAGAAGCCTTCTACGTTCTGCCGCTGGCGCTGCTGACCCTAATCGCCTTCAAAGGCGTTGAGCCGATCCGAAGCACCTTCCGCATCATCGAGCAGCACGACATCGGCAAACTGTGTTTTGCACTGGTCATGCTGAACATCTACTTTGCCTTCGGCGCGTTCATCATTATCTGGTCGGGCAACTCGCCGGAAGAGATTCCCTGGTTCCTGGACCGCATTCGCGGCAACTGGGGCATCATCGCCACGCTCGACGTGATCTTCCACTGGCTGATTCCGTTCACTCTGCTGCTGTCGCGCGACCTGAAGCGGATCGACAGGAAGATGACGATCACCGGCTGCATCATGATCTTCGCCGGCTTCTGGGATATGTTCTGGCTGATCGAACCGTCCTTCAGGGACGCCGCGCGCAACCTGCACTTCAGCTGGGGAATCCTGGAATACGCCGCGATGCCGGCGGCGATGTTCAGCTTCTGGCTGGTGTACTACTTCCAGCAACTGATGAGCCGGCCGCTGATTGCGACCAACGATCCGCATCTGGCGGAAATTCTGGAGGCGCAGCATGCCCACGCCTGATCCGCACGAGCAGCCGAACCGCGACCCGAAAGCGCACGGAGGCGATCCCTCGGTGCGCGAGGGCTTCGAGGTCACCGATGCGAACGTTGGCGGCATCGCGGTGTTCCTCATCGCGCTGTTTATCTCGGTCGTGGTGTTTTTTGTCTTCTGCTTCGGCATGGGCAAGGTGATCAACAACGGGCTGGATCGCGCCGACGGGCCAATCAACAAGTGGCGCGCGGAGAACCAGATCGCGCCGCGCAAGGCAATCCAGTCAAGCCCGCAGCTGGAGCAGCAGCAGCTGGCGTCGCTGACGCGGCAGTTCCCCACGCCGCGGCTGGAGACCGACGACGGCAACCAGGATCTGGCCGATCTGCACGACCGCGAAAATCTGCTGCTGGAGAATTACAGCTGGATCGATCGCGGCAAGGGGACGGTGCGCATTCCGATTGAGCGCGCCATGCAGATCATCGCGCAGAAGGGCCTGCCGGTCGCTCCTCAGGAACAGGAGCAGGCGGCCATGGTCGGCGACAGCCGCCCGACCGTGCAGATGCCGCTGACCGACGGCTATGCGCCGACAGCGTACGAGCAGGAGCTGCATGGCGAAACCATGCAACCCGGCGAGCAGGCCTCGTCGAAGGCGAATAACAAGTGAGCGATAGCGAGTTAGCAAGTTAGCGGGTCAGCGAGTTAGCAGTTACAGATGAAAAATGGGATCACAATTCGTGGAAGACAGATGGTAAACAGAGCAGCGCTGGCGCTATTGGGATTGGCGCTCGCGCTGCCGGCTGCGCATGCGCAGAGCCAGTGGTTTGGCTTCCAGAAGCCCGGAACGCCCGCCGATCAGCAGCCGCTGATCCTGAAGAAGATCAATATCCAGCAGAAGCTCGGCACGCAGCTGCCGCTGAATCTTGAATTCACTGACGAGACCGGCAAGGCCGTGCATCTGGGCGATTACTTCGGCAAGCGTCCCGTGATCCTGTCGCTGGTCTATTACCAGTGCAAGATTCTCTGCCCGGAGGAAATCGACGGGCTGGTGGGCGCGCTGGAAGCGGTGAAGTTCAATGCCGGGCGCGACTTCGACGTGGTCTTCGTCAGCATCGATCCTTCGGAGACGCCGCAGATAGCCGCGCATGAGAAGGCGTTTTATGTGAAACGCTACGGGCGTCCGGGCGCGGAGAGCGGCTGGCATTTCCTCACCGGCCAGGAGCCCGCGATTCGCGCTCTGGCGACGACGGTGGGTTTTGGTTATGTCCCGATGAAGGGGCCTGACGGCGTGTCCACGCAGTACGCGCACGCCAGCGCGGTGGAGCTGGTTACACCGCAGGGACGGCTGGCGCAGTACTACATGGGCGTGGAGTTTTCGGCGAGGGACATTCAGCTGGGCCTGGTCGATGCTTCGCACGGTTCGATCGGATCGCTGGTGGACAACCTGCTGACCTACTGCTTCCGCTACGACCCAAGCCTGAATCATCACACGCTGCTGTACGTTCGCATCATTCAGGCGGGCGGAGTGCTGACGGTGCTGTGCCTGGGCATCTTTCTGCTGATCAATTTCCGGCGCGACATGCGCGAGGCGCGCGCGCAACGAACGACTCTGGCCAGCCAGACAAAGCTCGGAACAAAACTCGGAACGAAACTCGGATAAGGCGACGATGCATTTCATCAGTCCGGTATTTTGGCAATTTCTCATCAAGTGGCTTACCAACTTCGCGGTGTTCCCGCCGGAAGCGTCGAGCATTGCACCGTACGCGGACGCGCTGTACTTCTTTCTTATCCTGATCTCCGTTGTCGGCCTGGTTGCGGTCGCCCTTATCGTCGTCACCTTCTCCATTCGCTACCGCAAGGAGATGAGCCCGGTAGCAACGCCGATCGAAGGCTCCACGCTGCTGGAAGCCACCTGGACGATCATTCCGCTGATCCTGTTCATGATTTGCTTCGTGTGGGGCGCGCTGCTGTATTTCCGCATTTACAGCCCGCCGCCGAACGCCATGAACATCTATGTTGTGGGCAAGCAGTGGATGTGGAAAGCCGAGCATCCGGGCGGGCAGCACGAGATCGATTCGCTGCACATTCCCATCAATCAGCCCGTGCAGCTCACGCTGATTTCGCAGGATGTCTTCCACAGCTTCTCGGTCCCGGCCTTCCGCGTGAAGCGCGAAGTGATTCCGGGCCGCTACAACACGGTGTGGTTCGAGGCCACCAAGGTGGGCACCTACCACCTGTTCTGCACCCAGTACTGCGGCACGCTGCACTCGCAGATGATCGGCGAAGTGGTCGCGATGACCCCGGAAGATTACCAGGCGTGGGCCGCCAATTCCACCAGCGGCACTTCGCTGGCGCAGAACGGAGAGCGGCTGTTTGCCAGCCTGGGTTGCAACTCGTGCCATAACTCCACGCCCAATGCGCACGGTCCGAACCTTGCCAATGTTTACGGCGCGCACCTCCAGCTGAGAAATGGACAGTTTGTGACGGTGGACGATGCGTTCCTGCGGGACACGATCCTGAATCCAACCATGCATGAGATCGCGGGATTCGCGCCCATCATGCCAACCTACCAGGGTCAGGTGAGCGAAGAAGGCCTGATCGATCTGGTGGAATACATTAAGCGGCTGGACTCGCAGTACCGGATCCAGCAAACGATCGACAACAGTTCTGCACAGCCCGTGCAAACGGGCACGTCGCCGGCCGGAACTTCGGCTCCCGCGCTGGCGCCAGGGGCGGTGAAACCATGAGTACAATCGTTAGCTTGCCGGATCAATCAACGGCCACACTACCAAGGGTCTCGTATCTCAACAAGGAATACGGCCTCAAGAGCTGGCTGCTGACGGGCGATCACAAGCGGATCGCGATGCTGTATCTGATCTCGATCACCTTCTTCTTCTTCATCGGGGGGGCCATGGCCGGCCTGATCCGCATGGAGCTGCTGACGCCGATGAGCGATCTGCTGGCTCCGGACACCTACAACAAGGTGTTCACGGCGCACGGCATCATCATGGTGTTCTTCTTCCTGGTGCCCTCGGTCCCGGCTACGGTCGGCAACTTCGCCATCCCGATCATGGTGGGCGCCAAGGACCTGGCGTTTCCGAAGATCAATCTGCTGAGCTGGTATCTGTACATCGCCGCCGGCATCATGATGATCTGCTGCCTCACCTTCGGCGGCGTCGACACCGGCTGGACCTTCACCACGCCGCTCAGCACCCACTACCTCAACACCCACGTAGTCACGGCGGGACTTGCGGTGTTCGTCGCCGGATTCAGTTCCATCTTCACCGGCCTGAACTTCATCGTCACCATTCACCGCATGCGCGCGCCGGGCATGACGTGGTTCCGGCTGCCGCTGTTCTGCTGGTCGCATTACGCGGCGTCCATCCTGATGGTGCTCGGCACCCCGGTGCTTGCCATCACCCTGGTCCTGATCGTTCTGGAGCGCACCATCGGCATCGGCGTTTTCGATCCGGCCAAGGGCGGCGACCCGCTGCTCTTCCAGCACTTGTTCTGGTTCTATTCGCATCCGGCCGTGTACATCATGATTCTGCCGGGCATGGGCGTCATCTCCGAGGTGATCAGCACGTTCTCGCGCAAGCGGGTTTTCGGATACACGGCCGTGGCGTTCTCCTCGGTGGCGATCGCGGTCTTCGGATTCTTCGTGTGGGCCCATCACATGTTCATCATGGGCATCTCCAACTACTCGGCGCTGGTCTTCTCGCTGCTGACCATGCTGGTTGCTGTGCCCTCCGCCATCAAGATCTTCAACTGGTCGGCAACGCTCTACAAGGGTTCGATCACGTTCGAGACGCCGATGCTCTACGCGTTCGGATTTCTCGGGCTGTTCACCATCGGCGGCCTCACCGGCGTCTTCCTGGGAACGCTGGGCATGGACATCCACCTGACCGAGACGTACTTCATCGTGGCCCACTTCCACTTCGTGATGGTGGGCGGCATGCTGATGGCGTATCTGGCGGGCGTGCACTTCTGGTGGCCCAAGATGACTGGCCGCATGTATCCGGAAGGCGTTTCGAAACTCGCGGCGGTGATTACGTTTGTCGGCTTCATCCTGACGTTCTTCCCGCAGTTCATCCTTGGCTACCTGGGTATGCCGCGGCGCTATGCGGCTTATCCGCCGGAATTCCAGGTGCTGAACGTCTTCTCGAGCGCCGGAGCCAGCGTGCTCGGCGTCGGCTATCTGCTGCCGCTGCTGTATCTCACCTGGTCGCTGAAGTACGGCAAGATCGCAGGCCCGAACCCGTGGCAGGCCACCGGACTGGAATGGCAGATCCAGTCGCCACCGCTCACGGAGAACTTCGCTGAGACGCCGGTCGTTACGCACGAAGCCTATGATTATGAGTGGCTGGAAAGCACTCGAGGGAGCGAGGTAACCACCGTTGGATAGCCAGACACTTGCCGCGCAGACCGCCGAAACCCCGCATCCGCACGGCGGGGAACACCCGCCGTTTCTGCGCCACCACTTCGCGAGCGTTCCTCAGCAGCGCGAGGCAGCCACGTTCGGCATGTGGCTCTTCCTGCTGACGGAAATCATGTTCTTCGGCGGCCTGTTTTGCGCCTACCTGATCTTTCGCAACTGGTATTACCCGGCGTTCGTGGCCGGCAGCCACACGCTGCACATCTGGGCGGGCACAACCAACACTACGGTGCTGATTATCTCCAGCTTTACGATGGCGATGGGCGTTCACGCGGCGGAGACGAGAATGCGCCGGTCGCTGGTGGTGTGGGGAATCCTGACCATCATCCTGGGCTGCGGATTCCTCGGCATCAAGGCGTACGAGTGGCACGACGAGTGGGTGGAGCATCACGTGCCGGGCCTGAACTTCAGCCCCGAGTCGTTCCTGCACCCGAGCAAGGCTTATCCAGACGACGTGCTGCCGCTGGACATGGCCGAGAAGACTCAGGTGTACTACTCGCTGTATTTCGCCATGACCGGCATGCACGCGCTGCACATGATCATCGGTGTGTCGCTGCTGGCGCTGCTGGTATTCCGCGCTTCCCGCGGCGCATACACAACGGGCCATGTGGCGCCGGTAGAAAATTTCGGACTTTACTGGCACTTCGTCGATATTGTGTGGATCTTTTTATTCCCGTTGCTGTATTTGATCAGTCGACACCAGTGACGGCGCTTGCGGAAGAGGGGCAGTAATTCCATCAAGGACCAGTACTCATGAATATCGAGCACGAGCTGCACTCGCATCCATCTGAACCGACCCATCACGCCGAGCACATCGTCTCGCCAAGAGTGTATCTGGTGATCGGAGCCGCGCTGCTGGTTCTGACCGCGACAACCACGGCGGTTTCCTATGTGGATCTGGGGATGTTCAACGCGGTGGTGGCACTGGCCATTGCCTGCACGAAGATGACGCTCGTCGTGCTCTTCTTCATGCACGTGAAGTACAGCTCCAAACTGACTATGATGACCGTCGCCTCGGGCTTATTCACGTTCATCGTGCTGATCATGATGACGATGACGGACTACATCAGCCGCGCCTGGGGACGCTGGTGAACTGGCCGTTCAGGCGAACGCTTCGCGTTTCGTAATAAAGAGCAATCGCAGAACAAGCAGGGGAGCGGCTGAAGCCACTCCCCTGTTGTTTTGGTGCGGAGTCTGCCCACTACTGCAGAGTCGTCGGATTGCACGGATCGTAGCCGAGCGATTGCGGTGTGACCGGCGCCGGCGGTGAAGGCGGCGTCGCCCACGGCACATTCGTGAAGTCGAAGAAGTCGAGCAGGTTCGGCTGGGCGGCGTCGCGCGCGGTCAGATGCGCTGAGCTGCCGATGAAGCGGTTCTCGACAAACTTGATGATCGCGGTGTGATCCATGGGAATGTGGGAAACGTAGTGGCGCCGCACGAACGGCGAGACCACGAAGTTCGGCACGCGGAAGCCAAGCTGCGCGGCGAACCCGTTGACCGCCGGAGCGTCCGTCGATTGCGCGCCCGGGTCAGCCGAGTCCAGATCGCAGTGGATGGTCGGCGTTCCGTTCGACGGCACGCACGGCTTGTAGCTGTCCGGATTGACGGCGATGCTCGAAATATCCGGGATGGTCCCGAGGGATGCGTCGGTGTTCTGGTTCGAATGACCCGGCACCGGCGGCACATGGTCGAGCGGGCCTCCGCCTTCGTCGTAGGAGAAGAAGAAGACAGAGCTGCTCCAGGACGGGCTGGTCATCAGGGCGTTGACGAGTTTTGAGACCTGCTGCTGACCGGCGAGGATGGACTGGCCCGAGCCGGGGTGTTCGTCGTTGTTGCCGTATCCGGCCTCGATGAATGCGAAGGCGGGCAGGCTGTTGTTGGCGACATCGGTGTAGTACTGCGACACCGGTGCGATGTGATTCGTGTCGATGCAGAACGAGTTGGTGGAATCGCCGACTACGCTCGAAGGCTGCGTCGAACCAGTGCAGGCGGCTCCGCTCGGATTCGAATAGAGATACTTGTTGGAGCTGGTGAAGGTTCCATAATCGGTGGCCGGCAACCGGTCTCCGCTGCAGTTGCTTTCGCTCAGGCACAGACCCTGAGTGACGGTGTAGTAGATCTTCCAGGAAACGCCGGCTGACTGCAGTTCGTCGAAAATCGTCTGGATCTGCAGCTGCGGCAGATGGTCGTCAGAGCCTGGATCGTGCGTCAGCCCCTGGGTTGTGCCGCCGGTGAAGGTGGCAAGGCGATTATCGATGCTCTTGCTGGACATGGGCGAGAACCAGCGATCCGACACGGCAAACTGCGAGGCCATGTAGTAGTAGTAGTTGAGGAATCCCTGGTCGTAATACCCCATGGCGCGCTGTCCGGTCGAATCGGTAAAGCTGCCGGAGCAGACGCCGCTGGAAGCGCAGTCCTTGTCGAAGTTCTCTGCGATGTGGACAAAGCCGTCCATGTTGATGGGGCGGCTGGTGGAGAATGACCAGCGGCTCACCATGCCATAGCTTTCGAGCCACGCGCTGCTCATGTCGTCGACGCAGGTGGTGGCGAGCTTGAAGGGGTAAAAGGTGGTGCCTTCGTCTGTCTGGTTGCTGAAGGTGCTGAGCTTGTCGTCGATGCCGTCGACGCTGTAGGTATTGCCGTCATCGCCGATGTTCCAGCCGTTCGCCTGACGATAGGGATTCAGCATGCCGAAGTAGTTGTCGAAGGAGTGGTTCTCCTGCAGCATGAGGACGACGTGCTGGATGGAGGAGAGGCTGCCGCCGCCTCCGCCGGATGCGACGACGGTCACCGTGGCGTTGGCGGTTGCCGTGCCCGCCGAACTGCTGGCCGAAGCCGTGTAGGTCGTGGTGGACGACGGTGTGACCGTGACGGTGCCGCCGCTGGAAGAAAGCGTCCAGGAATTGCCTCCGCCGGTGACCGTAACGCTGGTGGCATTGGTCGCGCTTACCGTCAGGGTCGAGGTCTGCCCCGCCGTGATCGACGTGGGATTGGCGGTCATCGAAACCGTGGGCTGGTTGTTCGTGGAGCTGACGACATTCAGCGGAATGGAAGTCGTCGCTGCTCCGCCGCAGTTATCCCACTCCTGAACGACGGTGTTTTGCTGGCCATTCGCGAGGTTGATTTGTGTGTTCAGCGTATCGCCGTTAACCGTGTAAACCAGGTTGTTGTTGACGTAAATGCCCATCGCGGAGACGCCCGCGGTGCAGGTGGAAGTCGTTGCCGTGGCCTGATACGTTACGGGCGACGTCACCGTGGCGTTCGGAGCTGGAGTGGTTACGTTGACCGCCGTCTGCGAGCCGTAGCCGTTGCCGCCGCCTCCACCGCCGGAGCCGCTGGTGACAGTGATATTAATGGGCGTGGTCGCCGCGCCGCCGCAGTTGTCCCACTCCTGTACTACCGTGTTGTAGCTCCCCGGATTGAACGAGAGCTGTGTGTTCAGGCTGTTGCTGTTCACGACGTACTGCAGATTGTTGTTTACGTAAATGCCCATCGAGGCTACGCCCGCGGCGCAGGTGGTCGATGTGGCCGTCGCCGTGTAGGTGACCGGCGACGTGACGGTGGAATTATTCGTCGGGCTGGTGACATTCACTCCCGAAGAGCCACCCGACCCACCCGAGGAGCCGCCTGATCCGCCCGAGGTGCTCGACACCGTGATGTTGATGTTCGTATGGCTGGCGCCGCCGCAGTTGTCCCATTCCTGGACGACCGTGTAGTAGCTGCCGGGGCTCAGCGAGAGGGTGGTATCGAGCGAGTTGCCGTTGGTCTGGTACACGAGCGAATCGTTGACCCAGATCCCCATGGCCGACACGCCCTGCGAGCAGTTGTCCGCGCTGGCGGTGGCAACGTAGTGCACCGGGCTGGTGACGGTGGACCCGTCGGCGGGACTGGTGACCGTCACTGTGGCGAAGGCGCTCGGCACGAAGGCGAGCAGCGGAAGGAGCAGAAAACAACGAGGCTTCATGAGCCTGTCTCCGGTTTGTTCTCGATCGGTCAGGGATCCTGGCGGGTGACTTTGGAGGAAGGGAGGCCGCATCACCGGCGATTGCTAGGATGCCCGCTCCCCGTGCGCCCGATGGTTGCCCCTCTCATAACTTTAGTAACTTTCTGGTTAATACCGCAGGGTCACGCGGTGGTCACCGTCGCCGGCTACCGCAGAGAAAGCTCCGTAACCGCTTCCAAATGAAATGTCTGCGGAAACAAATCGACCAGCTCTATGGATTGGAGCAAGTAGCCTGCCTCGAGCAGCGCCTCGAGGTCGCGCGCCAGCGTGGGCGGGTCGCAGGAGACGTACGTGATCCGGGGAGCGCGCACCCTGCCCAGCAGCGTCGTGACCTCGTGGCCGAGTCCGGCGCGGGGCGGGTCGACGACGATCCGGTCAGGGGTGGGCGCTCGCTGCTCGATGGCGAGGCGCAGGAAGGCGGCCGTGTCGGACGCGACGATGCGGTGGTGTGTCCCGCGGAGGTTCTCGTGCAGGTCGCGCGCTGAGCTGCCGGCCGACTCGACCGCAGTGACGGCGCCGAAGCGCTCGCTGAGTGGCAGGGAAAACAGGCCCACGCCGGCATACAGATCCCAGGCCACCGATCTCGAAGTCTGTTTAGTGACGAGTTCCACGAGGCGATCCAGCAGAAAACGGTTGACCTGAAAGAACGAGCCGAGGCTCACATGGTAGCGATGTCCGCCGACCTGATACTGCAGTGCCGGCTCACCCACCTGCGCCAGTAAGCGGCTGGGCTGCCGGCGCTGCTCAACGGAGAGCACACCCGCGCCAACGACTTCAGGCAAATGCTGCTGGAGCCGCGGCCATGACTCAGCGAGCAGCCGCTGTGCCTCGACTTGCGGGCGCTCTGTCCAGAACGCAGCCAGCATGGCCGAGTCATCGTGATTCGTGAATAACTCCACTTCACGTGCCCATGCGGCAAAGCCGGCTTGCGGGCCCTCGCGTGTGAGAATCCCGACAGCGTGTTGCAGCGCAGGCGCGCTGATGGGGCAGGTTGCGACCGCCAGATTCACATGCGATTTGCGATGCTTGTAGCAGAGTGCGAAGGGCTCGCGCTGCACGTGCAGCCGGATGCGATTGCGATAGCCGAAGGGGTCGCCGGTGAGCGTCGTAATGTCAGGCAATTCGCGAATGCGCGCGCGCTCCAGCGTCTCGCGCAGGATGGCAACCTTAATCTCCACCTGCGCCGCGTAGGCTGCGTGCTGATAGTGGCAGCCGCCGCAGGCGCCGAAGTACGGGCACGGCGCCACAACACGCGCGCTGCTCGGCTCCGCGACCGACTGGAGTTCTGCCGCGACGTAGCTGCCCTTGTCCGCGACGATCCGCGCTTCGACTTCCTCGCCGGGCAGCGTAAACGGCACGAAGACCGCCTTGCCTTCGTGGCGGGCGAGCCCGGCTCCGCCGTAGATCGGCTTTTCGATGTGCAGCTTCACGTGCGTTCAGTCCTGCCTCATGTAGAAGAGGCTCAGGCGCGGCAGGCGGTGCTTTTCCAGCAACTGCTTGTGCAGGAACTGCTGCTCGATTTGACGAATCTGCAGAGCCTGCATTCGCCGCTTGTACGGCGCCAGTTCGCGCGCGCTCTGCTCGCGCAGTGCCATGAGATCCGCTTCGGAAGTGGTCGCGATCACAGCGTTCAGCAGCTTTTCTTCGAGGACCGTCAGCGTCTGCTCCAGTTCCTCGAGACGCGGCTCCTGCTCGCGAACTCCTTTGGCGAGAATTTCGAGTCGCTCGGCTGTTTGTGCTGCGGTCTGCGCCGCAATGCCGCTCAGTTGCGCCTGCCGGAGCTCCGCAGCCGCCTGCTCGAGATGCGCGGCGACCCGCGTCTGCTCCAGACCGGCGGCGGCGCTGTCGGCGTGCGGCTTCGCCATGCCGATGGAAGCTTCGCGCATCTCCTCGGCCGCGGTCATCACTTCCTGCGCACACCAGGCAAGCCCGTTGACCCGCCGCGCTCCGGCGCGAGCTTTGCGCGATTCGTAGCGGTCGAAGGCCGTGTCGATGCCGCGCAGCACCGCCTCGAGCGGAATGCCCGCGTCGCGCCAGGTTTCAATCAGCGCCCAGTCGAGCGTCGAGAGCAGCAGGATGGACCCGCGCCGCTGCTGGAAGCGTTCCTCGATTTGCGTGAAGTAGTTGAAGTAGTTTTCCAACGGCTTATTTCTGCGCGCCCTGCGCTGTGTGCCGCGGAGCGCGATTTCGCTCGTAGATGAGACGCAGCCCTTCGAGCGTGAGCATGGGGTCCACTTCAGAGATGTATTTCGATTCCTTCACGATCAGGTGCGCCAGCCCACCGGTGGCAATGCACTTCGTCTCGCTGCCAAGTTCGGCAATCATCCGCTCGAGGATCGAGTCCACCAGCCCCAGGTGTCCCCAGAACAGTCCGATCTGCAGGTTGTCGACGGTGTTGGTGCCGATGATCTTCGCCGGCCGGCGGATCTCCACGCGGGGCAGCCGGGCGGCGCGCGCAAAGAGCGCTTCGGCGGAGATGTTCAGCCCCGGAGCAATCGCCCCGCCGAGGAACTCGCCCTTCTTCGACACCACGTCGAAATTCGTCGCAGTGCCCATGTCCACTACAATCGTCGGTCCGCCGTATTTGTGAAACGCGCCCACGCAGTTGGCGACGCGATCGGCGCCCACCTCTGCGGGATTGTCGGTGAGAATCGGCAGGCCGGTCTTCACGCCTGGCTCGATGAAGAGCGGCTTGTGATTGAAGTAGCGTTCGCAGAATTCTCGCAGGATCCAGTCGATCGGCGGCACGACCGAAGCGATGATGATGCTTCGAATCGCCGTGCTCTCCACGCCTTCGCTGCGCAGCAGACTCTGAACGAGGATGCCGTACTCGTCGGCGGTCTGTCCCTGACGCGTGGCGATGCGCCACACCGCGCGCTGTCCAGTGGCCGCGCCGTCTGCGCCCAGCGTGTAGAGCGCGATCACGGTGTTGGTGTTGTTTACGTTCAGCACCAGCAGCATCGTTCGTCTCCGTCCCTCAGGCCTCGCGCACGCCGCCTGAATACACGGTGCGCAGGCCCTCGGCGGTGCGCACCAGCAGGAAGCCACGCGCGTCCAGGCCTTCGGTCATGCCGGTGAATCCCTCGCCCTCTTCTACGCGCACGCGCTTGCCGCGAATCCACGAGGAGCCGGCGGCCACGCGCTCGCGAAGGCTGCGGGCAAACGCATCGGCATCTGCCGAGTCGGCGGGCGCGCGGACCTCGCAGGACCGGACTTCGTGATCCAGCGATTGTAGCAAAGCGATCAGCAGCTCCTGCCGCGGCCAGTTGCGTCCGGTTTCGATGGCGAGCGACGTCGCAATCGCGCGCAGTTCTTCCGGGAACTCCGGCTGATGCACATTGATCCCAATGCCGATTACAACGTGCCGCACGCGCGTGACCTCGGCGTTCAGCTCCGTGAGAATGCCGCAGAATTTCTTTTTTCCCAGCAACAAATCGTTGGGCCAGCGCAGGTCCGCATCCAGGGCGGTCACATCGCGGATGGCCTTCTGCGTCGCGAGCCCGGCCGCCAGCGAGAGCCACAGGATCTCCGCGGGAGGGATGCGCGGCCGCAGCAGCACGCTGACGTAGAGCCCCGATGCTGAAGGCGAGGACCAGCCATGCGCCCCTCGTCCGCGGCCGAGCGTCTGCTCGTCGGCAAAATAGACGCTGCCGTCAGGAGCGCCCGCCTCTGCCTGCTGGATGGCATGCGTGTTCGTCGAGGCAATGGAAGGGAAGTAGCGCAGCTTGCCGGCGAAGCGCGATCCGGCAAGCGCCGCGTTCAACTCATCCAGATCGAACGGATCGAATGGCGCGTGGAGGAACACGGGCTAGTACAGCTCCGCTGTGATGCGCATCGAGAGATCCACCGCCGTGGCCGAGTGCGTGAGCGCGCCGACGGAGATGTAGTCCGGCCCGGCGAGCGCGTATTTGCGGATGTTCTCGAGCGTGATGCCACCGGAAGCCTCGACCGGAATATTGCCCCCGCGCTCCTCGACCGCTGCAACGGCCTTCTTCACCTCCGAGGGCGTCATGTTATCCAGCAGCAGCGATTCGGCTCCATTGTCAAGGGCGAGTTGCAGCTCCTGCAGGTTGCGCACTTCGATATCGATGGTCTGGCCGGGTTTGCGGTTCTGCCGCGCGCTGGCCAGCACCTTCTCAATACCGCCGCCGAGCGAGATGTGATTGTTCTTGATCAGAATGCCGTCGGAGAGGTCCAGCCGGTGATTTTCGCCGCCGCCGCAGCGCACCGCGTATTTGTCGAGGACGCGCAGCCCGGGAATCGTCTTACGCGTGTCCAGCACCTTGGCGCCGGTCTCCTCCACTTCATCCACGTAGCGGCGCGTGAGCGTGGCGATGCCGCTCATCCGCTGCATCAGGTTCAGGATCACGCGCTCGCAGGCCAGAATTACGCGGGCGTTGTGCCGGATCACCGCGATGGCCTGCCCCTTGCGCAGGCGCACGCCGTCGAAGATCTCCGGATGGCTCACCACTTCGTAGCGCCCGCTGTTGCGGCCATCGAGTCGCGCAAAGATTTCGAGGAAGCGCGGAACGCAGCCCAGTCCCGAGAGCACGCATTCTTCTTTAGCAAGGATGGTGGCGGAGGCGCGGAGACGCGGGTCGATCGTTACCGCGGTGGTCACGTCGCTGGTCGCCTTGTCTTCGATCAGCGCCTGTTCGAGGATTGCCTCAATACGCCGGCTCTTCCAGTCCATAGCGGTTTATTTCAGATCCTCCAAAGCCTTGCGTGTTTTCTCGATCAGCATGGTCAGCTCCGCGGCGCGTCGGCGCAGGCCCTCTACTACTGCTGCGGGAGCTTTGCCGAGAAACGCCTCATTGCTCAGCTGGCGTTGGGCGTTGGCCTGCTCCTTCTCGTAGCGAGCGAGTTCCTTGCTGAGCCGATCACGTTCGGCGGCGACGTCCACCTTCTTTTCGTACACCACCTGCACATCGAACTGCGGCGTCGCGCGCACCGGCGTGCTGTCCAACAGGCTGTCGACCGTCTCCACGCCCGAAACCCGCGCCAGCCGCTGGATAATCTCCAGATTGTCGGCAAACGGCAGCCCCGGCGCGAGCGGCTTGATGAAGATCGGCACGGCCGCCTTCTCCTCGACGCCCAAATCCTTGCGCAGCGCACGCACCGAGACGATCAGCTCCTGCAGCAGGGCGAAATCCGATTCCGCGGGATCATCCGAGTGAGCGGCTCCCTGCGGATAACGCGTCAGCGCGATGGACTGCGCCGGCGGATTGCCGTTGTAGAGCGCGTGCCACAATTCCTCCGTCAGGAAGGGCATGAAGGGCGAGAGCATCCGCAGAGCGGATTCAAAAGTCTGCAGCAGCAGCGTGAGCGCCGTCTTAGTCGCAGCTTTGTTCGCACCTTCGCTGAAATCGAGACGCAGTTTGACGATTTCCAGGTACCAGTCGCAGAAGTCGCCCCAGAAGAACTGGTACACGAGATTCGCCGCCTCGTGGAAGCGGTACTCGCCCAGCGCGGCGTTGATCTCTGCAGCGACGGAGTTGGTCCGCGCCGCGATCCAGCGCATCTCCAGCGGAGTATCGTCGGCCGCTGTCGGCATCGCACCCAGCTCGACAGAATTCACCTCAATCCCGGCTTCGCGCGCGCGCTCCACGTTCATAAAGATGAACCGCGCCGCGTTCCAGATTTTGTTGGCGAAGGCCCGATAGCCCTCCGTACGCGCCACATTGAAGGCGATATCCGTTCCCGGCGACGCCATTGAGGCCAGCGTGAACCGCACCGCATCGGTCCCGTACTGCTTCACGATCTCGATGGGGTCGACGACGTTGCCCTTGGTTTTCGACATCTTCTCGCGATTGGCATCGCGCACCAGCGCGTGAATGTAGACCTCGCGGAAGGGCACAGAATCCTTCAGCTCGCGCTTTGACCCGTCAGGCATTGGCACATCGCCCGCGAACCAGCAGCCCATCATGATCATGCGCGCCACCCAGAAGAACAGAATGTCGAAGCCGGTCACGAGCAGACTTGTGGGGTAGAACGTGTCAAAATCCAAACGGCTCACGGCGGCATCCGCCCCGTTCTTCGCCGTAATGTTCGGCCAGCCGAACACAGACACTGGCAGCAGGCCTGACGAGAACCACGTGTCCAGTACGTCGGTTGACTGGGTGATCTTCTCCGACCCGCAATGTGCGCATTGCGTCGGATCCTCGCGCGTGACCGTCACCTTATGGCACACGCTGCACTCCCACGCCGGAATGCGATGGCCCCACCAGAGCTGCCGCGAGA
>DASYYN010000111.1:0-2908 GCA_035933815.1 Acidobacteriaceae bacterium
CCGCCGGGTGGTCGCCAGATCAAGTGTGGATGTATTTCACTGCGCGGGTGAACGGACAAAGTCACCTGTGGCGGCAACGTTTCCATGAAGGAGCGGCGGAACAAATTACTTTTGGCCCGACGGAAGAGGATGGAGTGGCCGTGGAGCATAAGGGACGGGCACTGATCACTTCTATCGGCGTGCATGAGAGCGCCATCTGGATTCATGATGACAAAGGCGAGCGGCCGCTCTCTTCGGAGGGCGAAGTGGTGAGCCTTGGGTCTCCGCCCATTTTCAGTGCGGATAACAGCGTGCTCTATTACCTTCTGCGGCAGGAGGAGGGTTCCGGCGCGGAACTGTGGCGCACGCTGGCGGAGTCGGGCAAAAGCGAAGTGGTTCTGGCGGGAATTTCCATGACTGCCTTCGATCTGTCGCCGGATGGCAAGCAGGTGGTGTATACGACCACGGCGCAGGGCGGAACGACCGAGCTGTGGCTGGCGCCAGTGGACCGAAGTATGCCTGCGAGCAGGATCGGTGTTTCCGGTGCACGAATGCCGCATTTTGGCCCACGCGGGCAAATCCTGTTCCTGCACGCGGAGGGGAACACGAACTATCTTGAGCAGATTAGTCCGGATGGATCGCATCGCTCGAAGGTGTTCTCGTATCCGGTGGTGGAGTTCCAGGGCGTATCGCCGAGTCGGCACTGGATCATGGCCGCCATTGCCAGCACGCCAAAACAGAACCTGCCTGAAATCGTCGCCATTCCAGCGGACGGCGGAGCGCCACGACAGATTTGCGCGAGTTATTGCAGGCCGGCCTGGTCGACAGATGGGAAATTTCTGTTTGTTCCCGTTGAGGAGTTGTCACGGACGAGCCCGGGGCGAAGCTTAGCGATTCCAGCCGGCCCGGGCGAAAGCCTGCCGGATCTTCCGCCCGGAGGGATCGCACCGCTGGCCCAGGCGAGCGTGGTTGCGGGAGCAGAATCGGTGGGGCGCGCAGATTTGGTGCCCGGCAAGGATGCAGCGCATTATGCGTGGGTGAACACCACGGTGCACCGGAATCTCTACGAGATTTCGATTCCGTGATGGCTACTGCGGCGACCTTCATTTGACAAAGCTGCGGAAACGGCGGCATTGTCCTATAGATGTCTGTGGGAAGGAGCCGGTGAAGGCAAGAGCTGATCAGCTGTTTGGCACGCTGGACCTGCTGGTGCTGAAGACTCTGGAGCAGGGTCCGATGCATGGGTGGGGCATCACTCTGCACCTCGAAGAAATTTCAGACGCGCTGCTGCGTGTGGAGGAGGGATCGCTCTATCCTGCGCTGCACCGCATGGAGCAGGAGGGGTGGATTTCCGCGGAGTGGGGCGTGAGCGAGAACAATCGGCGGGCGCGCTATTACCGGCTGACGCGGCTGGGGAAAAAGCAGCTGGCGGCGGAGCGCGAGCGCTGGGAGCAGGTTATGGGGGCGGTGGCGCTGGTGCTGGGGTTGGAGACGTAGGGGAAATTGAAAAAGCTTCCCTCAGGGGCTAAAGCCCGCTGAGTTTAGGAGCATTAGTGGCACGACTGAAGTCGTGCCCTGACACAAAGCGGGATGCGAGCTTTTCGAAAGCTGTGAGTATGTCCCTTTCGAAGCAACGGGTCTTCAGAATTTCTTCTGAAGGAGAGCCGGGATGAAATGGCTTCGCCGGATGCGAGCTACGCTGCGCGGGGAGAAGCGCCGGCGCGAACTGCAAGAGGAACTCCAGTTTCACCTGGAGATGCGCGAACAGAGGTACGTTGACGCAGGCGCGCGGCCGGAAGAGGCGCGGCGGCGGGCGCGGCTTCGCTTCGGCAATCCGGTGGTGTGGCGCGAGAAGGTCAGCGCCATCGATCTGCTGCTGTTTCCGCAGACGATCCTGCAGGATTTGCGGTTCGGCATTCGCATTCTGCTGCGCAACCCGGGGTTCACGGCGGTCGCAGTGTTCGCTCTTGCCATTGGGATCGGCATCAATACCGCAACGTTTACGGGGTATGAGGCGTTTTTCACGCGGAAGGTGGATGCGCGCGATCCGGCGACGATGGCGAATCTGGCGCTGGTCGAGCAGAACGGCGACACGAATCCTCTGTTTAGCTACCCGGATTATGAGGCGTATCGCGATCATCTCCACTCGTTCAGCGGGGTGATCGCTGCCAGCTTGCCTCAGTCCGTCACGTTGAGGACGGAGGGCGGAGTCGTTCAGCATGCGGATGCGGGCATCGGATCGCTGATCGGCAAGCTCGGCTTTCTGCCGACGGGGCTGGGCGGTGAGGAAACAGCGGAAACGCTGATGGTCTCGGACAATTACTTCCGCATGCTGGGAGTGGGGCCGACGCGCGGGCGGGATTTTGCACCGGGAGCAGCGGGTTCGGGGCAGGTGCTCATCAGCGAGAACTACTGGCACAAGCGCTTCAGCGACGATCCGAATATTCTCGGCAAGGCCGTTCTGCTGGATGGGGTGCCGTTCACGATTATCGGAGTGACGCCGCACAATTTTGTGGGAACGTATATCTCCGCTCCGGATTTCTGGATGCGGCTCAAAGACGAGCCGCGGATCCACCCCGGCGATTCGTGGCTACGCGATCGTGAAAACTTCCGGCTGCACCTGCTGGGCCGGCTCGCACCCGGCATGAGCATGACGGCGGCGCAGGCCGAACTGACGCTCGAAGCGAATCAGGTGCGGCTGCTGCATCCCGCGCATGCGTATGGGGCACAGCCGGTGCATGGGCTGGTCTGGCCGGGATCGCCGTTTCCAAAGCCGCTGGGCGAAGTACACAAGCTTCGCATCTGTCTGATTTTTGTGATCGCCGCAGTGGGGCTGGTGCTCGTAGTGGCCTGTGCCAATGTGGCCGCGCTGCAGATGGCGCGGGCGGCGGCACGGCAGAACGAACTCGCGATGCGCCGTTCGCTGGGT
>DASYYN010000112.1:0-6517 GCA_035933815.1 Acidobacteriaceae bacterium
CAGATTCACCGAATACGACGCGCTCTGGCCGGTTCCGCTCAGTGCAATCGTCGCCGTCCCGCCCGAAGCTGCGTTGCTCACCAGCGTCACCGTCCCGGTATAGCTGCTCGCCGCCGTCGGATCGAAGCCGACGTTCAGCGTTGCCGATTGCCCCGGGTTCAGCGTCGTCGGAAACGACAGGCCCGACATGCTGAAGCCGGTCCCCGTTAGCGAGCCCGAGCTGATCGTCAGCGCCGCCGTTCCTGTCGAGCTGATCGTCACCGATTGGGTCGCCGTCGTATTCAACGCCACCGTGCCGAAGGCCACGCTGGTGGAACTAACCGTCCACGCAGCCGAGGTCGCGTTCAGCTGCAGCGAAGTCCCCTTGCTCACCCCGCCCGCCGTCGCCGTGATTGTCGCCGTCGTCGTGGTGCTCACCGCGGAAGCCGTGGCCGTGAATGGGGCGCTGGTCGACCCTGCCGCCACCGATACCGAAGCCGGCACGCTCAGCGAAGAGCTGCTGCTGGCCAGCGACACCGCGAACCCGCCGCTCGGCGCCGCTCCGGTCAGCGTCACTGAGCATGCGTCTGTTACCGCACCTGTCACCGAACCGCTGCTGCACGAAACCGCGCTGAGCGACGCCTGCTGATTCAGCTGCAGCGAAGTGGCCTTGCTGACTCCGCCCGCACTCGCAGTGATCGTCGCTGTCGTCGTGGTGCTCACCGCCGATGCCGTCGCCGTGAAAGCGGCGCTGGTCGCCCCAGCAGGCACCGTCACCGAAGCTGGGACCGTCACCGAAGAGCTGCTGCTGGCCAGCGACACCACAAATCCGCCACTCGGCGCCGCTGCCGTCAGGCTTGCGCTGCACGCGTCCGTAGCCGCCCCGCTGAGCGAACCGCTGCTGCAACTCACTGCGCTGAGTGCCGCCGCAGCCACACCGGTTCCGCTCAGGCTGACGGTCGCCGTCCCGCCCGAGGCATTGCTGCTCACCGTCACCGTCCCGGTGTTGCTTCCCGCAGCCGTCGGATCAAACGATACATTCAGCACAGCGCTCTGCCCCGGGTTCAGCGTCACCGGCGCCGTAACGCCCGAGGCCGAGAACCCCGTCCCGCTCACGCCGATGGCGCTGATCGTGAGAGCGGCCGTTCCTGTCGACGACAGCGTTACCGCCTGGCTCGTCGTCGTGTTCAGATTGACGCTGCCGAACGCCAGGCTGGTCGTGCTGAGCTGCAACCCCGCGGTCGCCGGATTCAGCTGCACGCTGAAGCTCGCACTCGTTCTCCATCCGTGCGCTTGCACTGTGGCGGTTTGCGCCGTGCTCACCGCGGATGCCGTCGCCGTGAAGTTGGCGCTGTTTGCCCCCTGCGGCACGGTCACCGACGAGGGAACCTGCAGAGCCGTATCGCTGCTCGACAGGCTGACCGAGACGCCGCCATTGTTCGCCGTATTGGTCAGCGTGACGGTGCAGGTGTCGGTCGCCGCGCCGGTCAGCGCGGCGCTGGCACACGAGAGCCCGCTCACGCTCGCCGAGTTTTTGGGAGCGGCAAGAAGAGCCATGGGCCCAGCAAGCAGGACTGCCGCAACCGCCGCCGTCATCAGCTTGCGAAGATGGCAACTGGCCCTGAAACTACGGTTTGAAGAGCGCCCCGCAGCACTGGAACGGGAAGGAGCATCGTTGGCCGCCAAAAGACGGCCAAAAGGGGGAGGGAACACAAAAGAAACCATTTATCTACCTCATTCGCCCAAACACACTTCCACTGTCCGCGTGCGCAGACCCTCTGCGGGCACGGTTCGCCGTTTCAGCACAAGTGGAACAGCTCAGCCTCGGGCTGACCGTATTATCGGTTCATGGACTGAGCTGGATGAGTGACTTTGATCACAGAAGTACAGCAGACCTGATTACTTTAGTGGCTGCACTTCCCGCTTCGACACCAACGCATCGACTCCGATTCTCTCCCGCACAACGTTGGTGGCCGAGGCTGACCTGGTGACCATAAATCACTAATAAGACTGGATCTGTATACCGCGCCTCGTGTCTTTTGGCCTGCCATAGACAGCGGCCATCAGGGGATGATCGGCGAAACAAACGCACGATCATTTCCCGGTCGAGCGGTTAACAGAACTGTCCGGGAACGTGGTTACGGAGAGGTTACCACACCCTGTGGTAATGGCACCTATAAAAGTACAAAACAAAAATGCACTTGTTAGCGTGAAGGTAACCATCGGTTTACCCGGCCTGCACGGCAGAAATCTGCCTTCGATTTCCTCCTCTCACCGAACTGCACACTCGAATCGCTGTACTCTGTCCTCATGCAAAACCGCATCACCGGAACCACCATGCCGGTGCTCGAGTTCCTCCTCGAGCCCAACGACGCCATCATCTCCGAAGCCGGCGAGCTCTCCTGGATGTCGCCCAACGTGCAGATGAACACGCACACGCAATTTGCGGGCGGCGGCGGAATCTTCGGCGCAATCAAGCGCATGGCCGGTGGCGGCAGCCTCTTCATGACGGAATACCGCGCCATGGGCGGCGCTGGCGAACTGGCTTTCGCGACTCACGTCCCCGGCCACATTGTGCCGGTGGAGGTCGCGCCCGGCTACGAATACATGGTCCACCGTCACGGATTCCTCTGCGCCACTGCGGGCATTAACATCAGCGTCGGATTTCAGCAGTCCCTCGGCGCTGGCATCTTCGGCGGCACCGGATTCCTGCTGCAGAAGGTCGGCGGACAGGGCACGGCCTGGCTCGAGCTCTCCGGCGAGCTGGTCATGCGCGATCTGCGCCCCGGCGAAACCCTGCTCGTCCACCCGGGACACGTTGGCGCATTCCAGGGCAGCGTCTCTTTCCAGATCACAATGGTCCGCGGCATCCGCAACATGATCTTCGGCGGAGACGGCCTGTTCCTCGCCCAGCTCACCGGCCCGGGCCGTATATGGCTGCAGACCCTGCCGCTCTCCCGTCTGGCGCATCAGATCGCCGAGTACCTGCCCGCCGCGGAGCGCAGGCAAACCGCCGAAGCCGGCGTTCTCGGCGGCATCGTCGGCTCCGTGCTCGACAACATGAACCGATAAGAGTTCGTCAGGTTAGGTCGGGTGCCCCACTTAAGCCTTCTGTTGGCTTGAGTGGGAACGCCGGGTGCCCCACGTCTGCCCCCTTTTGGCAGACGTGGGAATGGCTTTTCGCTGACCGCTGGCCGCTGACGCTGACCGCTCGCCGCTCATTACCTCCGTTCCCAAAAACTCCGTCCGGTATCTGTTGCCGGCGCCCCTGCCGCCCTATGCTCGGGACAAAGTTCGTCCCATGCAGCCCGCCGCCATTCGCCCTGACCCGCTGGTCTCCGCCGTCATTCCCACGCGCGGCCGGCCCGCACTGCTGCTCTGCGCCATCCGCAGCGCTCTCCGGCAAACATGGCGTCCGCTCGAAGTCGTCGTGGTTCTCGATGGGCCGGATGTGGAAACCGCGGCTTGCCTGGCCACCATAACCGATCCGCGCCTGCGCATCGTCGCGCTCCCCGAGCCTGCAGGAGGATGCGCCGCCCGTAATGCCGGCGTTGAGGCCGCGCGCGGCGAGTGGATCGCCTTCCTTGATGACGACGACGAGTGGTTCCCCGAAAAAATCGAGCGCCAGATGGAAGCCGTTCGCGAGGCGACGGTCTGGTTCCCGGTGATCACCTGCCGCGTCGTTGCCCAGTCGCCCCGGTCGAGTCGCGTTCTGCCCCAGCGCACCTACGACGGTGCGCAGCCGGTCGCGGATTACCTCTTCTGCCGCCGCAGCCTCGCCGATCCCGGCGGGCTGATGCAGACCTCAACCCTGCTCGCCCAGCGCGATCTGCTGCTCGCGCTTCCCTTCCGCAACGGCTTGCCCGGCCACCAGGACTGGGACTGGATCATCCGTGTCTCTGCGTACGAGGGCGTCGGCGTCACGATGCTCCGCAAACCGCTCGCCGTCTGGCGCGTGGAAGACCACCGCCCGTCGACCAGCCGCAAACCCGACTGGCAATTCTCGCTCGCCTGGATTCGCGAGATGCGTCCCTGCATCTCCGGCCGCGCGTTCGCTTCCTTTGTTGCCATTCAGTGTGTCTGGCGCGCCAGAAAGAGCCACGCGAGCCCGCGCGCGCGGCTCGCCATTCTGCGGGCTTTTCTCCTCGAAGGCAGCCCCAGCCTCTTCGCTTCACTGCATTTCGCTCTCTTCAGTCTTGTCCCTGCGCCGCTCCGGCGGGCCGCGCGCGACTGGTTTTGGCTCCGGTGCGATTCGGCCGGACAACCCAGTGGACTCACGCTCGTGCACTCGCGGCCGGCTGCACCGCGCCCGCTGCGCAAATCTTCCTTCTGAAACGAGAACCCGTGTCCGACGCCCATCACGCCAGCCACACCAAAAATTACCTCAGTGAAGTTTCCCGCATCGCTTCCCTCCTCGATCACTCCGCGATCGAGCGCATGGTCGCGCTGCTGGTGGAAACCCGCGACCAGGGCGGCCGCGTGTTCTTTCTTGGAGTCGGCGGCGGCGCCGCTCACGCCAGTCACGCCGTCACGGATTTCCGCAAGATCGCTGGCATTGAAAGCTACGCTCCCACTGACAACGCTTCCGAACTGACGGCGCGCATCAACGACGACGGATGGGAGACGGCCTACGCCAATTGGCTCCGCGGCAGCCGCCTCACCGCCCGCGATGCGGTTTTCGTCTTCTCTGTCGGCGGCGGCAACGCCGAGCACCGCATCAGCATGAACCTGATCGCCAGCCTCAACCTCGCCCGCCAAACCGGAGCGCGCATCCTCGGCGTCGTTGGCCGCGACGGAGGCTACACCGCCCGCGTCGCCGACGCCTGCCTGCTCATCCCCTCTGTCACGCCCGACTCCGTCACCGCGCATACCGAGGAGTTCCAGGCTGTCATCCTCCACCTGATCGTCTCGCATCCGCGGCTGCGCGCGAACCCGATGAAATGGGAATCGGAGCGATGAGCCGCTCCGCTGTCTTTCTCGACCGCGATGGCGTGCTGAACGCGCTGGTGCTCAATCCTGCCACCGGCAAAATGGAGTCGCCGCTCACTCCCGAAGATCTCCGCCTCCTGGACGGCGTTGTTCCCGCTCTCGCCAGCCTGCAGGCCGCCGGACATCCGCTCATCCTCGTCTCCAACCAGCCAAACTACGCGCTGGGCAAATCCAGCATCGACACGCTGGCCGCCGTCCATCAGCGGCTCACCGGCAAACTGGCCCGCGCCGGGATCGCGCTGACCCGCGTCTGCTACTGCCTCCATCACCCCAAAGGTATCGTCGACGGATACTCCGGCCTCTGCGTGTGCCGGAAGCCATCGCCATGGTTTCTGCTGCGCGCCCGCGACGACTTAAGCCTCTCGCTTGCCGAAAGCTGGATGATCGGCGACCTCCCCACAGACATCCAGTGCGCCCGGGCCGCCGGCGCGCGCAGCATCCGTATCGCGTCGGACTTCGTGAACGACGGGCCAGCCGCGGACTACCTCGTACCCAGCCTGGCCCATGCCGCGGACATCATCCTCGCGCAACAATCCACAGCGCAACTTTAGCGCCGCGCGCCGAGCGCCGCCCGCCATGATTGCCGCTCGTCTCCCTGGTCCGGTAAGCGCGATGGGTGCCGGGCGTCGGTGAATTCGAGCAGTTCGATGGGCGCGCCGTTTTCGACGATGAAGGCGACACGCACACCATCGGACGGGCTGTTCGGAGGAATCAGGAGTTCCCGGCCGGCAAGTTCGGCAGCGAGATCGGTCACTTCAAACGCGACGTGCGGCACTCGCCGGACCAGATGGGGAACGGCAGCGTCCTCTTCGAACCGCATCCATTCGACACCGAATTCGCTTTTCTGGTGGCTAACGACAAAGACCTTCAGGTCTTTCAGGTGAGTCTCCCCAGGTTTCGGGTCGTCAGTGGGAATTCCGATGTGGTGATACCGGCGCATTGTTCTCTCTCCGGGAGAATTGGCGCCAAATTGTAGTCGATTCGTTTCCCGTTCGATGGCCGCCGGTAACAAGTCTCCCGAGCGCGCCGACGATCCTCATCGCATTTCCAGCTCCGACGACTCAAGTTCCGCCGCAGCGGCTTTGGTACGTAGCCGCCGCACCGCCGCCCGCTTCTGCCTGCCCCACTCCCGCAGCACCAGCAGCACGAACTCCGTGTTCCCGATCAGGTATCTCCGCCACAGCCGTCGCGGCTCCATGGTGAGCCGGAACAGCCACTCCAGATGAATCTTCTGCACCCACTGCGGCGCTCGCCGCCGCAGCCCGGCTAACGTATCGAATGCGGCGCCCACCGGCAGGATGATTCCCACACGCAGTTTGTCCCGGTTCTCCTGCATCCAGATCTCCTGCTTCGGCGCGCCGAATGCCACGCAAAGCAAATCCGGCGCGGCGGCATTCACTTCATCGCGAATGCGCTGCACTTCCGCCGCGTCCTTCTCAAATCCCATCGCTGGACAATACGTTCCGCAAATGTTCAGACCGGGATAGCGCAGGCGCAGGTTATAGGCGGCCATCATCGCGGACCCTTGCAATCCGCCCAGCAGAAACAC
>DASYYN010000145.1:0-14328 GCA_035933815.1 Acidobacteriaceae bacterium
CGCGCAGCTTCTTCATGTGCGTGATGAAGCGGGAACCCTTGATGGCGAAGACAAAGTCATCGGGGGTGGCCGCAGCCCACTTCTCGTAGCTGGAGGGCCGCTGCAGGGAGTAGAAGCTGCCGTTGATCTCGATGGAGGGAAATTGCTCGGCGGCGAAGGAGAGCTCGCTGCGGTGCGGAAGCTTCTTCGGATAGAAGACGCCGCGCCATCCTTTGTAGTTCCAGCCGGAGATGCCGATGCGCACGACGCCGTGCTGCTTCACGCTGGGATGGAGGCGGCGGGCGGGTGAACTGGTTGCTCCGGGCGGATGATGGCGAGAGGGCTGGGGGGCCGGAATTCGTCATGCAGGGCGCGGGGCCGATAGAATCGAAACAAGTAATTCTCTATCAGCAAAGGTGCCTCGTTTGACTTCATCGAGCCTGGCGAGTGTGGCGAGTCTGTCGGGCGCGCACAAAGCGCCGACATTTCAGGAACTGCTGCTGCGTCTGCAGACCTTCTGGGCGGAGCGCGGCTGCGTGCTCTCCCAGCCCTATGACATGGAAGTCGGCGCCGGAACCATGTCGCCTGACACCTTCTTGCGGGTGCTCGGTCCCGACCCGGTGGCCATCGCCTACACACAGCCATCGCGGCGCCCGGCGGATGGGCGGTATGGCGAAAACCCGAACCGGCTCTACAAGCACCTGCAGCTGCAGGTCATCCTGAAGCCGCCGCCGGACGACATTCAGGAGATCTATCTGAAGTCGCTGGAGGCGATCGGGATCAGGCTGCACGAGCACGACATCAAGTTTGAGGAAGACAACTGGGAGTGGCCGGTCGGCGGGGCCTGGGGCGTCGGCTGGCAGGTGATGCTCGATGGGCTGGAGATCACGCAGTTCACCTATTTCCAGCAGTGCGGCGGCATGGATCTCGATCCGATCTCGGGCGAGATTACGTATGGGCTGGAGCGGATCGCGGCCTTTCTGCAGGATGTGGAGTCGATCTACGACATCGTGTGGGCACGCGATCCGAGAACCGGACGCGAAGTGAAGTACGGCGAAATTCGGCTGCAGGAGGAGCTGCAGCTTTCGGTTTACAACTTCGAGGCTGCGGACGTCGGCAAATTATGGGAGCATCTGCGGTTGTACGAGTCGGAGTGTCAGGAGCTGCTCGATTCTTTTCACCAAAGTTTCAAAACAGAGAAGAAAAGCGAGCGCCACGAGAAGATCCACGGACGCGTGGTGCACGGCGGAGAAACGCCTGCGGATGAAGATGTGCGGAAGGCGATGCGGCGCTTCCCTCTTCTCGGCGCCTATGAGCTGTGCCTGAAGTGCTCCCATCTTTTTAACCTGCTGGACGCACGCGGGGCGATCTCGGTGACGGAGCGCGTGGCGGTGATGGCGCGGATTCGCAATATGGTCGTCGGCGTGGCGAAAGCGTATGCGGCACAGAAGCTGGGAACGGGGGCCGCATAGCGATGCCGAATTTCCTGTTTGAGGTTGGGATGGAGGAGATTCCGGCGCGCATGATCGCGCCGGCTCAGGCGGAGTTGTCCAGGCGCGTGATGGATCTGCTGACGCGCGAGCGGCTGCTGTCGCCGGAGAACGAGGTGCGGAGTTATTCGACGCCGCGGCGTCTGGCCGTGCAGGTGAACGGTGTTCTGGGGCGGCAGCCGGACGCAAGAGAAGAGATGACCGGGCCGGCATGGTCCATCGCTTTCAAAGGCGATCAGCCGGGGGCTCCGGCGCAGGCGTTTGCCCGCAAGGCCGGCGTGGATGTGAGCGCGCTCAGGAAAGTGAGAACGGCGAAGGGCGAGTACGTCGGCGCGACGGCTGTCCGCAAAGGGCGCGACGCGCGCGAGGTGCTCAGCGAGGGGCTCGCGGCCGAACTGGCGGCGCTCTACTGGCCGAAGAACATGTACTGGCGCCGGGAGAAGCCGGAGCGTTTTGTACGGCCGGTGCGATGGATCCTGGCGCTGCTGGGCCAGGCCGTCATTCCCGTGGAGTTCGGCGGAGTAGAGGCTTCGAACCAGACGTACGGACATCGCATCCTGCATGGGAAGGAGCCGATCACGATCGGACAACCGGACGAGTACGTCAAGGCGCTCGAGGCCGCCAAGGTCATCGCGGATGTGGAGTTCCGGCGGCACCGCATACGCAAGTCGCTGGATGCGGCACGCTCGGTCATCTCCGGCGGGCGATGGCGCGAGGACATTGCGCTGGTCGACACGGTGACGCACCTGACGGAGTGGCCCTCGGCGGTGCTGGGCCGGTTTGACCGCGAATATCTGCGGCTGCCGGATGAGGTGCTGGTCACGGTGATGCGGGATCACCAAAAATATTTCGCCGTGGAGGATGCCAAAGGCAAGCTGGCGGCGTATTTCCTGGCGGTGCTCAACACGGAGCCGGACGAGCAGGGAGCGGCGGTGATCCGGCACGGGAACGAGCGCGTGCTGCGGGCGCGCTTCAACGATGCGCAGTTCTTCTGGAACGTGGACCAGAAGGTGAAGCTGGAAGCGCGCGTCGAGATGCTGAAGTCGGTCACTTTTCACAAGGAGCTGGGCAGCTACTGGGATAAGACGAAGGCAAATCTGCGGACGGCGGAGCGGATCACAGGACTGCTGCGCCAGCGCGGCACGCAGCTGGATGAAGCGGCCCTGCAACACGCGACCGGGCTGGCGAAGACGGACCTGACGACGGAGCTGGTGAAGGAGTTCACGGAGCTGCAGGGCGTGATCGGCGGGCTGTATGCGCGGGCGCAAAAGCTGGGAGAAGGAGTGGCGCAGGCGATTTATTGGCAATATTCGCCGAGCGCTATGGATGATCCCATTCCGCCGTCGATCGAAGGCCAGGTGCTGGGGATTGCGGATCGCATCCAGACGATTGTGGCGATGTTCGGGATCGGCCTGGAGCCGACGGGCTCGAAGGATCCGTATGCGCTGCGGCGGGCGGCAAACGCAATCGTGAAGATTCTGGCGGAGACGGGATTGCCGCTGAGCATTTCGGACCTGCTGGACAGCGCACCGGATAAGCCCACTGCGGAGACCCGGGAAAAGCTGAGGGCATTCTTCCGCGAGCGACTGGAGTTCTGGCTGCGCGAGGCGCGCGGCTTTGCGTATGACGTGGTGAATGCCGTGCTCGCTGCCGGGGCCGACGACGTCCGCGACGCGATTGCTCGCGCGGAGGCGCTGGCGGAAGTTCGCGGCTCAGAAGATCTGGCGGCGATTGCAGCGGCGTTCAAGCGGATCAAAAACATTCTGCGGCAGGCGGTGGAGAAAGGCGTGGTCACGGCGGCTGAAGTCGATCAGGCGGCCTTCCGGGACGACCTGTTGCGGGAATCAGAGGAAACCGCGCTGGCTGTGCATGCGGCCCGTCTTGATCAGCACGTGGAAAAACTCCGCAAGCAGCGCGAATACCGGGCTGCGCTGCAGCAGATTGCGACGCTGCGGAGCAACGTGGATCTGTTCTTCGACAAGGTGATGGTGCTGGTCGATGACGAGGCTCTGCGGCGCAATCGGCTGGGCCTGATTGCCGCGGTGCTGGGCAGGTTCTCGACGATTGCGGATTTCTCGGAGCTGGTTTCGGCGTAGCGCGACCGGTTCAACTAACGCCGCTCGCTGAGGATCGCAGCGAGAACCCGAGGATTGCGCCGACCGTGCAGGACAGCGAGGATCCAGAGCGGCGATTCGTCGGGCGCGTAGGCAATCACGTATTCGCCGAGGACGCGGAAGCGAATTGGGCTGGATGATAGTTCCGGCCTGCGATGGCCGACGTGCGGAAATTGTGCCAGGAGCCGGAATTCGGCGAAGAATTCGTCCATCAGACGGTCAGCTGCGTCTGCATTGTCGTATGCGATGTATTCGCGGATTTCGTCAAGATCAGCGAAAGCTTCAGGATGAAGCGCAAACCGGCTCATCAGCGAGGGCGCTGCGACTGAGTGCGATCTTTCAGCTTCTTCAGAGCGTCCTCACCATCCATCAACTGCACCTCTCCGTTGCGGATGCCTTCATATCGGTGATCGAGGACCTGGCGCGTGCGGCTCAGCTCATCAAGATACCCGGCCATCGCATCTACAACGAGTTCATCGGGCGAGCGGCCGGTCGCTTCAGTCCACTGCCTGAGGCGAGCAGCCAGTTCGGGATTCAGGTTCACCTGCATAGGCTCAGCATAAGAAGCTCTATCCGGGTCGTCAACAACGCACCTGCTCAGTGGCGCGAGAAACTGCTCGTCAACGATAGTATTGAATCTTTGCAGGAGCACGTGTGTCTGAAGAAACCTGGGCGGCGGTAGAGAAGTATGTCGATGGCCTGCTGATTCCCTCCGATCCGGTGCTGGAAGCTGCGGTGGCTGCGAGCGAGGCGGCGGGGCTGCCGGACATAGCCGTCACGTCGAGCCAGGGAAAGCTGCTGTATCTGCTGGCGCGGTTACAGCGGGCACGGCGGATTCTTGAAGTGGGCACGCTGGGCGGGTACAGCACGATCTGGCTTGCGCGCGCGCTGCCGGAGGACGGATCCGTCGTCACCATTGAATCGGAGAAGCAGCACTGCGAGGTGGCCCGGGTGAACGTCGAGCGGGCGGACTTGTCGGCGCTCGTCGAATTCCGCGAAGGCAAGGCGCTGGACGTGCTGCCTGAATTGGCTGCCGAGGGGCTGGAGCCTTTCGATCTGGTGTTCATCGATGCTGACA
This sequence comes from Acidobacteriaceae bacterium, assembly GCA_035933815.1. Taxonomy (GTDB): domain Bacteria; phylum Acidobacteriota; class Terriglobia; order Terriglobales; family Acidobacteriaceae; genus Palsa-343. Next base: position 4,662 of record DASYYN010000145.1, read on the forward strand.
AGGAGAACACGGAAGCGTATTTTCGCTGGGCGCTGCGGCTTTCGCGCGTAGGCGCGGCGATCCTGGTGGATAACGTGATCCGCCAGGGCAAGGTGGCGGAGCCTGAGACAGACGATGCACGGGTCGAGGGGATGCGGCGGTTCTTTGAGATGCTCGCTGCTGAGCCACGCGTGACGGCAACGACGATCCAGACCGTGGGACGCAAGGGGTACGACGGGTTCACGCTGGCGATGGTGGTGGGGTAACGCCAGGGCTCAGGGCTCAGGGAAGAATGACGGCGGCGCCGTCAATGCGGTCCTCGGCGACGGCGAGCAGCGCTTCATTGACCTGCTCCAGAGGAAACACCACCGTGTGCGGGCGGATGCCGATTTGCGTGGCCAGGGCGACGAAGTCGCGGCCGTCCTGGCGGGTCATGTTGGCGACGCTGCGCAGCTGGCGCTCGCCCCATAGCAACGAGTCGTAGTCGAACTGCGGGATGCGATCGAGGTGGATGGCATTGATCGCGACAATGCCGCCTTTGCGCAGCGAAGCGAGTGCGGCCAGCACGACGTCTCCGCTGGGCGCGAAGGTGACGGCGGAGTCGAGCGGCACGGGCGGGCGCGCGGTAGCGTCGCCGACCCACATGGCGCCTAGCCTGCGGGCGAGTTGCTGATGGGAAGCGCCGCGGGTCGAGACATAGACTTCGCAATTCCAGTGCTTGAGCACTTCGATGGCGAGGTGCGCGGAGGCTCCGAAGCCAAAGAGGCCGACGCGGTCTCCCGGATGGACCTCGGCGACGCGCAGGCTGCGGAATCCGATGATGCCGGCGCAGAGCAACGGAGCCAGATCCGTGGGCTGCGGCTCTTCGGCGAGCGGGATAAGGAACTCAGCGCGGGCGACGACGAACTCGGCGTATCCGCCGTTAACGGAATATCCAGTGAAGGTGGGGTTGTCGCAGAGATTCTCGCGGCCTTTTTGGCACAGGAGACAGGTGCCGTCGACGCCGCCCAGCCAGGAAACACCGAAGCGGGCACCGATCCGGAGTTCCGTCCGGGGCCCGGTAATTCCCTGCCCCAGCTTCTGCACGCGACCGACGATCTGGTGTCCCGGGATGATGGCGGGATAGAGCGGAGGGAGTTCGCCGGCGGTGATGTGCAGGTCGGTGCGGCAGACTCCGCAGGCTTCAACTTTGAGCAGAACTTCGCCGGGGCCGGGCTCGGGGATGGGTAGATCTTCGATCGCGAGCGGACGCCTGGCGATCGGAGCCGGCTGGTGGAGGACGGCGGCGCGCATGCCTTTCAGATTAGTGCTGCGGCCGCAGCGATGCGAGCGGGTCAGGGGTGCTGGCTGATGGAGAGGATGTTGCCGTCGGGGTCGCGGAACCAGGCAATCTTTGCGCCGCCGGGGGCGGTCCAGACACCGAGGTCGTCCTGCTGGAGGCCGGGATAGCGCTCCAGCTGAATGCCGGCGGCGGCAAGCTGTCGGGCGAAGGTGTCGGCGTTGGGCACCTGCCAACCGAGAACGGTGAACTTCTGGGGCTGAAAGTCGCGGATGATGGTGGCTCGCAACATGACACCGGCGACTTCAAAGGCGAGCGCGAATCCATCTTCGTAGAGCAGGTAAAGGCCGAGTTTATCGCGGTAAAAGGCGCGAGCCGTATCGGCGTTGCGCACGGGCACAAAGGCCACAAGCTTCTGGTTCTCAAGCATGATTGGGCTCCGATGGCAGCCAGTATAGGGGCGAGTTGCCGGGCCGTAAAATAGAGGCAGGGCCGTATGGATTTACACGAGAAGATACGCACATTGCCGACGCGGCCCGGCGTGTATCTGTACAAGAATGCCGACGGCGAGGTGATTTACGTCGGGAAGGCCAAAAACCTGCGGTCGCGGGTGCGGTCGTATCTGCTGGAAGCCTCTCAGGCGAACGCCAAGACCGGATCGCTGATGCGCGAGGCGATCGACGTCGACTACATCCTGGTCGACAACGAGCACGAGGCGCTGGCGCTCGAGAACAACCTGATTAAGCAGCGGAAGCCGCGGTTCAACATCCTGCTGCGCGACGACAAAACATATCCCTACGTGAAGCTGACGCTGGCGGATCGCTATCCGAAGGTGTTTGTCACGCGGCGGCTGCGGCGCGACGGCAGCGCCTACTACGGGCCGTATTTTCCCGGCAACCTGGCATACCGCGTGGTGGAGCTGATCCATCGCAGCTTCCTGCTGCCCAGCTGCAAGGTGGATTTGTCGCGGGATCACTTGCGGCCGTGTCTGCAGTACTACATCCATCGCTGCCTCGGGCCATGTGTGAAGGGGCTGACAACGCCGGAGGCGTATGCGGAGGCGGTGCGCGATGCGCAGATGCTGCTGGAGGGGCGCACGTCGGATCTGAACAAGTCGCTGCATGAGCGGATGGCAGCAGCGGCAACGGCAGAGCAGTTTGAGCTGGCTGCAAAGTACCGGGATTTGCTGATCACCGTAGACCAGATGCAGGAGAAGCAGCGCATCGCATCGGCGGAAGACGATGATGCGGACGTCTTCGGGTTCCACTACGAAAACGGAATGATCGCGGTGAACCTGTTTCACCTGCGCGGCGGAAAGATTGTGGACCGGAGAGAGTTCTTCTGGGAGGATCTGCCGGAGTTCGTCGTGGCCGAGCCGGTCGAAGACGCGGACACGGCTGCGAGCGCGGAGGCGACGTTTGATCCAGCGGTGTTCTTCTCTGCCCTGCTGAAGCAGCTTTACATCGATCAGCATTACGTGCCGAAGAACGTGTTCGTCCCGGTGGACTTCAGCGACCGGGAGACGCTGGCGGGATTGCTGGCGGAGCAGACGAAACATCGTGTCGAGATTGCAGTTCCGCAACGCGGCGAGAAGCGGTCGCTGGTAGATTTGGCGGGACAGAACGCGAAACAAAGCTACGATCAGCGCTTCCGGGTCCTGCAGCCGAGCCGGAAAGCGGTGCAGAGCGCGCTGCAGGACGCGCTCGTGCTGGAGCATCCACCGAAGCGGATCGAGTGCTTTGACATTTCACATATTCAGGGCGCGGAGACAGTGGCGTCGATGGTGGTGTGGGAAGACGGCGAAATGAAGAAGTCGGCCTACCGGAAATTCAAGATCAGGACCGTCGAGGGCGTGGATGACTTTGCAGCGATGCGCGAAGTTGTGACCCGGCGGTATCGGCGCGTTGTGGAAGAAAAGCAGGAGATGCCGAGCCTGATCCTGATTGATGGCGGGCTGGGCCAACTGCACGCAGCAGCGGCGGCGCTGGAAGAGCTGGGCCTGACGACGCAGCCCCTGGCATCGATCGCCAAGCGCGAGGAGATTATTTACCTGTACGGACAGGAGGACGAGCCGGTGGTGCTCGACCGCAGATCGCCGGTGCTGCACCTGATCCAGCAGATCCGCGACGAGTCACACCGGTTTGCGATTACGTATCATCGCAAGCGGCGCGAGATGCGCGACCGCGAATCGGAGCTGTTGTCGATTCCGGGCGTGGGCGCGCGCACGCGGCAGAGGCTGCTGGAACATTTTGGCAGCCAGCGCAGCGTGGCGGGAGCGAGCCTGGAAGCGCTGGCGGCAGTGGTGCCACCCCGGACGGCCGAGGCGATTCACGCGCATTTTCATCCGGTGCCGCAGCCGGCGGTGCTGCCGATTGTGAACCAGCCATCATGAGCCTGTCCCGCGCTCTGGGACGGCGAGAGGCCTGCGCGCTAACGACGGCTATCGTCCATGTGGTAGACAGAAGATTCGCGCCGCAATCCAGGGGCATTCAGGAGTGAATCGATGAAAACGGTGCTGATGGCGGATCCTGTACGGTATCCGCGAATGACCACGGAGGAACTCCGCTCGACGTTTCTGCTCGATAACTTGTACGAGCCGGGCGCGCTGCGGCTGGCGTACGTGGATCTGGACCGGTCCGTGGTTGGCATGGCGGCTCCGCTGGAGAAACCGCTGGTGCTGCCGACGTATCCCGAGTTGCGCGCGGAGTACTTTACCGAGCGGCGCGAACTGGGCGCGCTGAACATCGGCGGAGATGGATTTGTGCGCGTCGGCGGCCAGCGCTGCGAGCTGCGCAATCTGGACCTGATGTACATCGGGCGCGGAAACCACGACGTGCAGTTCGAGTCGAAGTCGAAGGACCGGCCGGCGGTGTTTTACCTGCTCAGCTACCCGGCGCACAGCGAGTTTCCCGTGGCGGTGGTGCGGAAGGAGCAAGCGAATCCGACGACCATCGGCAGCCCGGAAACCTGCAATCACAGGACGGTCTGCAAGTACGTGCATCTGGAGGGCGCGCGGAGCTGCCAGCTGGTGATGGGCGTGACGCATCTGCACACGGGCAGCGCGTGGAATACGATGCCCCCGCACACGCACATGCGACGCTCGGAAATCTATATGTACTTCAATGTGCCGGAGGATGCGCGCGTCTTCCACCTGATGGGGCCTCCGGACGAGACGAGGCACCTGGTGATGAAGGATCGCGATATCGTGGTGTCGCCGGGCTGGTCGATACACGCCGGCATGGGCACGCAGGCGTACAGTTTCTGCTGGGGCATGGGCGGCGAGAATCAGGACTACGCGGATATGGATCCGGCGCCGGTGACGACCCTGCGATAGACGCGGGTGAAAGAAGGAGCGCGGAATGAAACAGCTATTCGTAGCAGCAGCGGTTGCTTTTGCGGTTCCGGTGCTTGCACAGAGCCATCCGGCTCCACAGGCGCACCTGGCGGCTACGGTAATGCCGGCTGCGCAGGAGCCTGGCGCGCAGCAGCCCGTTTTCCTGCAGAAGGACGTGAAGGCCAGGATCGAGCCGCTGATTGCCGAGGCGAAGGCGAAAGGCAGCAGCGGCGCGACGCTGGCGGACTACGGCAGCTACAAGCTGCAGCTTTCGGTGCGCTCGGTGAGCGGCGGGGCGGAGATCCATGCGCACTGGGATGACGTGATGATGGTGGAGCAGGGATCGGCGACGCTGATCACCGGCGGGACGGTGCCGGATGCGAAGACCAATGCGGACGGCGAGACGCATGGATCCAAAATCGTTGGCGGGCAGGAGCAGACGCTGAACCCGGGCGACATGGTGACGGTGCACGCGGGAACGCCGCACCAGCTGCTCATCCCGGTGGGGACGATCTACAGCTCGGTCGTGGTGAAGATCCACGAGCCGTGAAGCTCAGGCGCCGTAATGCTTCAGGAATGGAGACGGTGCGGTGGCACGGCGGCGCTCGCGGGTTCCCAGCGACGCTGAGATCTCGCGGCAGCAGCGGAGCAGATGTTCGGCGATGCCGGGCACGCTTTGCTGCGTGATGCGCGAAGACGGTCCGGAGACGCTGACCGCCGCGATGGGAAATCCGCTCTCGTTCAGAATGGGGGCGCCGATGCAGCGGACGCCGCATTCCACTTCTTCATCGTCGATGGCATAGCCGCGGCGGCGCACGCGCTCGAGTGAGCGCTGCAGAGCTTCCGCCGTGCAGAGCGTACGCGGCGTAAAGCGCACGAAGCGGACGCGCGAGATGATCTCGGCGGCGGAATCCGGCGGCAGAAAGGCCAGCATGGCTTTGCCCATCGCCGTGCAGTAGACCGGGTTCGACGCGCCAATGCGCGAAGCGAGCCAGACGCGGCGATTGCTGGGTTCCACTTTGTCGAGATAGACGACTTTGCTTTTCTGCAGAACGCCCAGGTGGACGGTTTCGCCGACCTGCGCGGAGAGGCGGCGGAACCAGGGCTGCACGCGCGCGCGGAGATCGATCTGCTCGATGGCGCGGCTGCCGAGCTCGTAGAGCTTGAGGCCGAGGCGGAAGCGGTTTTCCGGCGTGCGCTCGATCAGGCCGGTGCGCTCCAGCACCATCAGAGCGCGGTGCGCGGTGCTCTTGTGCAGGTCCATGCGTTCGCAAACGTCGGCCAAACCGAGCGGGCCTTCGCTCTCGCCGAGCAGATCGAGGACGGAAACCGCGCGGTCGAGGCTCTGCAACTGATACGGGTCGCCGCCGAGCTGAGACTTGTCAGCGGTTTCTTTTTCGGCCGGTGGTGGAGCAATCGGGGTGACTTTTTGTCGTGCCATAGCTGAATCCTCTAGCGGGACAACCAGCCGCCGTCAACGACGAGCACGGTTCCGGTGATGTAGTCGCTGGCCGGCGACGCGAGGAAGACGGCAGCTCCGGCCAGATCTTCGGGCTCACCCCAGCGGCCGGCAGGGATGCGGTCGAGGATTTGCCGGTTGCGGGTTTCGTCCTGCTGGAGGGCCGAGGTGTTTTCGGTGCGGAAATAGCCGGGGGCAATGGCATTGACCTGCACGTTGCCGGACGCCCATTCATTCGCCAGAGCCTTCGTCAACTGGGCGATGCCGCCTTTGGAGGCGGTGTACGCAGCGATACGGATGCCGCCCTGGAACGACATCATGGAGGCGATGTTAATGATCTTGCCGCCGCGGCGGCTGAGCATTTCGCGGCCGGCCAGCTGGCAGAGGCGGAAGGCGCTGGTCAGGTTCACCTGCAGCACCTGCATCCAGGCCTCGAGCGAATGCTCGGTAGCGGCAGCGCGGTGAATCATGCCGGCGTTGTTCACCAGAATGTCGGGAGCGCCGATCGCGGACGAGACTTCCGAGAAGAGCTGGTCGGCGCCGACAGGGCTGCTGAGATCGGCGGCAAAGCTGCGCGCTTTTCCGCCCAGCTGATGAATGCGCTGTTCCGTATCGGTGGCGGGGCGGCGATTGCCGTGGCAGGCCACCGCGGCGCCCGATTCTGCAAGAGCGACGGCGATGGCAGCACCAAGGCCGGTGGCTGCTCCGGTAACGAGCGCGGTTTTACCGTCGAGTCGAAAGCGGTCGGGAATGCTCATCTGCGGCTGCGGCTCTGATGTTCCGGGATTGGGGACGGCTTCCCGCAAAGCGGGTCGCCCAGCAGCATTGTCCGGGGTGGCAGAAGGGATTGTCAAACGCAGGCAAGCCCCTGGCATCGGGGGCTCAAGCGGGCTCGTGCAGGATTGAAATTACTGCTGGATGATCTGCATGGAAGAGGCAGTCAGAGATGGCGTCTGGGACCAGAACGGCACGATAAAGGTGAATTTGTAACTGACTGCTACCTGGATCAGGCAGCCGGGATTATCTGCCACGCCGGTCGTCGAACTGGCGGTGCAATCCACTCCCGCAGCTGTGATTGTCGAACCGCTGGTCCAGGTCGTACAGCCCGCGCTCGGACTGGCGACGTTGCCGCAGAATTTGGGCGTAATGGTTAGCGACTTTAGATCCACACCTGGGGGGGTAATCCCCATAATGTAGCCCTTGATGTTATCTGCGCTGGCGTAGCAATCGGCTGAAATGTTTACTCCCGAGTAGCTGCTGCTGGTGGGAGAAGCGCATGCTTTGCTCCAGCTTGAACCCCGCACGGCGGCATACCGCGTACCGGCCTGCGCCGCATACGACATAAAGTGATAGATGTACATGGCGCGGGAGAATTCCATGATGCCAAAGAGGAGCATGAAGACGACTACGGCTGACAGGGCAAACTCAAGAAGCGTTTCGCCTCGCTCCTCTTTATGTCCAGCGCGAATTTTGCTGATGATTTTCATGTTTACGGAACCGCCGCACGCATTTGCACTGTTTCTGTCAGAGTCATCGATGACGGAATGCCGGGCCACGGAACGAGTGGACTGTAGGTCGTGTTTGTCGTCACCCAAACGTAATAGACCTCGTTCGTGGTCGTGCATGTTATGGTGCAGCTTCCACCGGATTCGGCCGTCGCTTTCGTCCCGTCGGAGCATTCACATCCCCAGTCGGCAGTCGGCGTTGAACTCATAGTGAAGTCCGTCGCGTCGCTCTGGGCCGCGGATATCATTCCCTGCTTGTCCGTCGGAAATTGCGCTCCATAAAGCGCACCCGCGTGAGCTGCGCCCTTCAGTTCGACGAGCATGTAGTAGGCGCGCCCGAAGTCAATGGCTGCCAGAAGCAGCGTGATCAGCAGCGTGGCGGTCAGGGCTGTCTCGACCAGCGCCTGGCCGTCACGGCCGCTGAGGATGCGAATTATCAGAGGACGCCTCATCGCCTACTCCATGAGCGCAACGGTTGTCTTGATCGGATCCCCATTTTGCAACGAGGAGTAGTCGGCGCCTATGGTGAATTTTGAACCGCCGGCCAGATCAACCTGATTCGCGAGAAACATCGTGTACGCCGCCAAATTGCCACCGGCATTTTCGTCGACAGTGCCGCCAGGCATATAGACGATTCCCTGCCAGACCGATTTCGCCCCAGAGTCAATCGTCAGAGTGGAGGTGTTCGTTGGAGGCGCGAAATACAGGACACCCGCATACGTTCCAGCGCTCGGAGCGACGAGGTTGACGTCGTTGCCGTTGTTGATCGTCATGTTGCCCTGATTCGCGAAATACATGGTTATGTTCTGCCCTGAAATCGTGCAGGAACTGCCCCCGCAATTCGTCCCGGAGCCGCCGTTGCCTGCATTGGTCTCGGCGGTGATGTTGCCGTCAAACACAAACATGCTGCCATTGTTCGTCCCGTCTGCATTGTTCGCGGTGGTGTTATTCAGGTAAAGCTGACCACCGCTCTTGAGATCGATACTTCCGCAATACGTACCCGGGTTGAGACTCAGCGGAACTCCGGACAAAATTGAGGCGGAGGCGGTTCCATTGCTGATGCTGCTGCTTGTGATGGTGATGGTTTTGCTGTCGGAGGTAACAAATGTGGTCCCGTTGTAGGTGAACGAGCCGCAACTGCCGGGATCGCTGAAAGCGGGCTCCTCGCTCTGCAGAATATTCATCGGATCGGCGACTTGAGGAGCGTGGACAGCGGTGGGTTGCGTCTGATTGCTCGAGCCGGTGATCGTACCCGCGACGTCCAGCAGAGTCGATTTGATGTGGGAACCACCCTTCTCGTCGAGGTTGCCGTTATCCTGCACGCCGCAGTAGGCCGTGAACTGACCGCCGCTGCTGACCTTGAGGACGCCCGTTGTCGATCCATTATTCAGGACGTACACGCAGTAGGCCGAATCAACCAGCCCAGCTTCAGCATGGGCAGAGAGCCTCACCGTTCCTAATCCGAAGAGGCTGGCGAAGTAGGTCCCTTCCGTTTGCGCGACCTGCGCCTCGACAACCTTGGAGTTGCCATAATTGGGATCGGCTGTCTTCGAGCCGGCGAGGCAAGGCGCCCAGTTCACCATGAGCGTCAAATCGGTGGTGGTACTCGGAATGGTGGCGCAGTCCGTGTACAGGTTAGTGCTGGTCGGGGTAGTACTCGAAAATCCGGTAAGGGTCATCCCGTTTTCGACCATCGCCATTCCCGAAGCTGCCGTCATTTTGCTGCAGGCGGTGCCGGCTGTGAGGGTACCGCATTGGCTGATCTCCAGCGCACCGGCAATAGCGGCGGCGTCAGCAGCTTGCTGCAGTTTGTGCTCGTCGGCCCGCAGGTTGCCCACGTCGATTGCAAGGCCGGCGAAGCCCATCAGGGCAACCAACGACATCACGACAAGAATCAGCGTCTGGCCGCCCTCGTCTCCGAACCCGGTCTTCATATTCTGGAGAATGCGTTTCACGGTCCTACCTCCGCCTTACGATCCGCCTTTCGCGCCCGGTCAGGAGCGCGTTCAGCTCAGCACGAGCCCGAGGAACGCCGCCTGATTCGCAAAAAGCCGTTGGACAACGGGGGACGGCGCTCGCCAGAACTCGGCAGGATTCTCTGTATTTGTGGC
>DASYYN010000156.1:0-12031 GCA_035933815.1 Acidobacteriaceae bacterium
TCTGAGGCGCATCCGGATTTGCTCAGGCCAGCGCATCGTTCGCCTCCTGGCGCAGATGCCTCGATTATCTACAACGCGCGGATTTCGCCCGTCAAGCTTTTGGTGACGAGCGGCGGCATAGTGCAATGTTGCAGGCATGTCGGATCGGATGATGCTCATCCGCCTCATTGCATGTCCCGCTGCGACGATCGCGCAAAGGCCTGCAGCAGCGGAACCACATCGCGAGATGCCGCGGCGGCTTCGTCTACGAAGCGAAACGTGCCCGCGTCCAGCATTTCGTGGGCTGCCTGGAGGAATCGGCCTAGCGCGGCTCGGGCCAGGGCACTCCCCGTACTCAGGCGCCGCACTCCGAGCGCGGACAACTCCTCAAGGCTGAGCTCGAGCCCTGGCATTCCGGCCAGCACATTCACGGGCCGGTCGACTTCCCGGACCACCGTGGCAATCTCTTCCCTGTTCGTGAGCCCGGGGGCGTAGAGCACGTCCGCGCCGGCCAGCTGGTACGCCTGCAGCCGGGCGATCGTGTCTTTCAGGTCGGGCCGCTTATGCAGGAAGTTTTCTGCCCGCGCGCACAGTGTAAAGGGGAATGGGAGAGAATGCGCTGCCTCCGCCGCGGCGCGGATCCGCTCCTCGGCATGCTCGAGCTTGTAAATCGGATCAGAGTCATTCCCGGTTGCATCCTCGATGGAGCCGCCGACCAGGCCATGAGCAGCGGCCAGGCGAATCGTCTCCGCGACGGCCTCGGGCTCATGGGCATATCCATTTTCCAGATCGCCGCTCACGGGCAAATCCGTGGCGGCGGCGATGTCCGCAACGTGCGCCATCATGGCGTCGCGGCCGACCTGACGATCCAGAACGCCCTGCGAAAACGCGTAGCCGGCGCTGGTGGTCGCGAGCGCCTCGAACCCGAGCTGCGCGAGCAGCCGCGCAGTGCCTGGGTCCCACGGGTTGGGGAGAAGGAATGTGCGCTTGCGCTGGTGCAGGGCGCGAAATGCCCGGGCCTTTTCAAGCTGCGTGGTCATAGCGGCTCCTGGTTGCTTCCCTCAGCTCGGTTTGGAACGGGCGCAAGATTCAAGGTTCCCCTGAACGAAGGTCCGCTCCTCGCGCAGGATAAACCGCAGCCGCTGCCAAGTGCTGAAGTTCCCCACTGCGTCGGCGTAGGTTCTGAGCCGGGTACGGCAGGCCTCGCACGCGCCCACGCAGCGTGGAGGCAGCCGTCGCGAGCCCGAATGAGCGATGATGGAGACGGCATGAGCCTCTTCAATCCGGCTCCGGAGACGCAGTCGAGCAGGGCCGTTGCAGCACCGCTGGCGGAGCGGATGCGTCCGCGCACGCTCGACGAGTTTCTGGGGCAGGAGCATCTGCTGGGACCGGGCAAGCCGCTGCGCGTCCAGATCGAGCGCGACGATGCCTCGTCGATGATCTTCTGGGGTCCGCCGGGTGTGGGCAAGACGACGCTGGCGAAGATCATCGCGGAGACGACTAAGGCCACGTTCATCGAGTTCTCCGCGGTGCTGGCCGGGATCAAGGAAATCAAGCAGGTGATGGCCGACGCAGAGAAAGCCGCGACGTGGGGCACGCGGACGATTCTGTTCATCGACGAGATTCACCGCTTCAATCGCGCACAGCAGGATGCGTTTTTGCCGTGGGTGGAGCGAGGATCGATCCGGCTGATCGGGGCGACGACGGAGAATCCGTCGTTCGAGATCAACTCAGCGCTGCTCTCGCGTTGCCGGGTTTACGTGCTGCAGGCGCTGACGGACGAGCAGATCGTCACGCTGCTGCGACGTGCGCTGGATGATTCGGAGCGCGGGCTCGGCACGCAAAATCTGACCGCAGCGGACGGCGCACTGGAGTTGCTGGCGGGATACGCCTCGGGCGATGCACGCAATGCGCTGAACGCGCTGGAGGTCGCGGCGAAGCTGGCGACGGACAACCAAGCTGGCGGGCCGGAGCGGGCGATCACGCGCGAGATTGCCACCGAGGCACTACAGCAGCGCGTGCTGATGTACGACAAGCAGGGCGAAGAGCACTACAACCTGATCTCGGCGCTGCACAAGTCGGTGCGGAATTCGGATGCCGACGCGACGCTCTACTGGCTGGGGCGGATGCTGCAGGCCGGAGAGGATCCGCTGTACGTGGCGCGTCGGCTGGTGCGGATGGCGGTGGAGGATGTGGGTCTCGCGTCTCCCGAGGCGCTGCATCTGGCGCTCTCGGCGAAGGAGACGGTGGATTTTCTGGGGTCGCCCGAGGGCGATCTGGCGCTGGCGGAGGCGGCGGTGTATCTGGCGCTCGCGCCCAAGTCGAACGCCCTCTACACGGCCTATGGCGCGGTGCTGAGCGAGATTGAGGCGACGCGGCAGGAGCCGGTGCCGCTGCACCTCCGGAACGCTCCGACGAAGCTGATGAAGCAGCTCGACTACGGCAAGGAATATGAGTATGCGCATGACGTGGAGGGCCGCGTTGCCGACATGGAGTGCCTGCCAGAGTCGCTGAGCGGGCGGCGTTGGTACCACCCGACGCAGGAAGGCCGCGAGAAGCTGCTGGCGCAGCGGATGGAGGAGATCCGGCGGATTCGGCAGGGGAAACGGGGCCAGCGTTCTTAGGCGGTGTTGAAACGTCGCCTCCTGGGAACCGCTGGACGACGAGGATACGATGCCTGAGGCGCCCGATTTGCCGGCTGAGCTACTGGCGAGGGTCAGGCAGGATTCTGAATTTGCGCTTGCCCTCGATCCGGTAGGTTTCGAAATCGGAGCGATCGATCGTCAGAATTGTCGATAACGATTCCCGCCTCGCGAGATAGACCAGCGTGGCGTCAGCGAAGTCCATGGGGCGATCCCAGTACTGGTCCATGAGCGCATGGATGGCGGGCAGTTCGGAGTCATCGATAGGCGCCATCAGTATCGGTCCGCTGCGCATCAGTCTCCAGAGCGCCTCTACGTCGTTGCGGTCCGGGCCCAGCAAGTAAAAGGCTTCGGTGAGTACGGCTTCCGAAGTGATGAGCGGGTACGAAACTTCCTGAAATGCGAGAACGCACGCCTCGTGCCAGTAATCCCGTCTGTCGAGAAACGCGACAATCGCGCCCGTATCAACGAGAGCGCCGGCCATGGCGTTCCCTGAGGCGCGCACGGACTATTTCGCGCACCTTTTCTGAGCGGCGAGGATCTCCACCCGAAATAATGCCCGCGCACTTCATCAGCGCTTCGCGCCTGCGACGCTGTTCCGCCTCGTCATTCTGAGAAGGCGCGTTCTTCTCCAGCCACTCGCGAGCTGCCTCATCCAGGATGGAAGACACCGGCTTCTTCCTGGAGCGCGCGGCCTGCTCGAGGCTGGTTTTCAGCTCCCGCGGCAGACGCCAGCTGTAGACTTCGGACCTCATGCACTACAGTGTAGCGCAAATCGCTCATGGGACCAGATTTCCGCAGCGCGCCGGGAACGTCGCCGGCTTTCCGCCGCCATTGCATGTGCTATATTCCGAATGAGTTCCGATGATTTTTTCCCGTGAGTACGTTGGTTATCTGGCGCGCCACGCCACGAAGCAGCTCATAGACGCCAAAATGATCCAGACTGCGAAGGTTCCTGTGGTGCAGGAGCGCGTCTACAACGCCCTGCTCGAAGAGCTTTCGCTCGAAGACCGGATCAATGAGGAGGTGCGCGTGATTCTGGACGCGTACCAGGAAGAGATGCGCAAGAGCGGCGCGAGCTATTCGGAGATGTTCAAGAAGGTGAAGACCGAGCTGGCGCGCAAATACAAGGCGGTGCTGTGAGAATCTCGCGCGACAAGCTGAACAAGCTGGCCCACGTGGTCGCCGATACTCTGGCGGAAACGCCGGAGTGCGATTTTCTGGAGGACCGCAACACCATCCGCCAGGAAGCGCGTAAGGCGCTCGAGCACCTGCTGCTGGAAGAGATGCGCATCGATCAGGCTGCCCGGCAGAAGATCGAATCGCAGCGGCGCATCATTCCCGAAGGCAGCCAGGAGTGGGACATTCTGTACCGCAAGTACTACAACGAGGAAGTGAAGAAGCTGGGGATCTGACCGGCCTCTCTGGTTCGTCCGGGCCGCTTCGGCGGCCGATTTCATTTGCGGGGCATTACACTGGTTGCGACTCCACCCAGGAACCCCGGATTGAGACGCTTCGCTCTCGCTGCTGCTCTTCTGCTTGCCGCTTCCGCCCACTCGCAGGACACCGGCTGGTCCGCCTATAACGGCGGCGTGGACGGCAATCACTACTCACCGCTGACGCAAATTAATCGCAGCAACGTGGCGCGCCTGCAGATGGTCTGGCGCTACGACACGGGCAGTACCGGCGACATCCAGACGAATCCGCTGGTCGTTGGGCGCGCGCTGTACGCCTACACGCCCAGCGGCCAGGTGTTCGCGCTCGATGCGGCGACGGGCAAGCAGCTTTGGGTCTTCGACTCAGGCGTGCAGGACCGGCAGCCTTGCCGCGGGCTGAGCTACTGGAGCGACGGCAAAGAGGCGCGGCTCTTCGCGGGCGTGGTGAATTATCTCTACGCGCTCGATCCGGCGACGGGGCGGCCGATTCCGAGTTTCGGCGAGCAGGGGCGCATCGATCTGCGGAAGGGCCTGCGCGACGAAGAGGGCTACGAGAAGCAGTCGATTGCGCTGACATCGCCGGGAGTGATTTATCGCGACCTGATCATCGTCGGCGGACGGAATCCGGAGACGGAGCCTGCGCCGCCGGGGGATATTCGCGCTTACGACATGCGGACCGGCGCTCTGCGCTGGACTTTCCACACCATCCCGCGTCCGGGCGAGTTTGGCTATGACACCTGGCCCGCGGATGCATGGAAGACGTCAGGCTCGGCGAACAACTGGGCGGGCATGTCGCTCGATGAGAAGCGCGGAATCGTCTACGTGCCAACGGGCTCGGCGGTCTTTGATTTTTACGGCGGCGACCGGATCGGCAACGACCTGTTCGCCGACTCTTTGATCGCGCTCGACGCGAATACCGGCAAGCGGCTGTGGCATTTTCAGGGCGTGCATCACGATATCTGGGACCGAGACTTCCCTGCCCCTCCGGCGCTGCTCACGGTGACGCACGACGGCAAGCCGGTGGACGCGGTGGCGCAGACGACCAAGCAGGGCGTGGTGTACGTCTTCGATCGCGTGACCGGCAAACCGCTGTTCCCAATTGAAGAGCATGCGTATCCGGCGAGCGATGTGCCGGGCGAGAAGACTGCGCCGACGCAACCGATGCCGACCGCGCCTGCTCCCTTTCAGCGGCAGCGGCTCACCGAGGACATGCTGACGACGCGCACGCCGGAGGCGCATGCGTGGGCGGTGCAGACCTTCCGGACCTTCCGCAGCGGCGGGCAGTTTCTGCCGTTCGCTGTGGGGCAGCAGACCGTGGTGTTTCCCGGCTTCGACGGCGGCGCAGAGTGGGGCGGGCCAGCGGTCGATCCGAAGACCGGCGTGCTCTACGTGAACGCCAACGAGATGGCGTGGATGGGCGGCCTGGAAAAGACGCTGGCGCACGCCACACCTGGCGCGGCGATTTACAACGCGCAGTGCGCCATTTGCCATGGGGCGAATCGTGCGGGATCGCCGCCGGCGTTTCCTTCGCTGATCGGCGTGACCGACCGCCTGAGCAACGACCAGATCGCGGCGATTATCACGCATGGTCGCGGCCGCATGCCGGGGCTGCCGAACATCGATGCATCGAAACTGGGCCCTCTGCTCGAGTATTTGCGGACGGGCGTGGCGCAGACCAGCGAGCATAGTCCTGACCTGACGCCGGGCGGTCCTGGCGTGGGCTACAGCTTCACCGGTTACCGCAAATTCCTGGACCCTGACGGGTATCCGGCGATCACGCCGCCGTGGGGAACGCTGAGCGCGCTCGACCTGAACACGGGCAAGTATCTGTGGCAGATTCCGCTCGGCGAGTATCCGGCGCTGGCGGCTCAGGGCATGACGAATACGGGTTCAGAGAATTATGGTGGTCCGGTTGTGACGGCGGGTGGAGTGCTCTTTATCGGCGCGACGGTGTACGACCGCAAACTGCGCGCTTTCGACGCGAGCACAGGAAAGCTGCTCTGGGAGACGACGCTTCCCTTTGCGGGAATCGCGACGCCGGCGACATATGAAGTGGATGGCAAACAGTACCTGGTCATTGCGGCGAGCGGCGGGCGCGATCCGAAGGGTCCGACCGGCGGGAGCTACGTGGCGTTTGCGCTGCCGTGAACGCCGGGAATTACCGCGAAGATTTCGGCGACCCTGGATTTTTGAGGACGCTGTAGTGCAGATGCACGACGCCGTCAGCAAACTTTTTGGTCGAGAGCAGTTCGAGCGGAATGGACCGATCCTGGGGCCTGATCAGCGGTATGCCTTCGCCGATATAAATCGGAATCAGGTGGATGCTGAACTCGTCGATCTCCCCTTCATCCAGAAACGCCGCGATGATCTCGCCGCCTCCCATCATCCAGATGTTTTTTCCGGGCTGCGCCCGCAGGCCGCGTGCAAAGGTCCTGATCGGCTCCTTCACCCACTCGAATCCCCGTAGCAGCTGCCCCTGCGGCTTGCGTGAAAACACGTAGTTTTTGATGTTCGGGCCGAAACCGCCGGCCTTCATTCCGAGTTCGACTCCCTTTGTGTAGGTCTTACGGCCCCACACAATGCTGTCGATGGTCTTCACGAAGGCGGCCATCCCGTAGTTCCCTTTGAGCCGCGGGCTTTCGAGCCACGAGATATCGCCGTCGGGGCGCGCGATGAAACCGTCCGCGCTCGTCGCGACTTCCACGATGATTTTCCGGTGCGGCTGCACGCCGCGCTGCCGGCTCGGAGCTCGCGTACCCATATCGCCTCAGCAGTCGCGGAAGGCGTCGGCGCTGTGGGCAATGCGCTGCAGCTTGCCGTGGTCGAGCCAGTTCAGGTTGCAGTGCTCGCAGTCGGAGATGACGACGTGGCCGGGTCCGGCATAGAAATGCGAATCCATCGGCCGGTGGCAATGCGGGCAGGTGAGCTTGCGCTTGATCTCGTCGGGATCAGGCTTCGCCGTAATGACCGCACCTTCGCTGCCGGCGCGGACGGCGTCGACCAGCGCAGCGAAGCTATCCATGGGAATGAGCATGCCGTGACAGCGCGTGCAGTAACGGATGCGGACCGTGTCGAGCGAGCCTTCCTTCAGCGTGATCGAGCAGATCGGGCAGGATTCATCCGCCGAATCGCCGAGCACGCGAACGCCGTCGTCGTTCTTCTCAGGGAAATAAACGCTGTGGCAGTAGGGACAGGTGAGCGAATCTTCTGCGCTCCCCAGCTTCATCGGCGCTCCACACGCAGGGCAGTTCATTGGGACTGGCCGCACTCCGGGCAGAATTTTGCGGCGCGCGGGATGGACTGGCCGCAATTGGTGCAGAACTTTGTGGCTGCGCCGGGGGCTGGAGCGGCCGGCGCGGTCACGGTAGTCCCGGCTGCAGCGCTCTTCATGGCGCCCATCATGGTTTGCGCCATGGCCATGCCTGCTCCGAGGCCGACTCCGGCATCGGCAGCTCCTCCGGTATTGGCAGCGGCAATCGGCAGCGATTCGGCGGCTTCGAGCTGCGTGAATCGGCTCAGGTCTCCGGCCATGCTCACGCCAATGCGCTGATCCATGATCTTCTGCAGGTCTTCCGGCAACGAAATGTTCTCGACGACGAAGTGGTTCAGCTCGAGGCCGAGATTCGCGAAGGTGGGCTTCATCGCGTCGGAGATCTTGTCGGCGAAGACGGCCTGGTTGGCGGCCATATCGAGGAAGGAGACGGCGCTCGATGCGAAGATGTCGGTCATGCGGCCGACGATGGTGTCGCGCAGCTGCCCTTCCAGATCACTTGCATAGTAAATTTCGCGCGTGCCGCTGACCTGGAGGAAGAATTTCTTCGGGTCGGCGATGCGGTAGGAGTAGATGCCGTAACCGCGCAGCGTGACGGCGCCGAATTCCTTCTCGCGAAAGGTGATGGGCGTGGCCGTGCCCCACTTCTGGTCGATCTGCAGGCGCGTGGAGAAGAAATACACGTCGGACTTGAAGGGCGACTTGAATTCCTTGGTCCAGTTCATCAGGTCGGTCAGAACGGGCAGGTTGTGCGTATTCAGGGTGTGCATGCCGGGGCCAAAGACATCGGCGATGCGCCCCTCGTTGACGAAGGCCGCCAATTGCGATTCGCGGACCGTGAGTTGGCCGCCATTTTGAATTTCCATGTCGCGCATGGGATATCGCCAGGCGAGAATGCCGTCCTCCGGCTCGTTCCACTGGATAATGTCGATGAACTGCTTGCCGATGAAGTCGCGGAGCGTCACGTGGGGCTCCTCCTCGGCTGCACTCTACCATGCAACCGGCCATTTGACCCGTGAATTCTGGCGTTGTGTTAACGACCCAGCTACAAATCGCGGGCTGCAATATATTCGTACGCATGAACGTTTCCGGGATTCGCCTCTTCTCTGCCCTCACACTCGCAGGCTGTCTCGCGCTGGCCCTCGGCTCGGCGCGCGCGCAGAACGATAACGACTCGCGTCAGCGGACCCAGACCGCTCCGGCCGCCAGTCCAGCCGAAAAGCCCGCGGCACCTGCCGGACAAAAGGAAGACGCGAACAAGCTGCCTCCGCTGCCGCCCGACACGCACACAGAGCAGAGCATCACGCTCGATGGTAAGAAGCTGAATTACACGGTGACGATCGGGACGTTGCCGGTGCGCGACGGCGACGGCAAGACGGCCGGCGAACTGGTGTACACCGCCTACACGGTAGCGGGGGCGAATCGGCCAGTGACCTTTGCGCTGAACGGCGGACCGGGAGCGTCGTCGGTGTTCCTGAACTTCGGCGCCATCGGGCCGAAACACCTGAACGGCATCGGCAACGAGGGCGACAGCCCGTCGGATCCCGCGGCGCTCAGCGATAACCCCGGCACGTGGCTCGACTTCACCGACCTTGTGTTCATCGATCCGATCGGCACGGGATTCAGCCGCTCGCTGGTGAATGCCGACGAGACGCGGAAGCTCTTCTTCACGACCGAACCGGACATCGAGTACCTGTCGCGCGCGATCTACGACTGGCTGGTGAAGAATGACCGGCTGGAGTCGCGGAAGTATCTGGTCGGCGAGAGCTACGGCGGATTCCGCGGCCCGCGCATCACGTATTTCCTGCAGTCGCAGCTGGGCGTAGCGATGAATGGCGTGGTGCTGGTGTCGCCGTATCTGAATCCGACGATCGAACAGAATGGCGATCTGTCGCCGCTGCCGTGGCTGGTTACGCTGCCTTCGATTACCGCCTCGAACCTGGAGCGCCAGGGCAAGCTGACGCCGGAGGCGATGAAGTCTGTCATTGACTACACGCTGGGCGATTATCTGACGACGCTGGTGCATGGGCACTCCGACCCGGCGGCGACCGACGCGATGATCAAGAAGGTGACGGAAATGACGGGGCTCGATCCGGAGTTCGTGAAGTTTTCCGGCGGGCGGCTGGAGACGGGCGCGTATCTGCGCGAGGTGCACCGCGAGCAGGGGAAACTCGGATCGGTGTACGACTCGAACGTGACGTCGTTCGACCCGTTCCCCTATTCGCCGGAGCAGAAGTCGAGCGATCCGATTCTGGCGAGCATCATCGCGCCAACGACAACGGCGATGGTGAATTTCGTAACGCACACTGTCGGCTGGAAGGTCGATGCGCGGTACAACGCGCTCTCCTACGACGTGAATCGCAACTGGAATCGCGACCAGGACCTGCGCACAGGGTCGGCAACGCAGCTGCGGGAGGCGGTCAGCGCCGATCCCAAGCTGCGGGTGATGATCGTACACGGGTGGAACGACCTGTCGTGCCCCTTTATGGGCTCGATCCTTACAGTGAACCAGATGCCGGTGATGGGCGATCCGGGGCGCGTGAGCGTGCACGAGTTCCCGGGTGGGCACATGTTCTACACGCGCGAGTCAAGCCGGGTGGCGCTGCGCAAAGACGTGATGCAGATGTTCAGCGAGCACTGAGACGCGTCCCATGTCTCCCAAATTCAGGAGACATGGGGCACCCGGCATCCGGCAACCCGGAGGAGTGCCTATTTCTGCCGGGAACAGACGCAGCGGGTGTAGTCGTCGGGCTTGAGGTTCTCGAGAGAGCACTCGTACTGCGGCCAGAAGGGGGCCAGCGCGCCTGCAACGCTGCCCTTGTAGTAGTGCTGGATGTATTGCTGGCTCGCGGGGGTCTGCGCTTTGGGGTCGTGCTCGAATTTGCGAACCAGGTCGACGACCGAATCGCCCGAGAAGTCCGGCTCATGGTAGGTCTCGGCATAGTCGTACTCCTGGGACCACATTGTGCCAATGCCGATGAGATTCGATGCGACGACTACGGAGTAGTCCTTCAGCGTGCCGCTGCGCTCGACCTCGGCCACGGTGAACGCGGGATGATTGCCGTCAACGGGCGAGAGGGACGGCACCAGCTTGATCGCGATTGGACCTGCCGTCAGGTGGCCAGGCGTGGGGGACTGATCGCCAGCGTTTATGCCGGACGAAAGGACGCGCATTTCGTCCATGTGGGTGTGGCCGAAGACCACGAGGCGGACAAGCGGGGCGTGCTGCTGGAGAATCGCATCGAGGCGGGCGGAGTCGCCAGGAATCAGGAACGACTCCGGAGCTTCGCTGGAGCAGAGATTTCTGAAGCGCCGCACCGTTTCAAAGGCATTCACGCCCGGCGGAATGTGTGCCATGACCCAGACGTGCTCGCCGGCTTTCTGCGCCTGCTCCAGCTGCCGTGAGAGCCAATCGAGTTCGGCTTGCGCGGGAGCGGGATTCGGCTGTCCTGTGCAGGAGGCGTACTGCGGCGTGAAGAACAGATCGTTCAGCACGATCAACTTCGTGTGACGGAGCGGCGCGAGCGGCACGCTGTAGGAACCGTCGGCTCGGAACTGCTTCTCGACGGAACGGCGCTCGGCGGGGGGCACTCCCGCCGCGACGATCTGCGCGGTGGCTCTCAGATACGCGCTGTCGGGATCCAGGTGGTAGTCGCCGCAGCCGGTGTCATTGTTGCCGAGTGCGACATATATGGGGACACCGGGGAATGCTGCCCTGAGCTGTTCGATGACGAACTGCAGGGTCTTCTCGACGAACGCTTCGTAGCTCGCGTGTGATTCTCCAGGGAGCAGCGCGTGATAGCGGCAGGGCAAGCCGTGGACGACCAGGTCTCCGCTGACCGCGATGAACTGGGCGTGCGGCGCGTGCCTGCGCATCGCACCGACACTGGAGCGCAGCAGCGCCCACGGAGTATCCACGCCGCGCGCGCCGCAATTCTTCTGCAGGGCCGCAAAGGCCTGCGGCTGACTGGCGGAATCTGGCGCTGACAGGATCGCTTGCCACTGGCTCGCCGGCGCGGAGCTGAGTTGTTTGGCCTTCGCGGGATCGTGAAACGGATCGAAGTGGATGTCGCTGACGAGGAGCGCCGGAACCGTTTTGCCGGACGGCGCCGAGCCGGGCTGCTGAGCGTGCGCTGCGAAGGCCAGTCCCCCGAAGAGCAGAAGGCAGAGCCCGAGCGAGCGCAGAGTCACGACCAGGTTGACTCCAGAAATTCGGAGGCGTCACAGACCGTGCCTCGGCGCGGGAATACCTTCTCGACCAGGCAGCGGTGCACCTCGCTGTCGAGGTCGGCGCAGCAGTCACGCAGAACGATGGTGCGGTAGTCGGCGTCGCTGGCCTCGAGCAGTGTCGAGAGCACGACGCCGCTGGTCGCGATGCCGAAAAGGACGATGGTGTCGATCTCCTTCGCGCGCAGGATCCTCTCGAGATCTGTGCCGGCAAACGCGCTCACGCGATGCTTGACGATGACCACGTCGTTGGGTGCGGGACCGAGTACCGGATGAACTTCGCCGGCTTCGCCGGTGAAGAGTTGCTGGTGCTGCGTGGAGCTGCGCAGGGCGCTGAAAAGCGGATTTCGTGGGCTGATGTCCGGCAATCCGGCGCGGAAGCCCACGCGGACATGAATGACCAGGATGCCGCGCTGGCGAGCGGCATGCAGCACCTTCGCCGCGCGGGTGATGAGGTCCTGCTGGTTCGCCGTGTA
>DASYYN010000157.1:0-7225 GCA_035933815.1 Acidobacteriaceae bacterium
GTGGAGCGAGTAAAGGACGCAGGAGGCGATGAGGGAGAGTACGCCGAGTGCGGGAAATATCCAGCGGTCGAGTGGGCGCGCAGGCTGGGCGGAGGACACGGCGGCGGATGGCTGCTGGGTGGCCGGGTGCTGGGCGACGGACGGAGTCATGGACAACGGCCCTGCGGCGGATGGGGACGAGAGAACGGCACACCGCGAGGGGATGATTCTATTGTCTACGCCGGCGAGCGGGGCGAGTATGACGCTTTCAGGCTATGGATGGGCGGGAGCAACAGCAAGCGTGCGCCGGAGACCGTCCGAATGCCCCGCTGTTCTCGCAGGTAGACTGGGAAATGTGAGTTTGATCTCAATTTCTCCAGGAGTGATGGTGCATGTCTGAGGTGAAGATTACGGTTCGTCCCAATGGTCCGTATCGCGTGGAAGGGCCGGTGAAGCTGGTGGATGCCGATGGGCGGGAGTGGGATTTGACGGGCAAGCCGGCTTTCTCGCTGTGCCGGTGCGGCGCGTCGGTGAACAAGCCGTTCTGCGACGGGACGCATTCGAAGATCGGCTTCCAGGCGGCGGAGGCGGCGGTGAAGGCCGAGGGGAACACGACGGCGGGCGGGGATCCGAAGTTTCAGGTGAAGGTGTAACAGCAGCGTATAGGGTATAGCGTTCAGGGTTTAGGAACTCAGGGCCGGGCTCACCGATTTCAACTGGCCTTGAGGAACGCCAGGGTTAGCTCGCGGGAGCGGGGGCCGTCGAGTTCGACGAGGATGACCCGCTGCCAGGTGCCGAGGACCAGCGATCCGGAGTCGACGGGCAGGGTGAGGGCGGTGCCGATCAGGGACGACAGAATATGGTCGGGCACGTGCGCGGGATTGTGCGGATGCCGGTAGTGCAGCTTCGGCATCATCGCCTCGAACGCGTCGAGCATGTCGAGGTCGGTTCCGGGGTCGAGGTCGGCGGTGGTCAGCGCGGCAGTCGTGTGCAGGATGTTCAGACAGCAGATGCCGGAGTCGCTGGGCAGGGTGGACTCGACCTTCTCGGTGATGTCGATGATCTCGCGCTTGCGATGCGTGGCGATGGTGAGTTTGCGCATGAAGGCAGGGTATAGCGGTTAGGGATCAGGAGTCAGGACTCAGGAATCAGTGGTCAGTTTCCATGTCTGCCGACCACGGGCAGACATGGGGCACCCGCAGCCTGCGCATGGAAAGTGATCTGTCACTGCTGAGGGTTGTTCTGGTCCTGCTGCTTATCATCTTTCTTGCCGAAGAGCTTGGACCAGAAGCCGTGCTTCTTCTTTTTCTGGTCCTGATCCTGGTCGGCGGGCTGGTTCTGAGCCTGGGCTGGCTGCACGGGTACGGTCTGCGTCTGTTGTTGCTGCGGCGCGGCGGGCTGCTGCGCGACGCGCGGCGGCTGAGGCCCCTGGGCAGCGGGGCGCTGTCCGAGTCCGAAGATCTTCTGGAAGATGTTGCGCTGATCGCCTATGGAGTGATCACAGGTGTCGGTGGGCTGGGTACCGTCCAGGAAGGCGGCGGTGTAGTCCTCGGGGCAAGCAGCGTCGGCGAGCAGATTGGTGGTGCGGTCGAGCTGCACCTGAACAACCCCGGGCGGGGGGACAAAATCTTTGGTATCTGAATACTGCGGCAGCTTCACCGCGTTCTTCATGAAGTCTGCCCAGACCGGGCCGGCGGCATGCGCGCCTTCGATCTTGATGTCGCTGTAGTCGTCGTTGCCCACCCAGACGACGCAGAGAAGATTGCTGGTGAATCCCGCGAACCAGGCGTCGTGGGATGTGCCGGTCTTCCCTGCTGCCGGAGAGCGGAAGCCCATGTTGCGGACACCCGCGCCGCTTCCGTGGGGATTGTTCAGGACCTGCTCCATCATGCTGACGGTGAGGAAGGCAGCGCGCGGGTCGAGGACAGGCTTGGTCTGCGGCGCGTAATCGGCGATGACATCGCCGTTGGGCGCGCGCACGGAGGCGAGCATCCAGGGATCGATCTTGATGCCGCCGTTGGCGAAGACGGTATAGGCGCCGGCCATCTGCATCGGCGTGGCGTCGTAGGAGCCGATGGCCATGGCGGGCGTGGCTTCGACCGAGGTGATGCCGGCTGCCTTGGCGAGAGAAGCGACGTTGTCCAGGCCGACCATCTCGGCGAGGGAGATGGTGGCGTTGTTCAGCGAGCGGTAGAGTGCCTCAGTGGCGGAGACGTCGCCGAAGTATTCGCTCTGAAAGTTTTTCGGCGTGTAGACCTGATTGTCGCCGTAGGTGAAGCTGGTCTGCTGATCGTGCAGCACGGTGACCGGCGTGAAGACAGCACTGGTTCCGTTGGTGTTGGTGAGCGGGGTGCCGGCCAGCGCGGTATTGAAGGCGGCGGCGTAGACAAAGGGCTTGAAGATGGAGCCGGTGGGCCGGTGCGAGACGGCGTGGTTGAACTGGCTGATGCCGTAGTTGCGTCCGCCAACGAGGGCGAGCACCTGGCCGGTATGGGGATTGAGCGCGATGAGAGCCACCTGCGGGTAGATCGGCTTGGGCGGGGCCTGGCCTTTGCGCTCGGCGATGCGCGCCAGGCGCGCGAAGTGCGCGGTGACCAGCTTGTCCACGGTTTGCATGCCCTCGTTCACCGCATCCTGGGCGACCTGCTGGAGCTGCGGATCGAGCGAGGTGTAAATGCGCAGGCCCTGCTCGTTGTAGTCGGAATCGCCGAGGCGCTGCGTGAGCTGATCGCGGACGAGATCTACAAAGTACGGGGCTTCGCCGGCGTCGATAGCGCCGACAACGACGCCGAGGGGTGCGGCTTTCGCCTGCTCGGCCTGGGCTTTGGTGATGTCGCCGGTGTCGACCATGGAGTCGAGGACGAGGTTGCGGCGCTCGAGCGCGCGCTGGCGATGGGTGTAGGGATTCAGGCGGCTGGGGCTCTGAATGATGCCGGCGAGGGTGGCGCACTCCGGCAGCGTGAGCTGAGTGATGTCTTTGCCGAAGTAGGCCTGAGCGGCCTCGCCGAAGCCCTCGATGGCAAAGCTGCCGTGCTGCCCGAGCGGGACCTCGTTGGCGTACATCTGGAAGATTTGCTGCTTGTTGAAGCGATGTTCTAACTGGAGCGTGATGATGACCTGGAGAAATTTGCGGTGCCAGGTGCGCTCCGGCGAGAGGAAGAACATCTTGGCCAGCTGCATGTCGAGCGTGGACGCGCCTTCGCGGTAGCGATGACCGGGATGGAGGTAGTCGTTGACGAAGGAGCGCAGGATGCCCCAGTAGTCGAGGCCGCCATGCTGGAAGAAGCGGCGGTCTTCGATGGCGGTGACGGCGGAGACAAGGTTCTTCGGGATGTCGTCCCACGTGACGATGCGGCGCTTGGCGCGATTGGCATCGGAGAGGCCGGTGACGAGCAGCGGCTCCAGTTCATAGGCGGCAAGCTGCTGGCCGTTGTCGCCGGTGACCTCGGTGACCTGGCCCTTGGCGAAGCTGATGGTCGCGCCGTCCTGCGAGTGGTAGGACTGCGGGCCGGGATGCACGGTGACGGAGTTCGCCGAGGCGGAGTAGGTTCCCATCTTTGAGGCAGTTCCCTGCCCCTGGACGGTGTAGTCGGCCTGCTCCAGCTCGGCGACGACTTCCTTCGCGGTGAGTTCCTGGCCGGGACGGACCTCGGGCGGGGCGGCGAAGATGCTGGCAGTCTGGACGAAGAGCGGGTGCTTGAGCCGGTCGTCGACCACCTGGCCGTATTTGGTCCAGTACGTGGCGAAGACCATGCAGCCGAGGAGGATGGCGACCGTGCAGACCATGGCCGCGACGAGCAGGATTTTGCGTCCGGTAATGACGACCAGCTTGCGGGGGACTTTGACCTTGACTGGCAAATTCGATTTCCTTCTCTGATTCTCGCCGATTCTTCGCTACTTGTCAGACGAATCGAATGCGGGAATCAGCGCGGCTACACGCCGGGTGATCATGAAAACCCAATCGGGAGCATGAGATGCACTCGGCGGACCATTGCGGAGGGCTGAAAACAAACACATTCATCGAGCGTGTTTCGGGCGGAACGTGGGCTGGGAGACACACCGTGTCACAAAGGACACGGAGGGAGGAGATTCCCGCCCTCCGTTCTAGAGCCCCTCTTTGCCCGAAAGGAGAGTCGCGACAGCCTCGGCGACCTGGTCCAGGGCGATCTCGCGCATGGGACCGCCGGAGCGGACGACCAACTCCGCTTTGCCCTCGGCGGCTTTCTTGCCGATGGTGATGCGGAAGGGGATTCCGATGAGGTCGGCATCCTTGAACTTCACGCCGGCGCGCTCATCGCGGTCGTCGAGCAGAACGTCGTAGCCGGCCGCTTCGAGCTGCTGCGCGACGCGTTCACCGGCGGAGCGGAGCGCCGCGTCGGCGACGTTGGTGATGGTGACGACGACGTCGAACGGAGCGATGCTGGGCGGCAGCCAGAATCCGTTGGCATCGTTGTTCTGCTCGATGGCGGCGGTGAGGATGCGCTCGATGCCGATGCCGTAGCTGCCCATGATGGGCGTGACCTCTTTGCCGTTGGCGTCGAGGACGCGCGCGCCCATGGCTTCGGTGTAGCGGGTGCCGAGCTTAAAAATGTGGCCGACTTCTACGGCTTTGGCGACTTTGAGCGGCTGGCCGCACTGCGGGCAGCCTTCGCCTTCGACGGCGTTGCGGACGTCAGCGATAACGGTCCACGAGAAGTCGCGGCCCGAAACGACGTTGCGATAGTGGTAGTCGAGCTTGTTGGCTCCGCAGACGAGGTTCTTACGGTTCTCGAGGCCGGGGTCGAGGATGACGTTGACTTTGCCGTCGTGCAGCTTCTGCGCCGGATCGAGGCCGACCGGGCCGAGGTAGCCGGCGGGGCCATGGAACCACTGCTCGAGTTCTTCGGGGCCCATGGTGCGGAGGTCGGAGGCACCGAGGACGGCGAGCAGCTTGGTCTCGTTGACGAAGTGGTCGCCGCGCAGGAAGACGGCGACGGGTTCCCACTGCGCGTCGGGCGAGCCTTTTTTCGAGTCCTTGGCAGCGACTTTCGCCATGTAGGCGACGCACTTGATGTCGGAGCTGGGCTCGATGTTGAAGAAGCGGGTGACGTCGGCGATGGCGGCCTGGCCGGGCGTGGAGACCAGTTCCGGCTTGCCGTCGCCGGTCGGCTCCATCTCTTTGACGGGAGCGAGGCGGGAAGTGGCCTTCTCGATGTTGGCGGCATATCCGCAGGCGGCACAGCTGGCGATGAGGTCTTCGCCGGCGTCGGTGTAGACCATGAACTCCTGCGACTGCGAGCCGCCCATGGCGCCGGAGTGCGCTTCGACGGCGACGAACTTCAGTCCGGAGCGGGTGAAGATGGCGCGATAGGCTGCGTCGTGCAGATCGTAGCTGCGGTCGAGTCCAGCCTGATCGAGGTCGAAGGAGTAGCTGTCCTTCATGATGAACTGGCGGACGCGCAGCAGGCCGGCTTTGGGGCGTGGCTCGTCGCGGAACTTCGTCTGGATCTGATACCAGATCTGCGGCAGCTGCTTGTAGCTGCGCAGTTCGTTGCGGGCGATATCGGTCATGACCTCTTCATGGGTCATGCCGAGGCCGAGGTCGGCGCCCTTGCGGTCTTTGAGGCGGAACATGTTGTCGCCCATCAGAGTCCAGCGGCCGGACTCGCGCCAGAGGTCGGCGGGATGGATGGTGGGCAGCAGGAATTCCTGGCCGATGCGGTCCATCTCTTCGCGGACGATGCCGATGATGCGATTGATGGAGCGCTGACCGAGAAAGAGGTAGGAATAAATGCCGGCGCCGAGCTGGCGGATGTATCCGGCGCGGACAAGGAATTTATGGCTGGCCACCTCGGCGTCGGCCGGAGCCTCGCGGAGCGTGGGGATGAAGAGCTTCGACCAGCAATGCATGCGTGCGATATGCCTTTCCACCCGGGAAACAGGCCGCGGGGAAATTCAAGATTGCGGGATACGGCGGAGGTGAATCTGTCGTTATTCTAAATGGCTCCCGCGTGCGCGCGCCTTCACACGGCAAGCAGCGTGCGCGTCTGCTTGACGAGCGCAGGCAGATCCAACGGCGCAGTGGAATCGACTGTGATGACCGGGCTCAGCGCAAACGGGTCGGAATATTCGGCGAGCTGATCGAGGGACATTTCTTTGAGGGCGTGGGCGGGATGGTGGCGCTCGTCGCGGGCGCGCTGGGCGAAGCGGCGTGCGGCTTCTTCGAGCGGGATGCGGCAGTGAATCTCGACAAGGCGAGCGCCTGGGCGGTGGAGGAGCGCGGCAAGCTGCATGCGTTCGAAGGGGCTGCGGGTGCGGAAATTGGCTTCGAGGACGAGCTGCGGGCAATGCGGCGC
This sequence comes from Acidobacteriaceae bacterium, assembly GCA_035933815.1. Lineage (GTDB taxonomy): Bacteria > Acidobacteriota > Terriglobia > Terriglobales > Acidobacteriaceae > Palsa-343. The sequence continues at coordinate 6,315 of DASYYN010000157.1, forward strand.
GAGAGCCCAGAGGAGGTCCATTGCGGCCGATCCGATGTGGCGGGAGACGGCGAGGTCGTTGGGCGCACCGTTCAGCGAGGTGAAGAGGGATTCCTTGATTTCGTCCTTGGTGATGAGTGCGAAGCCGAGCGCTTCGGCCAGCGGGCGGGCGATGGTGGTCTTGCCGGAAGCGGGCGGTCCGGAGATGAGGACGATGTGGTGCACGGGTACAGGGTACAGGGCACAGCAGTCAGCAGTGAGCGGTCAGCAGTCAGCAACTGAAATCAAAAAAGGCTGCGCGCGCGGCGCAGCCTTTCGTTGGGGGCAGAGGAGAGGTTTAGACGGTCTGGCGTGCGCAGAATTCGTTGAAGGCGCGCGCGAGTTCCTGCGCGATGGCCTGGGGCGCATTGTTCTCGATGACAAAGCGCTGCATCAGGTAGACCAGCTTGCCGTCCCGGAGGATGGCAATGGCGGGCGATGTGGGCGGGTTGTTGTCGAAATAGGCGCGGGCGCGCTCGGTGGCTTCGCGGTCCTGTCCGGCGAAGACGGTGATCGAGCGGTCGGGGACGACGGAATTCTTCAGGGCAAGGCGGACGCCAGGACGCATTTTGCCGGCGGCGCAGCCGCAAACGGAGTTGACGACCACCATGGTGGTGCCGGGTTGTTTGACGGCGCGGTCGACGGCTTCCGGTGTGCGCGCCTCTTCGATGCCTGCTTTGGTCAGTTCCTCACGCATGGGGACAAGCATGATCTCTGGATACATTGGGGACGTTTCCTCCGTTCGGGGCCTGATGGGATCTGTTGATCCTCATTGTACGGGGCGCGCCCGGCTGCTGAGGAGAGGCGGCGCCGCCGTCCTGCTATACCTCAATGAGATGCAATTGTGCGAAAAAGTTGCGCTGGCAGCCTATACCACGTTCGGAGTAGGCGGC
>DASYYN010000164.1:0-9918 GCA_035933815.1 Acidobacteriaceae bacterium
GCTCGAGCACGAAAACGGCTTCCGCATCGCGGGCCAGATTTTCGGTTATAGGACGGGAGGCGGTGCTGCCCACCTCCTCATCGCTGTTCAGCAGGAAAATGACGGGCCGGGGGAGGGCGTCCAGGTCGCGCAGGGTTGCAAGCGCGGTAAGGCCCATGCCCACACCAGCTTTCATGTCCAGCGTGCCCGGGCCCCACGCACGGCCGTCTCCTATACGGAACGGCATTTTTGCCAAAGTGCCAAGCGGCCAGACTGTATCGAGATGGCCCAGCAGCATGAGGGGCCGGGCCGAAGCCGACTTGCGGCGCGATGGGGGAAAGCGCAGTTCAAGGACATCGCCGAAGTGCCGCTGGCGGTGACGTTTAGCGCGCCCGCCGAGAGATTCGGCTGCGCCGGCGACTGCGTCGACGCAGCGGTCGACAGCCGCCTTGTCGTCGCTGGGGGACTCGACTTCGACCAGCTGTTGCAGGATTTTCAGGAGACCAGGCTCAAGTCCGCGAACCTTGTCAAGCAATTGATGAGTGCTGTAATCGTATGATTCTGCTGATTTTCTCATCGGTGGTGCCAACATTGGTACTGTGACTCCAGTTAGGTACAGTGTGGCATTTTTGCAACACTGGAACCTGGCCGGGAGCGGGTAGTCTATGTCTGCACGAGGTTCCCCGTTTGGCAGATTCCGCGCATCTGGAACATACCATTACCGCCCCGGTGGAGTTTTCCGGGATTGGCTTGCATAGCGGGGCGCCGGTTCGCATGCGCCTGCTGCCGGCATCGGCCGGATCGGGCGTGGTCTTCCGGCGCACGGATCTGGACGGCTTTGAGATCGCGGCCACCGGACGCAACGTAGCCAAGGTCAGCTACGCGACCAGCCTGATGCGCCAGGGCGTCCTCATCTCCACGACAGAACATCTGCTGAGCGCCCTGCTGGGCATGGGCATCGACAACGTGATTGTCGAGCTCGACAACCTGGAGCTGCCAATTCTGGACGGCAGCGCACTACCCTACGTGGAAGCCTTCCGTGCCGTGGGCCTGAAGACGCAGCGCCGGCGGCGCGAGTATCTGCGCATCCTGAAGAGCGTGGAAGTGCGCGAGGGCGACAAGTTCATCGGCGTCTATCCCGGCGAAGGCTATTCGGTTTCGTACCAGATCGACTTCCCTGCCCCAATCGGCCGCCAGGGGCACATTGTCGATCTCGCGACAAGCGCATATGAGCGCGCCATTGCGCCGGCCCGCACCTTCGGATTTCGCGAGGACGAGCAGAAGCTGCGGGACATGGGGCTGATCCGCGGGGCGACCGAGCAGAGCGTGATCGTGTTGACTCGGCAGGGCGTGCAGAATGGACCTTTGCGGTTCAGCGACGAGTTCGCCCGGCACAAAGTGCTCGACCTGATCGGCGATCTGGCGCTGGCCGGCCACCACATTCTCGGCCACGTGGTGGCGGAGCGCGCGGGGCACGCGATGCATACCGCGCTGGTTTCCCGGCTGCTGCGGGACCGCTCGGCTTGGCAACTGGTCACGCTGAATGCGGATCGGGCTAAGCCGCGGGAAGCGACGGCGCTTGCTCCTGCAGGCGCGCGGCTGGCGACGGTCTGATTTTTGTTTCCGGGGCTGAAGCCCTGTTTAGTTTCCAGTCATTCTCCCCGGCCTAAAGGCCGGGGCTTCTACCGCAGTCCTGCTGCGCAGGACGCGCATTGCGCACAGGGGCTGAAGCCATCTTTATTGACGGCAGTTGGCGGCACGACTGAAGTCGTGCCCTGATACGAGCGGCTTCGGATCCGAGAGTTTCTGCAAGAAGTCGCGCCCTGATACAGGCGCTCGGTGCTGTGAGCACTGCGCTACTCGGCGGGTTCGCCGGTTTGCGAGAAGCGCACGGAGCCCAGCGGCGCTCCTGACGCCAGCACATCGCGCAGACGCTCGGGATTGCTGCCGCTGCTGCGGGCAGCCTGCGCGAGGATCTGCAGTGCATCGTCCGGCTGCGTACCGGCAGGAAGACGAAAGATCCAGGGAATATTCGTCGACGTCAGCGCGCGATCGTCAGATAACGCAAGCACCGGGACGAAGGCTTTGAGCGAGAGCTGTTCCGCAAGGTGCGCGGCGTCGCGGTCGAGGGCGAGGATGGCCAGCGGATGCTCTTCTTCGACAGCATGGACGAGTTGTGTGGTGGCCGCGCCCCAGTTCTGATTGCTGTTCACGGCGAGGAGCGTCCAGTTTGCGGGGCTGTGCAATGCGCCCCTGCGCAGCAACGATTCGGCGATTGGACCGAAGAGGACGATGCGAGCCTGGGGCAAGTCGTCCTGGTGCGGACCGCTGTACGTAACGCCGCCCTCGCCAACGTGGGCGTAGGGCTGCGCGGGTACTGATGCTCCGGAGGACGCGCCGACATCAGGAGAAGCGACCGCAATTTGCTGCGCCCGGCGCGTGCGATCCATCGGCGCGACGCGGTAGGTGATTGTCCCGTCGTGTACGGTCGCCAGGTACAAGGGGGTCACGTTCTTGTTGAGAGGATCGAAGGTCATGGGCCCGGTGACGCCGTCGTACTGATAGACCTGATCGAGCGCGTCCTGAATGCGAGCGCGATTGAGGCCGGCGCGGCAGATGGACTGCAGCAGGATGTTCATGGCGTCATAGGCGAGCGCGGCAAACTGCTCCGGCTGTTCCTGAAAACGCGCCTGATACGTGCGGTTGAACTCGATCCACTTTGCGTCGCTGCGCGTGGGATCGTAGGGGAAGACCGCTTCGAAATTCTCAGCGGCGGATCCCGCCAGGTGCAGCAGATCCGGCCCAAGGGTGCGGTAGCTGCCGAAGACGCGCTGCTTCATGCCCAGTTCCTGCATCTGGAGAAGAATTTGCCCGGCGGGCTCTTCGTCGGTCCAGAGCACGATGGCGTCGGCGCGCGAATCGCGAATGACGCGCAGCTGGCGGCGGAAGTCGCTGTCGCCCGGCATGAATTTTTGCTCGATGACGACCGGATGGCCGAGACGGCGTGCGGAATCGCGGAACTTGATGACACCGAAGCGGCCATAGCGGTTGTTGACGCGCAGCAGCGCCACGCGCTTCAGGCCCAACTCTGTAAAGATGTGCCGCGCCAGGGTGTAGCTCTGCATGCGATCGTCCTGCAGGTCGGTGAAGTACCAGGGGATGTAGGTTTCGGGAATGGTGGGATCGGTGGAAGCCGAGTTGACGATGGGAATTTCGCCGCGCAGGGCGACGCGCAGGATAATGTGGGTCGACTCGGAACTCATGGAGCCAAAGATGGCCCAGTCCTGGTCGTCGTAGATCATCTTCACCGCTTCATCGGAAGTCGAGCCCCAGATGGAGGAGGCGGTGGGGCGATCCGCGCCGTATTCCGCGCCGCGCTGCCAGTTGTTGTAGTCGTCGTGGATCATGAGACGGAAGGGCTTGCCGCCGTATCCGCCGCGCGCGTTGGCCTGCTCCACAGCGAGCTGCGCGCCATGCAGCATGCGCAGCCCGAAGACCTGGTCGGCCTGCTTCTCGACCGGGCCGAGGAAGCCGATGCGGATTTCCTGAAGGTTGGTGGGATCGGGGATCTCGCGCGCCGCGCCGGAGTAGATATTGGGCTGCGTGTAGTTGGTGTCGTAAGGCTTGGCGAATTTGCCGAACGGCTTCAGGTCCACGGGCGTGCCGGCATACGGCTCGACGGTGCGACTGGGCGGCGGACCCGGTGGGTGCGCTCCACATTCGCAGCCCGGACCCGGCCTGTTCGCACCTGGACCGGTACTTGTGGCCTGTGCGGCCAATATGCAGGTGAACGACATGGTTGCGGCCAGCAGCGCCGCGGCTCGTGCTCTACTGCTGAACCTGTCCCCGATCATGGTGTCCCTCATTCCTCGTGCTTCGGCGTGCGAAACATAGCGATGGCCTCGATCTCGACGAGTAACTCAGGCCTGCAGAGTTTCGCCTGGATGCCGGTGGAAGCCGGCAGCGGATCGAGTCCCTGCTCGTGGAAAAACGCTGTGCGCTCCTCGTTGAAGGCTTCGTAGTCGCGGTCGATATCGCGCAGGTAGCAGGTGGTGCGCACGATATCGTTCCAGGTGGCGCCTTCGCTGGCGAGCAGGCCGGTGATGTTGGCGAGCGTGCGGCGCATCTGTGCGCGGAAGTCGCCGATGTGAACGCTGCGGCCGTGCTCATCGATGCTGGCTGTGCCGGAGATGAGCAGGATACTGAGGCCGTTCAGGTCGATTCGCATGCCGCGCGAAAACGAGCTGGGCTTCGCGTAGGCAAAGGCTTCGTTGAGTACGTCGTGGTTGGTGATCGCACGCTTCTCAATCGGCGTGTGCGCGAGTTCTGCAAGCAGGGCAGATACGCTGGTCATAATGACAAGCTCCTTAGGGTTGATCGACTCCGTGACTTAAACCTTTAGCTGTAGCGACCCAGATGTCCCGGCCCTGAAAGTCGATGCCGAGAACGTAGTTGTGCGCCGGCGCTGTATCGACGGGAATTGCAGTGACATGGCCGGCAGCATCGCGAACCGTCATTTCCGGCCGGCCGGTGGTGAGCGAAGGCCGGTAGACCGCCCAGCGCTTGCCGTCGTAGTAGGCCAGACCTTTATCGGTGCCGATCCAGGCGCGATTGCGGTCGATGCCTTTGATCGTGTTAATAAAGTTGCTCGGCAGGCCGCTGTCTTTGGTGAGGAAGTTGTGCCAGTAGCGGCCGTCGTAGTGGCTGGCGCCGAAGTAGGTCGCGGCCCAGACGACTCCATCGACGTAACTGACCGAGGTGACGATCTCGTGGATCAGTCCCTGGTCTTTCAGCAGGACGAGTTCGTTTTCGCCGTCGGGGTCGTCGTATTTATCCCAGACGCCGGTCTTCTGATTCAGTTCGAGAAGGCCGCTGCCCCACACGGCGTAGTAGACCTTGTCGGGCGCGGCGGAGACGGCGTAGACCCAGATTTCGTTCATCGGCGTATTGCGCTCGTTATAGAGCGACCACTGGCCGGTGCGGGTGTTGAACCGGCATGCGCCCGCGGCCGTCGCGACCCAGACGTTCTCGCCTTCGACGGAGACGCCGTACACAACATCGTTGCTGAGGCCGGAGTTGAGCTGCGTGTAGGTGTCGATGCGGCCGGCAGAGATACGGCTGAGGCCGCCCATGGTGCCTGCCCAGATGTCGGCGGTGCGCTTGTCCAGCGCGAGCGAGAGGACGGCGCGGTGGGCCAGACCGTCGGCCGTGGTGTAGGTCTTCCAGTGGCCGTGCTCGAGGACGGCGAGTCCGTTGTTGGTGCCCGCCCAGACGCGGTCGCCATCGACGAGAACGGCGAAGACGTGATCATCGGGAAGGCCGTTGGCGGTGGTGTAGTTCTCGAAGCGGAAGCGCGGCATGGCGGACGTGCGCGGGACAGCGGCTTTCGCCTGCGCGGTCTTCGCGGAACGCGCGGGAGTCTGCGCCGGCAGCGCGGCGGCCGCCATCAGCACGCATGCGAAGATCGCCGTTGTTCTCATCGCGTCCTCAGGTACTCGATCAGGTCGTTCAGCTCGTCTTTCGTCAGATCGTTGGTGCGTCCGTGCTGATCGTGCGGGTTGTAGACGGTCCAGATCTCTTCGAGCGACTGCGCCGAGCCGTCGTGCAGATAGGGTGCGGTGAGCGCGACGTTCATCAACTGCGGGGTATCGAGCAGGCCGCTGTTGTCGGTCGATTTTCCGGTGCCGACATCGAATGATTTTTGACTGGTGCCCTTCGGGCCGCTGTGACAGAACGCACACCGGTTGCCCTCGGGAATGGGCTGGCCGAGGCTGTCTACGGTGCGGTAGAAGAGCTTGCGGCCGCGCTCCTGCGCTGGAGTGAGCGTGCCGTCGGTGGCGACGAAGCGGTTCGGGCGGAGCGGCAGATGGCGGATGTAGAGGACGAGGTCGGCGAGCGTGAGATCGTCGTACTGTTGCGAGCGCCAGAAGTACATCTCCGTGCGCGGGCCGCACTCCACCGCCAGGGTGGGATTTTTGCCATTCCACTTGTAGGGCTCGGTGCCGCGCAGGTCTTCGAGCAGGCGGTTATCGACGACGTCTTTGCCGAAGCCGTCCGGCTCGAGGTCCCACTGCAGGCCGTCGAAGGTGGAGTCGATGTGGCAGTTGGCGCAGGCGAATTGTCCCTGGAAGGACTGCTTTGCGGAGTAGAAGGTCTGCTCGCCACGGCGCAGAGCGCTGAGTTGCTGTGGCGTGCGCAGGAGAATGGTGCGGGCGACGCGGAGGGTGCGCGTGTCGATGACGCTGATGGTGTCGTCGAGGCGGTTGGCGACGAACAGGCGCGAGCCGTCACGACTGAGGATCAGACCGCGAGGATTCATTCCGACTGCGACCCGGGCGAAGACGTAATGCGCGCTGGCGGAGAGGTCTTCGGCAAAAGGCTGCGGGTGCGAGCGGATGAAGGCGAGCATGCGCCGCGTGTCGATCACGGTGACGCAGTCGGAGCCGCCGTGGGTCACGTAGATGCGGGACTTGTCCGGGGCGATCGCGACCCCGAAGGGGCGCGCGAAGTAGCGGTCCAGCTCATCGAGCGGCACTTCAACGGGGTGGCCCACGTCGGCGCCGAAGAGGGTGAGGGTATCGACAAAAGCCCAGCCGTGCTCGACATGCGCGAGCGGCACGAGGTTCTTGGGATGAATCTGCGCCGCTACGCCGAGACGGCCGTCGCGGGAGAGCGCCACATGGAAGACGCCGGCGATTTCCGGCAGCGGGATGCGGTCCACAACTTGCGCGCGCGCCGTGTCGATGACGCTGATTTCGGATTTGGGCGGCGTACGGTGCGGCGTGGCGTCCGGATAGACGTGCGTGGCGTAGATGCGGCGGCCATCAGCGGAGGCGGTGAGATAGCTTGCGCCGCGCCCTCCCGCCAGAGTGTTCCTGAGCTCGCCGGTGCCGGCATCGAGCACTGCGATGTCGTTGCCGATGCGGTTGGCGATGAACAGCAACTTGCCGGCGCGATCGGGGGCGATGCCGGAAGGCTCGAAGCCGGTCTTCCAGGTCGCCGTCACCGCGTTGGTCTTCACGTCGATGACGCTGACGGTGTCGTCCCAGGAATTGACGACGAAGAGGCGGGAACCGTCGGGCGAGAAGGAGAAGCCGCGCGGCAGGTGGCCGACGGGGATGGCGTGCAGCTCGCGTCCCGTCGCGGTGTCGAGTACGCGCACTTCGTCCGCCCCATAGCAGAGGACGTAAAGCTTCGACTCATCGGGCGAGAGCAGCAGTTCAAGGGGCGAGGCGTAGATCTCGTCGCTGGAGGTGGCGGGCTGGGCGGCCACAGCGCCCGCGCCGGAGCGCAGCAGGACGAGCAGGCATGCAACCGCGGCGCAGAGGCAGAGGATGCCGGCGGTGCGCTTTCCCATATCTCCAAAATCAGGAGACATGGGGCACCCACAGCATGCGCGCTTCCCTGCTCGGGCCGTGGCGATGCGGCGCTTCATTTCGGAGCCTCTGTTTCCTGGATGGTGAGGACGCGGTCGTTGGGCTGATCGGTGAGGGTCTGTTCGCGTCCACTGGGCCAGTGGACGACGATCTTGTCGACTTTGACGGCGGGGCCCAGGCCGAAGTGCAGGCGGCTGTCATCCTGCGAGAGATAACCCGACGAGGCAACACGCTCGACGATCTGCCTCTTGCCGGCGGCCCACACTTCGACGCGCGCGCCGATGCCGTCGCGATTGCTGCCGGATTTGCTGGTGTTGGTGCGCGCGCCGGCGAGGCGAATGGCGATCCAGTGGCCGGTGCCGGTAGAGACGTTGTGCAGCAGCGTCGCCGGAGCGCCGAGGTTTACGACAAAGGCATCGATTTTGCCGTCGTTATCGTAGTCGGCGAAGCAGGCGCCGCGCGCTACGGTGCGCGTGCTGACCACGCTGCCGGCATCGCGCGAAACGTCGGCAAACTGGCCCTGACCGAGGCCGCGGAAGACGGAGTGCTCCTGGGGGATGAGGTGGATGAGGCCGCCGTGAAAGACCATGATGTCGAGCAGGCCATCGTTGTCGAGGTCGTAGACGCCCGTGCCCCAGCTGACGTACTGTGCGTTGGCCTGCGAGAGGCCGGAGACGATGCCGATGTCGTCGAATCCGGCTTTGCCGTTGTTCTTCATGAGGCGGTTGTAGTGAGCGTCGCTCACCCACAGGTCGAGCAGGCCGCTGCCGGTGATGTCGGCGAAGACCGGGCCCATAGAGGAGGTCGCTTCGCCGTCCTGTCCGTAGGCGACGCCGGCATCGCCGGCGATCTCTTCGAAGCTGCCGTCGTGTTTGTTGCGGAAGAGGAAGTTCTCGGTCTTGTCGTTGGCGACGTAAATATCCGGCCAACCGTCGCCGTCGAAATCGGCGGCAGTGACGCCCATGGTGCGGCCGATGTATGCACCGATGCCGGACTTGTCCGTCACATCGGTGAACGTGCCGTCGCAGTTGTTGTGGAAGAGGCGGTTGGTTTCGCCTTCGTAGTCGAGCGGGCCGGGATAGTTGTCGGCGGCGTAGTAGTTGCGGTACTTCGGATCGAATTTGACGTAGCGGCCGACGAAGAGATCGACGCAGCCGTCGCGGTCGTAATCGAGCCAGGTGGAACTGATGGACCAGCCGTCAACCTTGATTCCCGCTTTCGCCGTCACGTCGGTGAAGGTGCCGTCGCCGTTGTTGTGGTAGAGAATCGCGCGACCGTAGCCGGTGACGAGGAGATCGACGAAGCCATCGTTGTCGTAGTCGGCGGCAGTGACGGCGGTGGCGTAGAGATCGGGGCGGAGGCCGGCCATGTCCGTCACGTCGGTGAAGGTACCGTCGCCGTTGTTCCGATAGAGGTGGTTGTGCGGCGGCGGAGTGGGCGGCGTCTGCAGGGGGCTCGTGGTCAGGGAGGCGGGCAGCGTGGTTCCGCTGAGGACGTAGAGGTCGGGATTGCCGTCGTTGTTGTAGTCGAACCAGACGCACCCCGAGCCGGTGCCCTCGAGCAGCGAACTCAGCTTGGCGGAACCAAAGCTGTGAGTGAAAGCGACGCCCGCTTTCGCGGTTGCGTCTTCAAAACGGATGGTCGATTTCTGCTGCGGGGTTTGCGAAGCGTGCGGGATTGGCTGGGCAGCGCCCGTCGAGGCAAGCGCAACGATAAGGAACAGCTGCGGTTTCATATTTAGCGACCCCCTTCGGCAGGAGAGCCGCTCGTCCCGATGAGGGCAACCGGCGTAGTTGTCCGCAGGAGGACCTGCGGGACGCGATTGTCGGGGGCGCGTTCGGGGCCGGTGTGGCAGCCGACGCAGATGCGCTGCTCGCCGCTGCGGATCCAGAACCAGCCGTGTTCCTCGCGCACTGTGCGGCCCTGCTGGTCGAGAAGGATGAAGCGCAGTGGGCGGTCGCCGGCTGCCTGGATGAAGAAGGAGCCGTCGCTTTCAATGGCTGCGGCGCCGAGATTCACGATGCGGCCCTCGGCGTCGAGCGTCTCAGCGCGTACGGACGCAGGCGTGGCCTTCAGATTTCCGCTGCGGCTGAGGCGCGCATCGAGCGCGAGCAGATTGCCGGTGGTCCAGTCATGCAACGCTGTCGGGTGGCGGTTGGGAACGGGGCGGGCAGCAAGGATGACAGGCTCGACGAGATCGCGGGCTGGATCGCGCACCACGTTCAACGCGGGGGCAGCAGTGCCAGGCTTCAGGATGGCGAGCGCGTAGTGCTTCTCGCCGGGTTTGCGGAGTGAAGCGATCCAGCGGCCGTCGGTTTGCTCGGCGATGTCTCCAGCGTACTCAGCGGCGGGAACGACCACGCGCGCTTCTTCGGCGAGCGCGGAGGTAAATCGCGCGACTTTTGCGCCGTGGGTAAAGACGATGTCGCCGGACTGCGTCTGGCGTCCGTGTTCCCTGCCCTGTTGCAGGAGCCCGCCGTGGTCGCACCGCACGCTTTCGAGTCCACTACCATCGGTGTAGACCAGATACATTTCAGGCGTGGCCGCTGATGTGTCAGAGCCG
>DASYYN010000182.1:0-4501 GCA_035933815.1 Acidobacteriaceae bacterium
TTTCAAGGCAATCGACGTGGCGATTCGGACTACCGAGCCAGCGGAGCCCTATGTTCCCAGGCCATCCGCGATTCGTGCCCCGGAGCCCGCGCGTGCTGCGGTTGCCGAGCCCCCTTCAGGAGACGAGGCAATGCGCACGGCACAGGAACTGCAATCCGATCTGCGGGAGTTGAGCGCCCGCTTTAGCCGCACAGCCGATGAGCTGCAGTCCACTATCGCTGACCTGCGCGCAGGCAAGCTCCCGTCCTCTGTCGACGAGAGCCTGGCCGCCCTCGGACCTGCTTTCGCCAAGCTCGTCTACGACGTGTGCGCGCGTTCGTCCCAGCTGGGCATTGATCGCCCCAGCGAGGCGTTCCACTCGATCAACGAACTGACGCCGGCAATCACCGCCATCGAGGAGAAAGAAAAAGCCCTGGCCGATGCCGAGCGGACCTCGAAGCTGCTTGGCTATGTTCTGGAGCTGACCACCTTGAATGGACGCGAGTTCCAGCCGCTGGAGTCGCTGAAGGAGAGCGCGCGCTCGCTGCAGCAGGAGCTTTCGAACGCATCCGGATCGCTCGATGCCGCCGCGCAGGAAAAGCTGCGGGCCTTCGAACTGGTCCTGAAGATGGTCGACTCCGCCACGCCCGGCGAAGACGAGAACGCGGAAGAGATGGTGGCCGAGCAATTCGGCGCCAAGCTGCTGTACGCGCTCGGCACCGGCAAGATCGTGCGCGGAGCGGGCAACCAGTCTGAAGCGCACTCCTCCGTCTCGAGCACGCCGAGCCTGCCTGGGGTTGACATGCTGCTGGCAGCCGCCGAAAACGGCAAGGCCGGCTCTTATTCCGAAACTGCTGACGTTGCGCAGACCGATGTTGCCTGATCTGCGGGAGCGGGCTGCTGATCGCTGATCGCCGCCCGCTCAATCACCTCTTGCGACTGCCCCTTTTACTTCCACTCCGCTTTCGTGTTCGCGCTGCCTTCTTCGCAGCAGATCGCAACTCCGCCTTGCCCTTCGTGCGCACAGCCTTCTTCGCGGCGGCTTTGCGGCTTGCCGATCCGCGCTTCTTCGCCGCTTTCTTCGCCTGCTTCGACATGGCGGTATGCGACGCTGTCGAGCGCGGCTCGCGCTGCAATGCCTCTTCGCGCGCCCGCGACCGCCGCGCTGATTTCTTCGGAGCGGCCCTGCGTCCTGTCCCGCGCTCGTAGTCTCGCTCCGCCTTGCGTCGCGTGCTCTCGCTGGTCCGGCCCGGCTTTGGCGGAGGCAGTGGAACCCCCGCCCGCCGTGCCTTGCTCAGCCCAATCGCGATGGCCTGCTGCGGCGAACGTACCCCATGCTTGCCGTGCCGCACGTGTTCCACTTCCTCGCGAACAAACTCGCCGGCGGCCGTGCTGGGCGCTTTGCCCTCGCGCAGATCCTCTTTGGCTCGCTCGATAGTCGCTTTCTCCGGCATCCTCTCCTCCCTTCCTCCAGATGGGATGCGCGCCGGTGCTCGCGCATGGTAGGCTGCGAGCACTCCGGAAATGGCCCCATCCGTTCAGCTCTTCAGGACCCTGTTTGCCGCCACGGCTGTGCTGTTGATCGCAGCTCCTGCATCGCACGCGCAGCAGGCCCCGACCGTCGTCCAGCCCGGGGCGCCGGGAGCGCCGAGCAAAACGCTCCCATCGCAAACCACCGGGCAGCTTCCGCCTCTTTCCCAGGCCGATGTCGAGTTCATGCAGGGCATGATCATGCATCACGCCCAGGCGGTGGACATGACCGCCCTCATCCCCTCGCACACGGAGAATGCCGGAATCCGCGAGCTGGGCCGGCGCATCAGCCTCTCGCAGTCCGACGAGATCAAGTTCATGGAGCGCTGGCTCGAGGCTCGTCACGAGCCAACCGCAATGGAAATGCCCGGTATGCCGGGGATGGACCGCAGCGGCAAGCCGATGGCGCTGATGCCGGGCATGCTCACGCCCGCACAGATGCAGGCGCTGCGCAACGCGCGCGGCGCTGAGTTCGACCGGCTCTTTCTCACCGGGATGATCCAGCATCACGGCGGCGCGCTGGTGATGGTGAAAGATCTCTTCAACCAGGGCGGCGCCGGGCAGGACGCGCAGCTATTCCAGTTCGCGACGGATGTGGACAACACGCAGCGCGCGGAGATCAGGATCATGGAAGGCATGCTGAAGGAGAATCGATGAGAAGTTGGACAGTCCTTGGAATTGCTCTGGCCGCCGTTGTGGCAATGGGACCTGCGGACGTGCTGCACGCGCAGCCAGCGCCGAAGGGAACGGATCTGGCACAGCACGTCGATCCGCGTGTCGGACTGAAGGCCGGCATGTTGGACGCCGGCGAAGCGTCGCTCGGTTTGGAGCACATCGATTTCCTGAAGAAGCCAGCGCCATTCACCGCTCCGCCGCTGAAGCCCGACGCCGGACCGATGCAAAAGCTGCTGGCGCAGCTGGTCTTTGCCAATTCCGATTTCGCCTTCGAAGGCAAGACGCTCTTCCAGGGCAATTTCTATGGCGTTGGCATCTACGACATTTCCGATCCGGCGCACACAAAGCCGATCACGACACTGGTCTGCCCCGGCGGACAGGGCGACGTCTCGGTCTATGGACATCTGCTCTTCATGTCTGTCGAAATGCCGAACGGCCGCATCGACTGCGGAGCGCAGGGCGTCATTCCGCTGCCCAAGCCGGGACACGAGCACGAGCACACGCTGCCCGCGCCTGATCCGGGGCGCTTCCGCGGCGTTCGCATCTTCGACGTCTCTGATATCCGCAATCCGCGCCAGGTCGCGGCCATTCAAACCTGCCGCGGATCCCATACGCATACGCTGCTCGTCGATCCCAGCGATAAAGATGACGTCTATGTCTATGTCTCGGGCACCTCCTACGTCCGCCAGTCGGAGGAACTCGCCGACTGTTCGGACGAAGAGCCGAGCAAAGACCCGAACACGTCGCTGTTCCGCATCGATGTCATCAAGGTGCCGCTCGCGCATCCTGAGGAGGCGAAGGTCGTCTCCAGCCCCCGTGTCTTTCTCGACGCGCGGACGGGCGCACTGAACGGCTTGAACAACGGCGGCAATCACGAAAAGGCCGCACCGGAGGACACGAATCAGTGTCACGACATCACCATGTACCCGGCAATCGGACTGGCGGCCGGAGCGTGCGCCGGCAATGGCATCCTGCTCGACATTCACGATCCGGCGCACCCGGTGCGCGTCGATGCAGTGAGCGACAAGAACTACTCGTATTGGCACTCCGCCACGTTCTCGAATGACGGCACCAAGGTCGTCTTCACCGACGAATGGGGAGGCGGACTACAGCCGCGCTGCCGCGCTACCGATCCAAAAGACTGGGGCGCCGATGCCATCTTTGATCTGCACAACGATAAGCTGAAGTTCGAAAGCTACTACAAGATGCCTGCTGCGCAAACGGACAAGGAGAACTGCGTCGCGCACAACGGATCTCTGATTCCGGTGCCCGGCCGCGATATTGAAGTGCAGGCGTGGTACCAGGGCGGCGTCTCGATCATGGACTTCACCGACCCGGCGAAACCCTATGAGATCGGGTACTTCGACCGGGGACCCATCGACGGCAACACGATGATTCTTGGCGGGCAGTGGTCGGCGTACTGGTACAACGGCTACATCTACGGATCGGAAATCGCGCGCGGCCTCGACGTGTTCAGGCTGAGTCCGACGAAGGACCTGACGCAGAACGAGATTGACGCGGCCAACCTCGTGCACTTCGACACGCTCAATGTACAGGACCAGCCGCAGATTTCCTGGCCGAAGAGTCTGATCGTTGCTAAGGCGTATCTGGATCAGCTGGCGCGTTCGCAGGCGCTCCCGGCAAAGGAAATCGCCGCGCTGCGAAAGCAGGTTGACCGGGCAGAGAAGTCACACCTGCGGAAGAAGGACATCGCAAAGCTCGGCCAAATGGCGGCCCCGCTGGAAACGAGCGCCTCGTCTGCGAAAAATCCCGCAGACGGCAAGCGCATGACAGCGCTGGCGGAAATTCTGAAGGATCCGGTTGCGTAGCGGAATAGCTGGGCGGCGCGCTTTGAATCTGCCGTCTTAAGATTTGCCGTTGCGGGCGAAAGTCACGCGTCCTTCGCTGATGGTGAGGGCCACGCGTCCCTGCATTTCCCAGCCGTCGAAGGGCGTGTTCTTCGATTTGGAACGGGACTCGGCGGCCCGGAAGGTCCAGCGCGCGGCGGGATCGAAGACCACCACATCGGCGGAAGCGCCTTTGGCCAGCGTTCCGCGTCCGGCGAGGCCCAGAGCCTGAGCAGGCCGGCAAGTGAGCAGCGCGAGCACCTTATCGAGGGGCATCTTGTGGCGCGCGTGCAGGACGGAGATGGCAAGCCCCAGCGCGGTCTCCAGTCCGGTGATGCCGTTGGGAGCGCGGTCGAATTCCTGCTCCTTCTCGTGCGCGGCGTGCGGCGCATGATCCGTCGCGATGGCATCGATGGTGCCGTCGAGCAGGCCTTCGATCATCGCCTCGCGATCCGCTTCGACACGCAGTG
>DASYYN010000200.1:0-37040 GCA_035933815.1 Acidobacteriaceae bacterium
ATTCAAGGATGGAATCAAGGGCACCTCCGACTCCGATCACGTCGCCAAGCAGGAGAACACTGCCGCCAAGACGGAAACGCCGGCGGCTCCGCAGGCGAAGTAAGGCCGCGCCAGATAACTCTGGATCAATGTCGTTCGGGAATTTCCGCAAAGCCGCGCCATTCTGGTGCGGCTTTTGTGCTTTCGGCCTATTTCGGGATCTTCTTGAGGATCGCCTCCGCGTCGAACAACTCCGGCGGCAGCTGAATGTTGTATCCGCCCTTGAAGACGTACCGCTCCTGGATCATGTCGCCGTTGTGCGTGCGGCTGATCGTAAACGGCATCGGCAGCCCGTCTACCGTGTGGTAATCCGCGTACTCTTCCGTTTCCTCGTTGCGGTCCTTGTACTCAGGATCGCGCCAGTACCATGTACGACGAAGCGGCAGATGGGTATCGGAGTCCATCTGAATCGTGATCGAGTCGTTCTGATCGTTGATCAGCGTCACCTGGTCTGTCAGGTGCCGTTCGGCCAGGGTTTGACCCTCCCACATAAGAACCGTGTTCGGATCCTTCATCCAGACCTTCACCGCTGATTCAATGGAGTGGTTGCGGCTTCGCAGCGCCGCCTGGCACGGATCGGGGCCGCTCGGTGCCTTCATCGGCTGAATTCCCTTATAGGTAACCTCGCGGCACTGCCTCGGCTCGAAAAGCTGCACCCAGCGGTGCCGGTCATGGCTCTTTTCGTCGAGGTCCAGCCGCTCCGCGTCCGGAGTCTTCCAGTCCCAGAACTGGATCGTCCCGCCGGTTGGCTTGCCCTGGTAGAACGCGGCGATGCGGCCGGTCATGTAGGCGTTTTGCAGGTTCAGCCAGCGGTCGCCTCCCAGGGCTTTCACCATCGCGTCGAGAGCCGCGCGGGCTTTTGCTGCTCCCGCCTCGGTGGATCCGGCGGTCGAAGGCTGGCTCGACGGGGGCGGCGCGTCGGGAGAAGCGGGCGAAGTCTGGGCATGAAGGGTCAGAGCGAAACAGGCAAGCAGCAGAAAGGGAGTCGTACGCATAGTTAGCCGATGAGGACAGCGCCTCCATTCACATTGACGATCTCACCCGTCATAAAGCCAGCAAGCGGCGTGCACAAAAAAAGGATCGGCCCGGCGATTTCTCTCGGATCGGCGATGCGGCGCATGGGAATGACCGAAAGCACCTTTTCCCGCGTCGCCGGATGGTTCATCGCCGGCGCCGACATCTCCGTCGCAACCCAGCCCGGCGCAACGCAGTTCACCTGGATGCCCGCCGGAGCAAGCTCCGTTGCCAAACCCTTGGTCATGCTGATGATGGCGCCTTTGCTGGCGGCGTAGTCGGCGTGGAAGGCCTCGCCGCGCTGCCCGGCCGTCGAGCTGACGAGAACTATGTGGGCCTTGCAGGCCTGTGGACCTTCGGTCGAGCTTTGTTGCTTCATTTGAGCGGCCGCCGCCTGAATGAGCCCAAAAACGCTGTCCAGGTTCACCGCCAGCGTGTTCCGCCACTGCCCTTCAGCCATTTCGGCGATCGGGACATCCTGTGCCGGCCACACGCCATGGTTCACGACGAGAACATCGATCCGGCCAAAGGCCTCAATCGCCCGCTGAACCAGCGCTCGCCCATCCTCCGGACTCGAAAGCTCCTGGGCAAAGGCTCTGCAGACCTGCGGCCCGCCGCAGTCGGCGACCAGCTTGTCGGCCGTTGCACCCGAGGTCCGGTAGTTGAACGCCACCCGCGCGCCCGCCTCACGAAACAGCCGCACGGTGGCAGCGCCGATCCCGCGCGAGCCCCCGGTGATGAGCGCAACCTTGTTTTCCAGCGAAAGAGCCACTCCCGCCATGCACTTAGCCTATCGCGAGACCGCGATGGCCGCTTCGGACAGCGCTACGTCAGCGCCAGTGGTGCTCGCTGCGGCGCCGGCATTACCAGCATCGAATGCGGCTCCGGATTCGGCTGGACCGGCGGCGTGAGGCGACGGCCCCAGTGCATGAACACCAGCCAGGCTCCGAGAAAGAACAGCAGCAGGATTATGATGCTGGCGATGACCACGCGATAGAAGTTCGGGTCTTTCTCACGTTTTGTCTGTGGTTTTGGATCGCGGGCGGCTGGATCAGGCATATCTCGTGGGATGCACCTCCGCCGTCTGACGGCAGTCCACCGCAGCCACGATTCCTGGTCGCCGCCCTCGATTCTTTTCTACGACTTGGGCTGGGTCTCCGGAGTTGAAGGCGCAGGCGTCTTCCCCAGCACCCACTTGTCGTACCAGGCGAACCAGCGCTCGTACCGGTCCTTGATAAAGCTGGGCCGCGTGAACCCGTGAAACTGTCCCGGGTAGACGACCAGCTCCGCCGGAACATTCAGGCTCTTCAGCGCCTGGTACATTTGTTCGCCGCCGTTCAGCGGCACGTTGAAGTCCGACGTCCCGCCCATATACAGCGTCGGCGTGTGGATCCGGTCGGCATGGAAGAACGGATACCCCAACTCCAGATACTTCTGCGCGTCCTTCCACGGCGGGCCGATCTCGTTGTCGTATTGCAGGATGTACTCGTCGATTCCGTAGAACCCCACCGGATTGCCAGTACCCGCGCCGCTGCTGGCCGCTTTGAAGCGCGTCGTGCTGGCGATCGTGTAATCGGTGAGGATGCCGCCGTAGCTCCACCCGCCGACTGCCAGCTTCTCCGGATCGGCATAGCCTTCCTTAATCGCCTCATCCACTGTGGCCATCAGGTCTTCGATCTCGTCGTGTCCCCAGTTGTCAGCGATCGCCTTCTGATAGGCGCTGCCTCGCCCGGCGCTGCCCCGGTAATTCACGTTCAGCACCGCATACCCATGTGCTGCAAATAGTTGCCGCAGTACCGACCATTCATGCGCATCCTGCCCGTTCGGCCCGCCGTGGATGAACAGCAGCATCGGCAGCTTCGCGTTGGCTGCCGCTCCCGGCGGCAACGTGATCAGCCCATGCACCTGCGTCCCGTCTTTGCTGACCGCCTGAATGTCCCGCGTCTCGCCGACTTTCAGCTGTCCCATCAGTGGGTCGTTGTGATGCGTCAGGCACCGCAGGTTCCCATCCTCGAATGCATAAATCTCGCCGGGCTTCTGGTCCGTGGACCACACCAGGGCCGCATGGCCGCCGTGCTCGTTCAGGGCCATAGCGGTGCCTGTCTCGCGCAGCACGCGCTCCACCTTGCCGCTCGCGACATCGACGCGGGCGATGTACTGGTTGCGGTCATCCTCCGCCAGCACATCGATCGACTTCCCATCCGTCGAAAACGCCGGCCCGTTCACCGCGCGATCGAAATCCGCCGTCAGAATCCGTGCCTTCGCGCTGCCGTCCGCCGCGACAATTCCCAGCTTGTTCTCGCTGTATTGCCACAGCTTCAGGGGATCGCCGCGCAGAAACGCGATCCATTTCCCGTCCGGACTCCACGCGATGCGCCCGTCGTCCGGGCCGTCATAGTGGGTCAGCTGCTTTGGCGTGGAACCCGCCTTCGCATCCACGACAAAGATGTCCGTGTTGATGCTGCGGTCCGGATCCGCATCGTGATTGCTGACGTAGGCGATCTGCGTTCCGTCCGGCGACCACACCGCATTCGTCTCGTCGTATTTCGTGTCTCCCTTTGCGTCTTTCGTCAGCTTCTCCAGCTTGTGCGTCGCCACGTCCCACAGATAAAGCTGGGTGTGCTCGTTGTCCTTGAGATAGCCTTCGATGTCCTGCTTGAAGTGATAGCGGTCGATCTGGATCGGCTTCGGCGTCTCCTTCTGGTTCGCGTCCTGCTTCTCCTTCTCTTCCGGCTCCGCGGGCGTCAACCCCAGCAGCAGCTTTTTCGAATCCGGCGACCACGCGTAGAAGCCGAGGTGATCCTTTACGTCGGTCAGCTGATGAGCCTCGCCGCCGCGCCGGTCCAGCACCCATACCTGCGCGCCCTTCCCATGGCCCGAGCGGTCCGCCATGAACGAGAGGTATTGCCCATCCGGGCTCCACCGCGGACTGCTCGACGAGGCCGCATCTTCGGGATCCGCGTCCGCCGACACATCGCCATTCCATGTCAGCCGCACATCCTGCTTGCCTTCCCAGGAAACCATCCAGAGGTCGTTGATCCGCTTGTCCTGTTTGGTGTCGATGGTCGAGACGGTGTACGCGACCCATTTGCCGTCGGGCGAAACCTCAGGGCCGCCCACATCGTGAAAGCTGGCCAGATCATTGGGCGTGATCAGCCGTGGCGCTGCCGGCGTCGTTGGATTTTGAGCCGCGGCGAAGAGGCAGAAGGCAAACACACCAGGGCAACAGAAAGCGAGCAAACAGCGCTGGGAGAACATGTGCGCCAGTATACAAATGCGCATCCGCCGATGGCTTTGCGCACGTCAGCCACCAGCCGCCAGCGGCCAGCCTCCAGCTACTGACCGCTGACTGCTGACTGCTGCCGTTATCACCATTCCCGCGCGCAGTGGGTCGCCGTCTCGCTCACCAGGATCACGTCCGTCGTCGTGCTCTCATCACGAAACACTAGTGAGCAAAGCTGCCACCGGCCTCGATCCTGCTGCGCCCACTCGATCAGCAGCCCCTCGCCGTGCGCACCGTGAACGCGAATGCCCAGATGCGCATTCCCACCGCGAACCCTGACCTGCGGAATCCGCCCAAAGCGCAGCGGCTCCCCGATCGCATCGCGCACTTCGCTGGATTTGCGCGCCACATCCGTAGCCAGCGCAATCGGCCGCTGCACCGTCTGCTGGTAGCGGATAAACAGAAATGCGCCGACGGCGACTACCGCCGCCACGAAAAGCGCGGCCGCTTTGCGAGGCTGAGCCACTGCGCAGGATTGTAGGCGATCAGGATTGGTGGCGATCGGATCTGGAGCCGCTGAGCGCCGCTGGAGAGTTCTGCCTGCCTGGGTAACCTGCCACTTCTGATTACCAAAAGCACGAGTTGGCAGACATTAGTCACCTCTGGCGAACACCGGCGGGGAACCAAAGAGACGCCCTATTGCGGGATCGACCCGCACCTGGTTGCTGTTTACACTTCAGGTTCCGGTTCGGAAAGGAACTCGCGGAATGCGGCGAACCGCTGTTTTGCTTTTCTGCCTAGTTGGAATTGCGGGCTGCGGGTCGAACAGCACGCCCGGCACGTCTGCCTTCGTCAGCCCCCCCGGCACTCAGCCGATCGCCGGCGAGAGCACCTCGGTGACGCTCGTAGCTTCGAGCGCGGCCAACGATCAGCTGGCTTCCTTTCAGCTTTTTCTCAACAGCCTTAGTCTGACCAGTGCCTCCGGCAAAACCGTCACGCTCATTGCGTCGCCGCTGCAGGCGGAATTCATTCACCTGAACGGCGCTGGTGAGCCGCTCCTGACGGTCAGCGTGCCGCAGGACGTCTACGTTTCGGCGACGGCGAGTATCGGCGCGGCCAGCTTCGACTGCGAGGTCGCGCACTCCAACTCGATCGCCAGCAGTATCTACACCAACGGAAGCGCGCCCACCGCACAGGTATCTGTGAATCTGCCCAAAAGCGTCACCGTTAAGGGCAGCAGCATGGCCTTGTCGTTGCAATTGCAGGTCTCGCAGTCGGTCAGCTTCCCGAGCCAGTGTTACATCACCAACGGTCAGGCGCAGTATCAGATCGCGCCCACGTTCACTCTGTCGGCGCTCAGTGTCAGCAGCCAGCCCACGAACTGGACCAACGGGAAGTTCACCGGGCTGGAAGGAATGGTCAGCGCAATTGGCACTTCGGGCATCACCATCAGTTCCGCCGATGGCACCGGAAATGAAACGGAGTCTGGCAGCACGGTGAGTGCGAACGCGGTCGCCTGGAAGGTGACGACGGACAACAGAACTGTATTCCAGGGGATCGGCAACGCGAACGGCCTCACGCTGGGGATGCCAGTTGACTTCGATGGAATGCTGCAGCCGGACGGATCGCTGGTGGCTACCCGGCTGGCCGTCACCGATCCGAATACTGTCAGTCGGGCAGTGATTAGCGGACCGGTCATACAGGTGGTTGACTCCGCTCCGCTCGTTGCGGCGCTCGGCCGGCAAACGCAGGGCCTGGTCACGCCCATGCTCGGACCGGAATATTTCAGCTTCGACCAGGCGAGCTTCGGTATCTGGGGCGGCATGTCGAATCTTTCGACTCCGCCGTTCACGGCGACGTTCAGCGCAAACAACATGGTTCCCGGGCAGATGGTGTCCATGACCTCGCCGTCGACCGCGATCCCCGGCGGAGCGGCGCATCTTCCGGTCTCAACCGTGACCCTGATCCCGCAGACCATCAACGGGACCGTTAGCTCTGTCACCACCCAGGGCGGCTTCACCGTCTACACGGTACAGCTGGCGTCCTACGACCTGTTTCCGCAGTTTGCGATCCTGCCGGGCCAGATTAGTCTGCTCTCGAACCCCGGCCAGGTAGTCATATACGCGGACGCGAACGCCGCAAACCTCGCCACGCCCACGGTCGGCAGCGTTGCGCGATTCACCGGGCTCATCTTCAACGACAGCGGAACCCTGCGCATGGACTGCTCCGCAGTCGCCGCCGGCGTCGCCGAATAGCGGATCGCCCTACAATTTCGGCAACTGCGATCGATCCCATCCGCCGCCGAGTGCGAGGATCAGCTGCGCGCTGGCCGCATACTGCCGGGCGCTGATATCCGCCTGGGTGCGCTGGTTGCTGAGCAGGGCCGTCTGCGCGGTGATCACTTCGAGATACGTCGTGACTCCGCCTTTGTAACGGCGCGTGCTGAGATCCAGGCTGTGCTGCGCCGAGGCAACCGCTCCGGCCTGGATTGACGCCTCCTGATCGAGGATGCGCAGGGTCGAGAGATTGTCCTCGACCTCCTGGAATGCGTTGAGCACGCTCTGCCGGTAATTCGCCACCTGCAGCTCATACGCATCGCGCGTCTGCTGCGTGATGGCGTGACGACGGCCGGCATCGAACAGCAACTCGACAGCGGACGCACCCAGCGACCAAAACTCGCTGGGGCCTTGAATCCAGGTCCCGGCCGAGCCGCTGAGGAAGCCGCCGGTGCCGGTGAGCGAGATGTTGGGGTAATACGCCGCCAGCGCGATGCCAATCTGCGCGTTGGCTGCATCCACCTGGCGTTCCGCCGCCGCGATGTCCGGCCGCCGCTCCAGCAACTGCGACGGCAGGCCCACCGGAATGGGCGGCGGCACATTGGTCAGCGGCATTGGCGGCAGGCTGAAGGTCGATGCAGGCACACCGGTCAGGGTGGCGATCGCGTGCTCGTACTGTGCGCGCGCCACATCGACATCGACGTCCTGCGCGCGAGTCTGCTCCATCTGGGTTTGCGCCAGCGCGACGTCCGATTCGCTGGCTACGCCGCCGCTAAAGCGTATCTGCGAGAGTTTCAAATATTCCTGATCCGAGGCGACGGTGTTGTCGAGCAGTTGCTTCTGCGTGTCGAGCCCGCGCATCTGGAAGTAGTCGATGGCCAGCTCGGCGCGCACGCTCAGCTCCACGTTTGCCAGCTGCGCTGCGGAAGCCTGTGCGGCAGCGCGCGACTGCTCGACGGTGCGGCGCACCTGTCCCCAGAAGTCGGGCTGCCACTGCGCCTGGCCGCCCAGGTTGAACGTGTTGTATTGATAGTGCGAAACGCCCCGCACCGAAGTCGACTGGTTGTACGACGAGCGATTGCGAGAGATCGAAGGGCCCGCAACCAGAGTTGGATAGTACTCGGATCGCGCCACCTGCACCTGCTCCCGCGCCTCCAGATACTGCTCGGTCGCAGCTTTCAGCGTCTGGTTGGAAACGGCGATCTTATCTTCCAGCGCGTTCAGCTGCGGGTCGTTGTACATCGTCCACCACTGTCCGCGGAGCACCTGGTCGCTGGGCTCGGCCTGTTTCCATGTACCGTTCGGCGGATTGGGCGGAGGCGCGGCATTCTCCTTCCAGGCGGGAGCTTGTGGAACGGAGGGCCGGTGGTAATTAGGGCCGACGGTGCATCCAGCCGCCACGAGAGCAAGGACCGATGCGGCCATGCATTCGAGGGAGACCCGAGTCATGCACTGCCCCCCTCGGGGGAGCCCTGCGCGGGCGCATGCTCTTCCGGCTGGGCAGCGCCGGGAAGGCCGATTTGGTCCGGTCTCACCACCCGCACCGTCTCGCCATCGACGAGCGAGTCAGGCGGATTCTGCACGACCAGGTCGTCCGGCTGCAGTCCTTCGACCACCTGCACGACACGTCCGTCATCCTGGCCGATGGTGATGGGCACCAGCTTCGCCTTGTTCCCATTGACTACGGTCGCGACGCGCAGCCCTTCCTGCCGGAACATGAGCGTGGAGACGGGAATGATCAGCGTCTGCTTCGGGACATTCACGCGGAAGTGAACCTGGGTATACGCGCCGGGAACGAGAACCCCCTGCGGATTGGGCACGTCTACCTCGACCAGCAGCGTGCGCGAACTGGGATCGATGGCGTGTGAGGTGCGTACGACTTTGCCAGTGAAGCGACGGCCGGGATACTCGCTCAGTGTGAGGTCGGCGGGCGTGCCCGGCGTGGCATTGGGGGCATCCACCTGAGGAACATTCACGTAAACGCGCATCACGCGCTCGTCGGCCATGTGAAACATCTCGCGGCCGCCTGTCCCGGCCCCGGCTGATATGAGCGTGCCGATGTCCACGTCACGCGCGGTAACGATGCCGTCGAACGGAGCGTAGACCTTTTCGAATCCGGTCATCTGCTGGAGCCGATCGACATTCGCCTGAGCGGACTTGACCTGCGTTTCGCTGGACGCGGCCTGGGTAACGAAGTTTTCGGCATCCTGTTTCGCAACAGCATTGCTGGCCAGAAGGTCGGTATAACGCTGCGCCTGCTGGTTCGCGTATTTTGAGTTAGCCAGCGCCGTCGCCAGTTCGGCTTTCGCCTGCGCGAGTTGCTGATCGACTTCAGGGCTGGCGATGGTTGCCAGCAACTGACCCCTCTTCACGTGCGCGCCAATATCGAAGTACCACTTCTCGAGATAGCCGTCGGTACGGGCGTAAATGGGTGAATCGACCCAGGCAAACATATTGCCCGGCAATACGATCTCCTCGGAGGTGGCGCCAGGCTGAGGTTTTTCCACGGTAACTGCCGGTACGGCCAGCTCGTCAGTCCTGCGCTGCAGCGCACCTTTGGCGCGCAGCCGCGGGAAGAGCAGCACGGCAACGAGCACGGCGGCAACGAGAACAAGGAGTCCGACGCTCAACAGTGCCTTTGTTCCCGAGATGGGGGGCGCCTCGCCGGGTGGTTGCTGATGAGGAGAGGTACGCAGATCGGTCATGAGTTAATCTCCGGCCACGGGCAGTGCCCGGTGGCTGTGGCGGCGGGCTTCACGCTCGCGCCGCCTCCGCTCCAGTCGGCCATGCAGCACGCTGAAGACGGTTGGCACAAAAAACAAGGTCGAGACCGTCGCGAACAGCAATCCGCCGATCACTGCGCGCCCAAGCGGAGCGTTCTGCTCGCCGCCGGAGCCGAGGCCGAGTGACATGGGCACCATCCCGATGATCATGGCGAGCGCGGTCATCAAGACGGGCCGGAAGCGGACGTACCCGGCGTTCAGCGCGGAAAGCGGAGCATCGCCGACGGTCTCCTCCAGTTGTTCGCGCGCGAAGCTGACGACGAGGATGGAGTTTGAGGTGGCAACGCCCATGCACATGATCGCGCCGGTCAATGCGGGCACACTCAGCCGCGTCCCTGTCAGGAACAGAATCCAGACGATGCCGGATACGGCGGCAGGCAATGCCGTGATGATGATGAACGGATCGATCCAGGACTGGAAGTTGACGACAATGAGGAGGTACACCAGCAGGATTGAGAAGATCAGGCCGCCCAGCAGACCTGCGAAGGAGGAGCGCATGGTCTGCACTTGTCCGCGGACGACGATGCGCGATCCGCGTGGCAGCTGGCTCTTCCACTTGGCGATGCGCTTGTCGATCTGGCTGCTCACACTGGCGAGATCGGAGCCGGCGATGTTGCCGTAGATATCGATCACCGGCGTGATGTTGTAGTGATTGACAGTGGCCTGCTCTGCGCCCGGGTGGATGGCGATGAGGTTGCCGAGGATCTGCACCGGCCGGCCGCCCATCGGTCCTGAGTGAGGCGGCATGGCGGCGCCCATGGAGGCAGGGTTCACCGCAGTGCCGGTGCCAGCAGTGAGCGGGATGTTCCGCAGGTCCTGCAGATTGTCGAGGCTGTACTGCGGCGCCTGCGCGGCGATGTTGTATTCCACGCCGTTGCGCGGGTCGAGGTAGTACGTTGGCGAGGTCTGGAAGCTGCCGCTGGTGGCGACCAGCAGGCTCTGCATGACATCGCGCTGCTGGAATCCGGCGCTCTGCGCCATGCTGCGGTTGATATCGATCGTCAGCGTGGGATCGTTGAAGGGCTGCTGGATGCGCATGTCTGCAGTACCGGGGACATGTTTCAGGTCGCTAAGCAGCTTTTCAGCAAACGCGCGGTTGCCCGCCTGGTTCGGGCCGACGATCTGGACGTCGATGGGCGCCGGCAGCCCGAAGTTCAGGA
Source organism: Acidobacteriaceae bacterium (assembly GCA_035933815.1). Classification (GTDB taxonomy): domain Bacteria; phylum Acidobacteriota; class Terriglobia; order Terriglobales; family Acidobacteriaceae; genus Palsa-343. Next base: position 10,496 of record DASYYN010000200.1, read on the forward strand.
TCTGCGTGACCATATCCACGGGAAGCGTGTAGAACTCGGTCCCGGGGAAGCGGCGCGGCAACTCCTCCCGTAGCTTCGCAATGTACTCGTCGGTCGGGCGATGCTTCGGCGCTAGCGACACCTGGATGTCGGCGTCCGCAGGCCCGGCCGGTGCGGAGTTGGAGTACGAGAGATTGATTCCGGAGTAGGGCAGGCCAATGTTGTCGATGATCGTGCCCATTTCCTTCTGCGGGATGGTTTCGCGAATGCTGTTATCGATGCGGTCGCAGAGGTCGGCCATGTCTTCGATGCGCGTGCCGGTACGCGCGCGGACGTGCAGCTTAAACTGGCCGGCGTCCACGCTGGGGAAGAAATCCTGGCCGAGGAACGGATACAGGAAGGCCGCAGATCCGACGGTAAAGAGGAAGAAAATCAGCATGAAAACGCCGGCATGGCTGATGCAGAGATCCAGCATCCGCCGATAGCCCCTGCGGATGCGCTCGAAGCGATACTCGAATCCCTGCTGAAACACGACGAAGGGGTTGCGGGTATGCCGCGGCTGCTCGGCTTCGGAGGCGTCATGCTCGCGCAGCATGTATTTCGCCATCGTTGGGACCAGGGTTCGCGAGAGCAGGTACGAAGCCAGCATGGCGAAGACGACGGCTTCAGCCAACGGCACGAAGAGGTACTTCGCAACGCCACTGAGGAAGAACATCGGCACGAACACGATGCAAATGGCGATGGTGGCGACGAACGCCGGCACGGCAATCTGCGCGGAGCCGTCGAGGATCGCCTGCTCCAGCGCCTTGCCGTGCTCGAGGTTGCGGCTGATGTTCTCGATGGCCACGGTAGCGTCGTCGACCAGGATGCCGACGGCCAGAGCAAGGCCGCCGAGGGTCATGATGTTGATGGTCTCGCCGAGCGCGCTCAGAACCAGAAGCGATGTGAGGATCGACAGCGGGATGGAGACGGCAATGATGATGGTGCTGCGCCAGCTGCCGAGGAAGATGAGGATCATCACGGCAGTAAGGGAGGCGGCGATGATGCCTTCATGAACGACGCCGTCGATGGAAGCGCGGACGAAGATGGACTGATCGCCCAGCGGCGTGAGGCGGAGCTGCGGCGGCAATTGCGATTTGATGGATTCGGCCTTCGCCAGAATGCCCTTCACAATGCTCAGCGTGGAGGTGTTGCCAGTTTTAATCACGGAGAGCAGGGCGGCGCGCTGGCTGTCCACGCGCACGATGTTGGTCTGCGGCGGGAACCCGTTGCGGACGTGCGCCACGTCGTGGATGGACACCATCGCGCCATTTACCTGGCGAATGGGCAGATCGTTCAGCTCCTGTATGGTCTCGGGCGCGCTGTTCGTGTTCAGGGTGTATTCGAAGGCGCCGATCTTCATGGTGCCGGCCGGCAGGATTAGGTTTTGCGCGCCGATGGTGTTCACCACATCGGCGGGAGACAGGCCTCTGGCCTGCAGCGCGGGCAGATTGAGATCCACCTGCACCTGACGCTCCTTGCCGCCGTAGGGGTAAGGAAGACCCGCACCCGGGACGGTGACGAGCTGGGTGCGGATGAAGTTCAGGGCGTAGTCGTTCAGCTGCATTTCCGAGAGTCCCTGACCGGAGATGCCGAGCTGAATGATGGGAACGCTGGAGGCGTTGTACTGGATCACCAGCGGCGGTTGCGTGCCCTGCGGCATCGAATGAAGCTGTGTCTGGGCAATGGCGGTGACCTGGGCGACGGCGTTGCCGACGTTCACGCCTGGCTGAAAGTAGATCTTGACAATGCCGACGCCGGGCAGCGAACTGGACTCGATGTGCTCGATGTCGTTCACTGTGGTCGTCAGCGATCGTTCGCTGAGGGTGACGATACGGTCCGCCATCTGCTCGGCGGAAAATCCCTGGTACTTCCAGATCATCGACACGACCGGGATGTCGATATTGGGGAAGATATCCACCGGCATGTTCAGAATGGCCAGCGGTCCCAGCACCATCAGCAGCAGCGCCAGGACGGCGAACGTATACGGCCGTCGCAGCGCCAGACGGACTATCCACATATCGTTTCAGCTTCTCCTGCGGCGCACGCTCCTCCATCCAGGAGCCCGATGGTTCTGATCATTTTGTTCAATTGGGCAACAAAAGAAAAATCTGAAAAGTGCTGATTCCAGTATCTTCCTGTTTGAGCTGTGGGGGGAAGAAAGCCGGAAACAGCCTATGACTTTGGAGACGGTTCAATGTCCCCAAAAGACGCCTTTGCGGCGTTTTTGTGCCCTTCCGGGAGATGGTTTGAAGCTGCTGCTCGATTGGACGTCGGGTCCCGGGGCGCTTCACATGTTGGTCTTGTGAAACAGCCGCGTTGGCAGGTTGCGCACGGCAAACATGATCGGCGCCCAAAATCCCGGTGTATAGAGTACTGACTTGCGGTGCTGAATGGCGCTGATGATGTCCCTGGCCACCCTGGCGGCCGGAGCAAACAACGGGCCGGGCGGCAGGTGCGCGGTCATCGGCGTAGCGACGAATCCCGGCTTAATAGTGAGCACCTGGACGCCGGTTCCGTGCAGGCGGTGCCGCACTCCCTGAAGGACCACATCCAGCCCGGCCTTCGAGGCGCCGTAAATGTAGTTGCTCTTGCGCCCGCGGTCGCCGGCGACCGAGGAGATCACGGCGAGCACGCCTCTGCGTTCACCCTCGAAGTAATTGGCGAGCAGGTTCACGAGCGAAACCGCCGATACGAAATTGGTATGCAGTACGTGGTGGGCCGCCTGGAAATCCCGCTGCGCTTCAGCCTGATTTCCCAGGACCCCATGGGCGAGCAGGGCCAGGTCAATGCCGCCGAGGGTGGTGATCGCCTGCTGCAGCATGGCCGGATGTGCGTCGGTTTTGTCCAGGTCCAGGACGCAAACCGCTGCGCCCTGGGCGCCGCGGGTCACCAGATCGTCGCGTACGGCGGCGAGTTTCGCGGCATTGCGCGCCACGAGAAAAAAGCTCGCTCCACGCTCGGCAAGGAGGCGCAGCGTCGCCTCGGCGATCGCGGACGTTGCGCCCAGGGCGAGGACGCGGCTCGGCAACGGCTTCTCTCTAGCCATCGATAGGCCTCCGTCCGGTGACGCGCTGCCAGAAGGCGGAATCGAAGCCGGGATCGACGTATCGCGCGAAGTCGCTCCACTGCGGATAAAAGGCCTGGTACTGCTCGGCCGTCATGCGCGCGTCCTTCGCGGAATACATGCGGCCGCCATGGTCCAGAGTGATTTGCGCGAGGCGGTCCACCAGATCGAAACTGACATGCTTGCGAATCGGAAAATCGAGCGCGAGCATCACGCCGGGCGCCGGGAAGGACATCATGCCCACGGACGGCACATCGCCGAAAAACTTGATCACCGCGAGAAACGAGGCCAAACCGGATTTCGTAATTTCCTTCAGGATGCGCAGCATGCCTTCCCGGCCGGTTGCGTGGGGAAGCACGTTTTGGAACTGCAGCAGCCCCTGGCGGCCGTACATCCGGTTCCAGTGCAGCACAGAATCGAGCGGGTAGAAGAACGGTTCATAGTCGACTGGCCCAACCCTGGAGTTCCCGAGCTGTTTATGAAAATAGAGGGTGTTGAAGGCGGCCATGGACAGGCGATTCAGTGCGACGGCAGGCAGGTTGAAGGGGAATGCCAGCTTCGGTTCCCTGCTTCGATGAAGCGGACCGGGCGCGTGCGAATGATCGCCGCGCATGAAAATGCCGCGGGCGAAGTTGCGGCCTGTCGAGATGCAGTCAATCCAGGCGACGGTGTACTCGCTGTGCGCCTCCTGCGAAAGCGTGAAGAACTCGTCGATACCGTGGAACTTGTCGCCGCGGTAGTCAATCTTGCGCGAGACGATGCGACGCAGGCGGATTTCGGCCCAGCTAATCAGGCCGGTGAGCCCCATGCCCCCAATGGTGGCGGCGAACCAGTCGGGGTTCTCAATCGGGCTGCAGACGAAGCGCGCTCCGTCGGAGCGGACGAGTTCGAAGCGGAGCACGTGGCGGCCGAAGGAGCCGGCGACGTGATGGTTCTTGCCGTGGATGTCGTTGGCGATGGCGCCGCCGACCGTGACGAACTTCGTACCCGGCGTGACGGGCAGGAAGAAGCCGCGGGGGACTGCAAAGTCGAGGATCTGCTGGAGGGAAACACCTGCTTCGCAGCGGAGAACGCCGGTGGCCCCGTCGAAGCCGAGCAGGCGGTCCATGCCCGTGGTATCGAGCAGAGTTCCATCCTCGAGCAGGCACACGTCACCGTAGCTGCGGCCAAGCCCGACCGGCAATTGTTTCCCGTTCGGCGGCCGCTTCAGCGGGAAATCGGTGGTCCAGTGCAGCGGCACCACCTCGGCCTGCAGAACCGGATAGCGCCCCCAGGATTCGAATCGCGGGCGGCCTTTTGCTTTACTCATTCCCATGTTCCGGTCGCGGCTGGCACGTCAGAGCGCCGCCCAGACAGCGATGGCTGCAACCGCCGCTCCGATCAGCAGGCTCGTGCGATCGGTGACGGCAAAAATAACCGGGTCCTCGTCCAGTTCGCCACGCGAGGCCAGCAGCCAGACCCGCATGATCCACCAGGCCATCAGCGGAACCATAAGCCAGAGCCGCGAAGGATGGTGATACAGCCGCGTTACGTCATTGCCGTAAATATAGAAAGCGAAGACGACCACCGAGGCAATGGCGCAGGCGCTGCCAAAGCTGCGCATCTGCTCAATGTCGCCCAGCTGATAGCCGCGTCCGTTCGCCAAAACATGTCCGCGTGCGCGCGTATTCTGCAGTTCGCTGAACCGCTTCACGATCGCAAGGCTGAGGAACAGGAAGAGCGATAACGCGCCGAGCCATGGTGAGATTGTGACCCCGGCGGCTGCAGCACCCGCGAGCAGCCGCAGCGTGTAGAGTCCCGAGAGAAGAATCACATCCACCAGCACCTTGCGCTTGAAATACAGCGAATACGACAGCGTGGTGACGAGATACACGAGCAACCAGAAGAGAAATCCCTGGTAGAGAAAGAACCCAGCCAATGCCCATGCCGCGCCGAGCAGACCTGCGCTGAGCAGAATGCCGGTCTTTACGGAGAGATCGCCCGAAGCGAAGGGCCGGAGGCTTTTTCGCGGATGGCGGCGATCTGTCTCGATGTCCAGCAGATCGTTGATGACATACGTGCCCGACGCGCACAGGCTGAAGCTGACAAACGCCAGGAGCGCGGCGAGCAGCAAGGGCCATTGCAGCGTGTGAGCCAGCAGCACAGGCACAAAAATGAGGATGTTCTTGGCCCACTGGTGCGGACGCAGAGCCTTGAGGAGCGCCTTCGGCCACGCTTTTCGCTCTTCGAATTCGCGCGCCACGGGAATGCCCAGCGAGCGTAGCCGGGACCTCAGCCCGGGTACGGGGTTGGCAATCATCGCGCTGGAGGCGTGGACCAGCAGCGGCAGATCCGGCCGGGCATTGCCGATGTAGTCGTAGCCCTCATCACCGAAGGCATTGCGAAGGCCGTCCAGCTTGTTGCTCGCGGTGAGGTTCGTCTGGCCGTCGCTGGCCAGGACCCCCTCAAACAGCCCGAGGTGGTCCGCAATCCGCTGCGCCAGAACCTGATCGGCTCCGGTCGTCAGATAAATCTTGCGGCCCTCGCCTCTCTCGGATTCCAGGTACTCAATCAGCTTGCGGTTGTAGGGCAGGTGCCGGACGTCGAGTGCGACGCGCTTTCCCACTTCGGCTTTGACGGTCGCCTTTCCGCTGAGCATCCAGCCGGGCAGGCGCAGCAACGCGAGTGGCTGGGTGCGAGCCAGGACGAGAAGGGAATCCAGCAGGGTGTCGCCCTTGACGAGGGTGCCGTCCAGGTCAACGCAAAGCGGCCTTGTCGATGCGGAGGGCGTCGACTGCTGCAGCGGGACCGGACTGACGGAAACTTCTCCCATAATTCAGCACACGAATCGCCCGAAGGGATCCGGAAGAGAGCGGCCGGTCTTGCAGTTCACCGCAAAGGAATCAGAGAGCGCTGATTTAGAGGGAAGTATAACATTCGGCTGCGCGCGTTCGGAGCACGGGTACCGAATCCGGCACCCGTGAGTACCGCAGCTTCAGAGGCGGGAACTGGGGTATTGCGCGTTACTGCGCAACCGTCTTCTCGGCTTCCTGTTCGGCGGGCGCGCCTGACTTCTCGACGCGCTTTTCCGGGAAGTAGGCGTTGATCACGTATTGCTCCAGCATGCGCTGCGTGTTAAAGAAGGAGCCATTCAGGGCGATGGTGGAGCGCATGATCCGCCGCCACTGTCCCTGGTCCTTATAGAAGAGCGGCAGGATGGTGTGCTCCAGGTGCTCGTAGAGGGAGCGCGCCTCGCCGGGCTCGTCATCGTGATCGTCGATTGCCCAGCCGGTGACGCCTTCGATCCAGCCTTCAATCCACCAGCCGTCGAGAATACTGAGGCTGGGGACGCCATTCAGGGCCGCTTTCATACCGCTGGTGCCCGAGGCCTCGTAGGGGCGCCGCGGCGTATTCAGCCACAGATCGACACCGCCGGTCAGCAGCGCGCCGAGTTCCCACTCGTAGTTCTCGAGATAGACAACCTGCAGAGGTCCGCCGCTGAGCTGCTTGCCGATCTCGATGACGCGGCGAATCTTTGCTTTGCCGGGCTCATCGGCAGGGTGTGCTTTGCCTGCGTAGAGAATTTGCAGACCGCCAAACTTCTCCGCCATTTTGACCAGCCGCTGCGGATCGGTGAAGAGCAGGTCGGCACGCTTGTAGGTAGCGGCGCGGCGGGCGAATCCCACAGTGAAGATTTCGGGGCGGAGTTCCATTCCGGTGGAAGACTTCACCTGCGCGATCAGGGCCGTCTTGGATGCGGTATGGGCCGCGACAATCTCCTGTTCGGGGATGTCAATGGCGTACCGCAGGGTTACGTTGTCCTGCCGCCAGCGGGGAAGGTGGCGATCGAAAACCGCCTGGGTTGCCGGAGAGGTCCACGTTCCGGCATGCACGCCGTTAGTGATCGCGTCGATCGTGTATTCGGGGAACATCTGCCGGGAAACTTTGCCGTGCTGCATGGCCACGCCGTTCACGAAACGGGAAAAGCGCAGCGCAATGTAGGTCATGTTGAGAAGGCCGTCGTGGAAACAGCCAAAGCGCTCCAGCAAGCCGGCGCGCTCCGGGCCCAGGATTCGATATGCCTGCTCGCCGGAAAAACGGTCATGCCCCGCCGGAACGGGCGTGTGCGTCGTGAAGACGCAGCGGCGCCGCACGGCATCCAGATCGCGCTCCGTCGCTGTCTGCAGACCGGCTCCGTGCAACTCCTGCTCGAGTACCGGAACCGTGAGGAGCGCGGCGTGTCCTTCGTTCATGTGGTAAACGGAGGGCTCGTATTCGAGCGCCCGCAGCATCCGAGCGCCGCCGATGCCGAGAATCACCTCCTGACGCAGCCGGTAGTTGGTGTCGCCTCCATAGAGGGAGTCGGTCAGGGAGCGATCTGCGGGGTCGTTCTGCTCCAGGTCTGAATCGAGGAAATAGATGGGGACGTGGTGGCCCGAGACACCCACGAGGTCATAGCGCCAGGCGCGCACGGCAACCGGACGTCCCTCGATGGTGACGGTGATGACCGGCTCCTCGCCATCGAGCATTTTTTCGGGGCTCCAGGGCTGGGGCTCCTCAGTCTGTGCTCCGTTTGCGTCCAGATGCTGGCGGAAATAGCCCTTGCGGTGGGCCAGCGTGACAGCAGCCACAGGCAGGCCCATGTCGGCAGCGGCACGCAGAGTGTCGCCGGCCAAAACTCCGAGACCGCCACTATAGGTAGGGATTTCCGGGATGACCGCAATTTCCATCGAGAAGTAGGCGACGATGTCGCCTGCGATCTGTTGTTCCCGGGAGAAGTACTGCGAACGATTAATAAAACGCATTTCCAAACGTGGTCCTCAGCCTGTCAGACGTCGCATTTCAGAATAACGGCAAATCGAGTTTGCAGCCGCCTGGCCCAGGCTAAACCTTGCGATTCTTGCACCAGGACTATTGCGCCGATATGCCCCATACGTGGAATCCTGAGGAAAACCGGTTTATTTGCATAAGAGCCCATTAGCCAAACGGAGTGCGAGCGTTGCTGCATTGTTGTGAGTTCAGGTCAGATTCGGTGAGCCGCAGCCGATGCATGAGAGCGGTAGATGTCGGCATCGATGCCCGTGGCTGCCTTGTATTTGTCATGAAGCTGCGCGGAAAATTCCTGCGCGTGTTTGCTTTCCACGAGATTGATTGTGCAACCGCCGAACCCTCCGCCTGTAAGACGCGCCCCGACCAGTCCGGGAAGCCCCTGAGCAGCATCGACCATGGCATCGGCCTCCGGGCAACTGGCCTCAAAATCATCGCGGTAGCTGGCATGCGCCTCGGCCATCAACGTGCCGAGTTTCTTCAGATCCCCTGCCTCAAGCGCGTCGGCTGCGGCCACGGTGCGCAAATTTTCGGTAATGATGTGCCGGCAGCGGCGCATGACTTTCTCCGGCATTTCGCCGCCCCAGCACTGAAGGTCCTCGGGGGAGGCGTCGCGCAGCAGCCGGATCTCCGGCCGGTGCCGAGCCAGAATTGCCGTCCCTTCTTCGACTTCCGCGCGGCGGTTGCCGTATTCGCCGCCGACGACGGAGTGCTTCACCATGGTGTTGGCGATGACCAGGCTGATTTCGTGCGGAATGGGCGCCAGGCGGAACTCCAGCGACCGGCAGTCGAGCAGCAGAGCATGATCGGCGGCGCCGTTGGCGGCGATGAACTGGTCCATGATGCCGCAGGAGCTGCCGACGTAGACGTTCTCGGCCCGCTGGCAGAGTTGCGCGATCTGCTTCCGGGGCATCTCCCGGCCAGCCAGACTGAGGGCGGCAAGGGCTGTAACAACCTCGAGGGAGGCCGAACTGCTGAGGCCGGCAGCTACGGGAACATTGCCCCAGAGCGCCATGCTGAATGGCGGGACCTCTACGCCGGATTCCTGCAGAGCCCAAATGACGCCGAGGGGATAATCGGACCAGTGTTTTTGGGGGGACTGTGGCAAGTCATTGATGGGAAAGGTGATCCCCTCGCGGAAGTTCTGCGACCAGATCTCCAGGCGACCGTCTCTGCGCGGCGAGATGGTCGCCAACGTGCCGAAATCAATGGCTGCCGGGAGGACGAAGCCACCCGCATAGTCGGTGTGCTCGCCAATCAGGTTGACACGTCCGGGCGCCAGGAACACGGGAGCATCCGCTCCGCCGAATTGCTTGTGGTGAACTTCGCGGACGAGGCTAACGTTGAGCATGCCGTTCTCAGTTTGCATGGATGCGGCCGTCGCGCATGTATCCGGTTGCATTTTTAACCTCGAAACCAGAGCTTGTTCCTGCCACAGACGATTTCAGGTTTTCGAACGTGGGGACCCGAATACCGATCTTATGTTGTTTGCCCGGCGGCCCGCTTGAGTCGGCTCCAAATTTCCTCAATCCAGCTCAAATGCTCCGGCTTCATGAGGACGGAGCGGAGACTGGTAACGGTGTAGTCGTTATCGCCGGGTCGCCAGCCTGCATTCTGAAAATAATCTCCGGGAAGTCGCGCAAGCGCAAGATGTAAATCGCTTTGGGCTGCCAAATCGAAGATTTGGTGCGCTTTTCGGGAGGATTCGGCGGGGGTAGCAGCCCGGAGAGCCCACACGACGATATCGAGTTCGGGTTTTGGCCCCGCGACGAAGGCAGGATCCGCGGCAACCATCGCGTGCAGACGAAGCGCGGCTTTGCGGCCTTGCTCCAGCCCGCGGGCAAAGTCGCCGCCACGGATCAGCGGCAGCAGCCGCTGGGTAGCCCACAGGGCCACCGCCGATGCGCCGGCGCGCGAGCATTCCAGGCTGATCTCGCCGAGGTGCAGTTCGCTCGAGGTGAAGTAGGTGTAGGGCGAATCGTGCTTGTACCAGCGGCCCATGCCGGGGTCGCGGAAGAGCACGCAGCCGCAGCCGTAGGGCTGCAGGCCATGCTTGTGCGGGTCGACGACGATCGAGTCGGCTTCGCCGATGCAGCCGAAGGCCCGCTCCGCGTCCGGGTCGAGCGTGGAAACGAGCCGGAAATAGCCCCCATAGGCTGCATCCACGTGCAAGCGGAAGCCGTACTTTTTTTTCAGCTCCAGGATGCCGTCGAGAGGATCAACGGCTCCAACCGCGGTTGTGCCCAGCGTTGCCACGACGGTTCCGACTTCGCCGCCGGAGAGCATTGTTTCGAGCGCGGACAGGTCCATGCGGCCGCGACGATCGGTGGCAACGCTGCCGTAGGGCAGCTTCAGAACAGCGCTGATCCGCCGATGCGTGTAGTGCGCCTGATCGGAGGCAATGACTTTTTTGCCGGGGGCCATCAGCCCGGCGACCCAAAGCGCCTCGAGGTTGGCGAAGGTGCCGCCGCTGGTCAGGTGGCCGAGGAACTCGGACCAGCCAAACATGGCGGCAATCTCACGCACTGCCTCCACTTCCATCCGCGAACTGGCCCGGCCCCCATCGAGGGCGTGGTTATTTGGATTCAGCATCATGGCCAGCGAATACGCAGCGCGCGCGACGGGGTGCGGCGGCTTGAGCATTTGCCCGGCATACAGCGGATGGAAGTAGGGGTAATTGTCGCCGAGGCGCTGGGCGGCTTCCTCGAGCACAACCGCGGCACGATCCAGCGCGGCCGGCTGCAGGGCGGGATCGGGCAGCGAGGCGAATTCGCTCCGGAGCCGTTCAAGCGCAGGCGCGAGCAGATCGAGAAGAGGGTCGTTCATGACAGAGGCGGCCGGGTCCAGAATAAACGGCCTGTGATGTATGCCTTCTGCGCAGGTTCGGTAATCGGAAATTGCATACCAAAGTTCGGCTGCGTTTCACAGCTCAGATCGTGTAAGCTTCGCGCCAATTTTCCGCAACGCGGTCAACAAATGCAATTCGCTTGAGAGCGGGGAGCGAGGGAGCAAAAGGGGAGGGTGCAATGGATTGGTATGTGATGGTCTGGCGGAGATACGCCGAGTTCACCGGGCGTTCGCGGCGCAAGGAGTACTGGATGTTCGCGCTGATTAACATGATTGCCTTTGCTGTCCTGTATGGGGCGGCGACAGTGGTGCTCCTCAACGGGAGCACGGGTTTGGCTTTCATGGCTTACCTGCTGTGCGGCGTATATGGCCTGGCGGCGCTGGTTCCGGGCCTGGCCGTCAGTGTGCGGAGGCTCCATGACACCAATAAAAGCGGCTGGTGGCTTCTTTTATGCCTGATACCGCTCGGCGGGTTAGTCATTCTGATCTTTGAATGTCTTGACAGCGATCCGAGCGATAACCAGTACGGGCCGAATCCAAAGATATCGGCGGCTGCGGCAACAATCGGCTGAGGGGGTGCCGTTGCGCCCGGAGGAGGAGTTGTAAAACTCGGATTCTGCTACACTAACCGTGCGTTAGATACGAACCGGGCAAGAGCAGTCTTTCGCCTCGCCCAACCAAGCAGGAAATGCAGGTCTGCCAGTTTCGCTCCGATTCACTCCAGCGCAATTCAATCAGTCAGGAAAATGCAACAAATGGAACAAGGTACTGTGAAATGGTTTAACGACGCGAAGGGCTACGGCTTCATCTCGCGCCAGAACGGCGAAGATGTCTTCGTGCACTACTCTGCGATCACCGCCACCGGCTTCAAGAGTCTGCAGGAAGGTCAGGCCGTGCAGTTTAACGTCGTCAAGGGGCCTAAGGGCTGGCAGGCAGCAGACGTACAGCCTCTGTAAGACGCAAAGACATTCAGAGAAGTGTCAGACCATGCAAAGGCGGGCTTCGGCTCGCCTTTTGCTATTCAGAGCCTCACCTGGCCGAGCATGACGGCAACCCTTTGGCTGGAGGTGGTGTCGAACGGATCACTGCAGAGGCTCGGTCGTGGAGAAGGTCACCCTCCTGAGCCGAGCAGCGCAAACGCACGATCTTCGTCCACGGCTGGAAATCAACAAATGGCAGGAAACGGTGGAGGTGGGTCATGCCAGGTCCCCCGCGGTTATTGTTCGTTGACGACGAGCCAGGCATTCGCACCACCCTGGCGGCAATCCTCAGGCAGCAGGGCTTTGAAGTCACAGTAGCGTCTACTGTTTCGGAAGCGCTGAACTGGATCGCAAGGCAGAGCTTCGACGTCCTGATCTCCGACCTGAATATTGGAGAAGCCGGGGATGGCTTCACCGTGGTGAGCGCGATGCGGCGAACCCAGCCGCAAGCCGCAACGTTCATCCTGACCGGGTACCCCGCATTCGAAACGGCGCTCGAGGCGATTCGCCAGCAGGTGGACGATTACTTCGTCAAGCCTGCAAAGGTTCAGGACCTGGTCGAGAAAATCCAGGCCAGACTGAACAGCCCCCGCACAGAGCCGCACCACATCCAAATCAGGCGACTGCCGGACGTCCTCCAGGAGCACAGGCGCGAGATATTCAGCCGCTGGCTGGCAGCGGTCAAGGGCGATCGGCAGGTTGATTCCACGGCCCTGACCGAGCAGGAATTGACGGACCAGTTGCCGCTGCTCATCGACGAAATCGTGATTGGCGAGACGGGACAGAAGCTCTCCGCCAAAGCGGTAAATGCGGCGCAGCGCCATGGCAGCGCCCGGTTTCAGCAAGGCTCCTCGATCCCCTCCATGATCCGTGAGGCGCGGCTTCTGCACGAGGTGATCAGCCTCATTGTTCAGGAAAACCTGCTTGCGGTGGAGGTCAGCTTTCTGATCACGGACATCATGCAGATCGGCGAGACGATCCAGGCTTTCCTGGAGGAGTCGATCCGCTCATTTCTCGACGCCCGTCAGGCCGCTGCGGACAAAGCCCAGAACGGCAGGGGAAAATCGATCCTGCTGCTGAGCGCAGATCGTGAGTTGTCTCTGCTGCGGGATTACGCGCTGCAGAGCGCCGGTTTCGCCGTTGCCCGCGCGGACTCGCGGCAGGAGGCGCTGAGGCTGCTCGAATCTGAATTCGAAGCACTCGTCATCTCGTATTCCTTGTCCGGCGACGACATGATGGAGATGGCGGAGCTGTTCCGGAAGCGAAACCCGAAGTCTCCCGTCATTGGAGTTACCAGGGGCAATTGGCAGGATTTGAAGATCAACCCTGACTTCACGCTGAGCGGCGAGGATGGTCCCGAGGCATTGCTCGAGGTGCTGGAGACTGCACTGAGCCGCACCCAGCTGCTGCGAGTGAAGTAGAGGCTTTCGTACCTGGGTGGTGCGTGACTAGTTGGTGTTAGGCCAGTAACTTTCGTGCCTTGCTCTTCAGGTCTGGGCGGTCCCAAACTAGCAACAATGTTGCTGCAAGTCCGGATCAAGCTGCTGGAGTCGGCAGTCAACGCGCTGTATCGGGCGGCGGAACACAGGCAGCCGAAGCAGGCAGCGCACCTGACGACTGGCGCGCGCGGAGAACGCGCTGCGTTCTTCTGGCTGCGGCGGCGGGGATTCACGATTGTGGCGCGCAGCTGGAGATCAGCGCGGGCGCGGGGAGATCTGGACCTGATCGCCTGGGATGGCGACGAATTGTGCTTTATTGAAGTGAAGACGCGCACCACGCGCGCGGTAGCTGCGGCGGAGATGGCAGTCGATCGCGACAAGCGGCGCACGCTGCGACGGCTTGCGCGGCATTACCTGCGCCAGCTGCGAAAGCGAGATGTGGCGACGCGCTTCGACATCCTCTCGATCTATTTCGAGGCAGGGCAGCCGCCGGAGTTCGAGCACTTCGCAGGCGCTTTCGGCTGGGCGGAAGCGCAGCCCTGAGCAGAGCCCGAGCTTATTCCTTCCACTTGATGTTGCAGCCGATGCTCGGATACTGATCCGTGCTGATCGACTCGCCTGCAATCAGCGCATCGAGCGCAGCGCGCAAATCTTTGCCGGTGACGGGAACTCCGTTGCCGGGACGGCTGCCATCGAGCTGGCCCCGATACACGAGCCTGCCTGCGCTGTCAAAGAGGAAGAAGTCCGGCGTGCAGGCAGCGTCGTAAGCACGCGCGACTTCCTGCGTTTCGTCATACAGGTAGGGAAAGGTGAATGCGAGATTCTTCGCCTGCTTTGCGAGACTCGGCGGAGCATCGTCAGGATAATTCTCCGCGTCGTTGCTGCTGATGGCGACGATGCCGATGCCGGATTTCTCGTAGTCCCCGCCGAGGCGCGCCAGTTCCTTCTCAACGTGCTTGACGAAGGGGCAGTGCGCGCAGATGAACATCACCAGCAGACCTTTCGATCCCATCAGCGATTCGGTGGCGTGCTTTTTGCCATCGCGAACGTCAGGCAGGCTGAAGTGGGGCGCCTGCGTGCCCAGTTCAAGCATGGCCGATTCGGTGCGTGCCATATGCGATCCTCCGCTGATTTCAGATTAACTGAGGACAGAGGAGGCCGCAGCAGCCGCGCGGAACGCGTCGATAAATGAGGAGCCGCCCGGGTGTGAAGCGGGCGGCCCGATGCTGAGGCCTGAATTATTGGGGCTGCGCGGGTGGCGCAGGGGCCTCGCTTCCGCCGTGCTGCCGGTCCTGCATGCGCTGCTGCATGCGCTGCTGCATCGCCTCGAATTTCTGCTTCTGCTGATCGTTCAGCACAGCTTCGATTTTGGCGGTGCTGTCGCTGCGGATGGCCTGCACTTTGCTGTGCCGGTCTTCGCGCGAGAGCGACTGGTCCTGAAAGAGCGCCTGCACTTTTTGCTGACGGTCTTCGAGGATCGGCTTGATTTGGCTCTGCTGGTCCGCGCTCAGGTCGAGCGCGCGGGTAAGGTGCTGCAGCTGCGCGTCCGGATTCATCCGGCCGTGGCCGCCGCCCCAGTGACCCTGTTGCTGCCCATCAGTAGTTTGGGCATAAATAGCGGACGTGGCGCCGAACGCCAGAAATCCGCTGAGTGCAAGTGCTGCAAATTTGCTTCGCATACTCGGTTTCTCCCTTTGCATCCATCGAACCCTTCCTCTGTGCGGCTGTTGCGCTGTCCCGTCCATTCTTGGCCGCTCTGTCGGGGCTTCAGGTTCGTCTGAACTCACGCGAACAGACGAGAACTCGCGTGTGCGAGATGCAGTGAGGCGGTGAATCTTTTTGATTTTCTCTACGTCAGTAGAGCGTCTGCTTCGGTAAGCGTGCGTTCCCGGCGGAGCAGGTGGGTGAGAACGAGCCAGCTGAGGAGGGCGAGCGCGGCGTCGGTGAGCAGGCTGGCGGCGGCTGCTCCGCGCCACGAGTAGCGCGGGATCAGCAGAAAATTGAGCGCGAGGTTGAGTGCGGCGGCGGCGAACTGGGTCGCGGTGCGATTCCATTGCGAGGCGGAGCCGGTGATGGCTGTTCCCCAGGCATAGTGCAGCGCCCGCAGCAGCGGCAAGAGACAAAGCCAGCGGAGCGCGAGGACGGATTCGCGAAAGCTGGGACCGAAGGCGATGGGCAGCAGTGGGGCGGCGACCGCCAGCGCAACCGATACGAGCGCTGCGTACGGTAAAGTGCGGCGGAGCGTGCGGTGTGCCAATGCCGCAGCGGGGCGAACGCCGTCGGCTCCGTGACGGAAGAAGTGCGGGGCGGCAGCGGCATAGACGCCGTAAATCGGCATGCTCGCCACATCGACAACGCGATACGCGGCGGAATAAATGCCGGCGGCGGAGTTCTGGCCGAGGCTGACGAGAAACGTTTTGTCGATGTCGTTGTAGATAGAGATGGAGGAGCTGGAGAGGGAAAAGCTGAGGCCTTCGCTGAGGTCGCTGTGGCGGATACGACGAAAGAGCGGACGTCCGAGTTGCGCGGTGACGATGATAGCGGCGGTGACGGCAACGGCCAGCGTCGAGAGCCAGTAGATTTTTGCCCAGAGATCCGCGGTGGCGTGGATGCCGTGCGCATGGGTCCAGGCCCAGACGGCGGCGGCGGTGACGGTGCGGAAGAGATTGGTGAGCGCGGTGAGGCGCGCGGTCCAGGCGAGGCGTCCAGCGCCCTGGAAGGCGCGGCCGGCGAGTTGGACTAGCTTGCCGAGGAGTCCGTCGGAGAGGGCGATCCAGGGAACGAGGGTGCGCAGATCCGGGCGCAGAGCGAAGTGCGCGAAGACGGTCGCGGCGGCGAGAAGGAATGCGAATCCGGCGAGAAGGATGACAAGAGACTGGCCCCATGTGGTCGCGAAGGAGCTGCGGTCCCGGCTGATGTTGCGGACGAGGATCATCTCCATGCCGAGCGAGGAGAACTGGCTGAGCGCGGCGACGAGGGCGACGACTCCGATGAAGGCACCGTATTCGCGGCTGCCGAGCGTGCGGCCGACGAGGATGAAGTAGACGGCCTGCGCGGCGACGGAGACGCCCTGGCCCGAGATCATCCAGAGGGCGCCCTGGCGGAGCGATTCCGGACGCGGCGCGTGGTCGCTCATGCGAGCACTTGGTCGTAGATCCGCTCGAGGAGCGCGGTTTGGCGGGCGAGGCTGAAGCAGGCTACGGCGCGTCTGCGTCCGGCTTCACCGAGACGAGCAGCGAGGTCGGGGTCTTCGAGCAAGGTGCAGATCGCATCGGCGAGTGCGGCGTGGTCGCGCGGAGGGACGAGCAGCGCTGTGTCGCGATCGGCAACGGCTTCTTCCAGTCCTGATCCGCGGAAGCCGGTGACGGGGCGCGCGACGGCCTGCGCTTCGCAGGCGGCGAGGCTGAGGCCTTCGGAGTTGCCGTTCGACGTCGCGACGCTGGGCACCACGAGCAGCGTGGAGCGATGCAGGAGGTCGCGGACGACGCAGGGAGGCTGAGGGCCCAGGAAAGTAGTGCGGTGGTTGATCTGGCTGGCCTGGGTGCGCAGCGCAGGCAGGAGAGGGCCGTCTCCGACAATGAGCAGGCGGGCCTCGGGATGACGGTGTTCGACGAGCGCCATAGCGCGGATGAGGTGCTCGCAACCTTTGACTTCGACGAGGCGGCCGACGAAGAGGACGATGGGATCGCAGTCGCGGGAGCGGAGCGGGTCGGGCGCGAAAAGGTCGACGTCGACGCCGATGCGGTGGGTGCGCAGTTTGGCCTCGGGAAATCCGCGGGCCAGTGCCGCGGCGCGGATGTGCTCGGAGACGCAGAGGAAAAGGCGCGCACGGGCGAAGAGTTCCTGGCGACGGCGCAGGTAGATGCGAACTGCGGCGGTGGCGCGCAGGGATTCGTCGCTCGAGGTGACGTCGTAGCCGTGAAGGGTGACGATCAGAGGGACGCCGAAGTGCTTCTGGATGGGCAGGGCCGCGGCAGCATCGACGGCGAAGTGGGCGTGGAGGAGCACCGGGTAGCGGAGGGCGAGGCGGCGAAGGAAGCCCGGAGCGATGCCGGTTCGTAGAAAGAGGCGGCGGCGGAGCTTGTCCTGGAGGCTGTTGTGGGGGGCGAGGGCGATGACTTCTTCCGGGTCCAGCTCGAGGCCCGTGGGGATGCGGCGGAGTCCGGCGAAGAGGGGTTGGTAGCGGCGCAGGGCGTGCGCCTGCGAGTCGATGAAGGTCTCCGATGGCGGCAGGAGCTCAGAGCGGTAGATGAGGACGGTTGGGTTCACGGAGTTTCCTGAAGCGCGTGCGGGAGAGACGCATGCGCGGTCAGGATGGCATGGCGGGCGGCGCGCTGGGTGTGACGCTGCTCACGCCAGGCGAATTCGATGGTGGCGAGCGAGGCAACGTAGAGCGGCCAGAACAAACCGTTGTAGAGGAGCAGCGTGTTCTCTTCGAGATCGTAGAGGAGGATGAGAACGAGCAGAGCGAGGGGGAAGGCGACTCGGGAGAGACGGCCTGCACGCCAGAGGGGCCAGAGGCGGCACCAGGCGAGAATCCAGCTAATGAGGAAGAGCGCGAGTCCGGCGAGGCCCAGCTCGAGGGCGATTTCGAGGAAGCCGTTGTGAGCGTGCTCGACGACGAAGTGCACGGCGGCGTCGATCTGCAGCGATGGTCCCCGCATGCCGTGCCAGAAGGCGGCGAATCCGTAGCCGAAGAGCGGCCGCTGCGCGATGGCGTGCAAAACTTCGGTCCAGATGGCGGTGCGTCCGGAAAGCGTGGGCTCGCGGTCGAGGAAGTGCATGATCTGCGAGAAAAAGCGGAGGCCGAGGACGGCAGCGGCAGCGAGGACCAGCGGGGCGGTAACGGCCATGAGGAGCCGGATTCGTGGGGCCGAGCGGCGGCCGATGTTATAGGTGAGCCACACCAGCAAGAAAGCGGCTTCGATGGCCCACGCCGCGCGCGAGCCGCTCATGATAAGGGTGAACAGAAACAGGCCGAGCAGGGCGGTGCGCCGGAGCGTGAGGCGGGGACCGAAGAGGAGAACTGCGGTGGCGAGCACCATAATGCGGCCGCAGGCGTTCTTCTGGGTGAAGACTCCCTGCCAGTCCGTGCCGTGGCCGGCCGCATGATCGAGGGCCAGCGACGGCGCGAGGATTACGAAAGCGATTGTGGCGAGGGCGAGGCAGGCCATGGTGAGGCGGAGGATGCGCATCTGGCGTTCGGCGGAGAAGCGCGCGCCGAACCAGAGGCCGAAGAGCCCGGTGAGCGCGAAGGGAACTGCGCGGCGCACAGTGAGCAGCGGATCGATGGACCAGAGGGTGGAGGCGACGGCGAGTGCGGCGAGAAGGGCGGCCCAGGGCACGCAGAGAATCTGATCGAGCAGGAGGCGCGGCGCGCGCAGGAGAAGGATGACGATGAGGGCATCGACGGCGGCCTGGGAGGCGATGCCGCCCACGGTGCTGAGTGTGGTGAAGGCTGCGCCGCTCATCTCGTGCGCGGCTGGCGGAGCGATGCCCGGAATGGCTCCCTGCATGGCAAAGAAGCAGAAGATGGCGATGCAGGCGAGGTCTTCGAGGGGAAGGCTCAGCAGGGGAAGGCGGGGGCGCGTCATGGTCAGCGCGTGGCGTAGATGAGCGCCGTACTGGCTGCAGCGGTGATGTTGGCGAGGCCGAGGGAGATGTTTTTGCCCAGGCTGAACGGGACGTAGATGATGTCGTTTGCCTGCAGGGGAACGTCGGGCTGGCGGCCACGCTCCATGTCACGCAGGGGCAGGTCGATGGATTGCGTGAGGCCGTCGACGTTGCGCACGAGGCGCACGCGCTTTTCGCTGGCGGTCTTTGAGGCTCCGGCGGCGAGCGCGATGGCCTGCAGGACGCTCAGCTGCGAGTCGTTCTGCATGACGTAGCCGCCGGGATGGGCGACGTCGCCGAGCACATAGACGATGCCGGCTTTGGGGACGACGACGATGTCGCCGGGGCGAACGAGGACGTCGGCCCTGAGGGCATCGTCGGCACGGTTGGAGAGGAAGGCGTGGATGCGCTGGCCATCTTTGCCGCCGCGCTCGACGACGATGTGGCGGTCCGCAATCTCGGTGAGTCCGCCGGCAAGGGAGAGGACGTCGATCAGCGTGCGCGGGGCGGCCAGGCGGAAGGTGCCTGGATGCGCCACTTCGCCGAGAATTGTCACCGCTTCGGTTGCGTATTCTTCGACGAAGACGGAGACCTCGGGATGGAGGAGGAATTTGCCGTCGCGGTAGCGGTTAGCGATGCGGGCGGCGGCTTCGGCAGGCGTGAGTCCCTGGACGGGAAGGTTGCCGGCGAGGGAGAGCGTAATTTCGCCGGAGTCGAGGACGCGGACGTGCTGATCGAGTTCCGGCTCGCGGAGAATGGAGATGCGCAGGAGATCGCCGGGGCCGATGAGGAGGCTCTCGGGGGCGGTGGTGGATGACGTCGGTGCGGGCGGTTGCTGGGGGAAGGCGGCGGTGGTGAGGAGAAGAACGAGCGCGGCGGCTTGCGCGTTCCCATGTCTCCAAAAGCGGGAGACATGGGGCACCCGGATTACGCGCTGAGCGATGTATTTCAGGAGAACCCAGTTGTTAGGCGTGAGCATAGGCGGCTCCGTCCGGGGCGTTTTCGAGGATGATGCCGAGGCTGGTGTGATCTGGCAGGCTGCGGCTCAGGCTATGCAGAGCGCGGCGGGTTTCGTCGCGGCGGGTTTCGTTTGCCCGTGCAGCGAGGAGCACAGCGTCGGAGATCTGGGCGAGATGGAGAGCATCGGAATAGGCGGCGGCGGGACCGTGGATGACGACGAAGTTGAACTGCTGGCGCCAGCGTTCGAGCAGACTCTTCATCCCTGGCGAGGCGATCCGTTCCGCGGGGCAGGCGGGGCGCGCGCCGGTATGGAGGACGGAGAGCAGCGGAGGCATGGCGTCCGGATCGAGGAACGCGGGGTCGATGTCACCCGCCAGAACATCGGCGAGGCCGGGCGCGATGGGACAATCACCGGCGGCGGGAGCGTGTCGCAGATCGGCATCGACGTAGAGGGTGGAAGCGCCGTGCTGAGCGAGGACTGCGGCGAGATTCAGCGCCAGTGTGGGATGGGGCTCTTCGGCGTATGCGCTGTGTGACCCGTTAGCTGCCGGGGCGCGCGGGGCCGCAACATTCAGCAGCGTGATGACGCGCGGACCCTCGCCGCTTGCTTGAGCGAGCAGATGCGCGCGCAGGCGGTGAAGCGCTTCGACGAAATCCGATTCGGGCGCGGGGAGGGCAAAGTCGGAAGCTGCGGCGGCTTCGAGAGCGAGCTCGCCTTTCCGGTCCGGAAGAAGGCGCCGGAGCCAGGGACGGGCCGGCTCCGGCGGCGGGAGAGCCGCTATGAGCGGTGCATCCAGCAGCGGCTCCAAATCGGTGAGGC
Organism: Acidobacteriaceae bacterium; assembly: GCA_035933815.1. Taxonomy (GTDB): domain Bacteria; phylum Acidobacteriota; class Terriglobia; order Terriglobales; family Acidobacteriaceae; genus Palsa-343. Next base: position 31,046 of record DASYYN010000200.1, read on the forward strand.
AGTGGAGAGTATTGTCGGTCAGCTCGCGAGCAATGGCGGCGGTGCAGCCGATGCCGAGTCCCATGGTGACAGCGAGGGCGGCGAGCAACGGTGCGCTGGGGCTGGCGGGGTGGTCGGGCGAGGGAACCAGTGCGGGCGCGACGATGATGAAGTTGCCGGAGTGCAGACCCTCCAGCACGCCGGCCTGCTGCAGACGCTGCTCGAGCGAGGTGTAAAGGTTGCGGCTGGCGTCGGCTTGCTGGCGCGCCAGGCGCAGCTCCATCGCGCTGCCGGTGATTTGCGAGGCAAGGGCCTGCTGCTGATTGAAAGCGGCGCCCGCGGAGTTCTCGGCCTGGACGGCGACATCGTAGTCGGATTTGGCGCGTGCGCCGAGACGCTGGAGTTCATCCTGAATAGATTTTTGGACGGTGGCGAGGCCGGTGCGCTGCTCGGCGAGCGCAGGCCAGTTCTCGCCGTAGCGTCCGGCTGATTCGGCCAGCTGCGATTTGGCTGCCGCCTCCTGCGCGCGCAGCGACTGCAGGAGCGCGAAGGAGTTCTGGGTGTTCGCGCCCGCGCCGGGAGCGCCGCTGAGCCCGGAGATGACCTCGGGATCGCCGCTCTGGACGGCGCGCCAAACGGCTTCGCGCACGATGCGGTTGGATTGCGCCGCGGAGAGGCTGGCGTTCAGCTCGTCGAGACGGGCGAGGATCACGTTGTGGGCATCGTTGTCGCCGAAGGATCCCGAGGCACGGTCGAGCGCGGCGGCGCGTGCATCGAGCGCATCCGTCTGCTGCCTCAGGCCTGTGAGCTGGGATTGCAGCCAGGCCGCGGACTGCGCCGCAGCAGAGGAGCGGGACTGGAAGGTGGTTTCGCCGAGCGACTGCACGAGGGCATTCACGACGGCGGCGGCGCGCTGCGGATCGGGATCGGAGTAGCTGATGCGGATGAGGCGAGTTCCGGCAGCGGGGGCGATCTTCGCGCGTTTCGCGAAGATTTTCAGCGCGACGAAACGGCGGTTCGGGGCTTGTTCAAGCGGGATTGAGAGCGGCTCGAGGGGCTTGCTCCAGAAGAACGCCTTGCGCTTAATGACCGTGGTCCAGGAATGGCGGCTTGCTTGCGGTGCGAAGTAGTCGGGTGTGGATTCGAGGCCGGCGCGGCGGATAACGTCGAGGGCCACCGCGTCGGACTGCAGGATGCCGATTTCGGTTTGGAGCGTGAGGTTGTCGTCGAAGGAGTCGCTGAGCGCGGTGGTGGGCGTGTCGGCGGTGGCATTGTCGAGGCCGAAGGCGCCGCGGGATTGCTTCTGCACTTCAATGATGGCGGTGGCGCGATAGCGCGGAGTGGCGGCGATCCAGCTGAGCAGAGCGGCGGCGGAGCAGAGCGCGAGCGAGCCGAGAATCCACGCGCGGCGACGAACGAAGACGTGGAGGAGGTCGGCGAGCGTCCACTCGACGGGCGCGTCGGCGTCGAGGGTGGCCGGCCGGTTTGAGGGGCGCGTTTGAAACGGTGCGGGGTTACGCATTGCGCAGCAGCACCACCGATCCGTCAAAGTCGAAGCTGAAGTCCATTTCGCTGAGGCCAGCGCCGAGCATGGTGTCGCGGAGACGGCGGCGGTCATCAGTCTGGAGTAGCAGGAAGCCGCTGCCGCCGGCGCCGACCAGCTTGCCGCCGGATGCTCCTCCGCGGCCGCGGGCGAGGTCATAGAGCGCGTCGATCTCGCAGCAGGACATCTGGCAGCTGCGTTCGCGCTTCCGCATCCAGTGCTCATGCATGAGCCGGCCGAACTCGGCGACGCGACCGCCTTCGAGCACGTCGCGGATCTCACGGCCGAGAGTGCGGACGAAGTGCAGGCTGTCGATCATGGCGCGATCGCGCGCTTCAGAGCGGCGCTTTTGCTCGTCGAGCAGCGTGGCCGCGCGGCGGGTGCGGCCAACGAAGAAGAGCATGAGCGAATCGCGCAACTCGCGGAGCGATTCTTCGCTCATGTGCAGAGGAGTGACGCGGACTTCGCCGTCGGGCAGGTATTCCTGGCAGAGCAGACCACCGTAGGCGGCGACGTACTGGTCCTGCTTGCCGACGGGCTCGCCGAGGCGGTTCATCTCGATTTCAACGGCCTCCTGGGCCAGCTTTTCCGCGGTGACGGGCTCGCGGCGCATAGCGTAGAGCGCGTGCAGCAGGCCGACGAGGAAGGTTCCGGAGGAGCCGAGACCGGTCCCGGCGGGAACGTCGGCGAGGCTGACGACTTCGAGCGGCGACTCGGCGCGATGCATGCGGATGGCCTCGCGCATGAGCGGGTGCCGGATCTGATCGCAGGTGGCGGCGTGCTCGGTCTCGGAATACTTGAGGAAGTAGCCGGGGAGGAAGCTGCGGTTGACTGTGATGTAGACGTATTTGTTGATCGCCGCGGAGATGACGAATCCGCCGCCGTGTTCGCGATAGTAGGAAGGGAGATCGGTGCCGCCTCCGCCCATGGAGATGCGCAGGGGTGTGCGCGTCATGATCACTCGAAGGCCTCCTGCATAGGAGAGCGCGCCGGGAGCGGCAGATTGCGAGTACGCGAGGCGAAGATGCGGCTGGAGCTGATGTTGGCTTCGGTCTCGCGCAGGCCGGAGAGCGAACCGATTTCGTAGAAGCGGTGGCGGGCCTCGTATCCAGCTAGCAGCCCGTAGTCGACGAGGACCGGCCAGACCTCAGAAAGGTTGAAAGCGGGAGCGTGCCAGCCGGCGATCAGCTCCGCCTCGATGGCCTGCAACCCGTAGTCAATGTAGTGCATGCCGGAGGGCGCGCCGTTCTTGTGGTAGCGCGTCACGATGCCGTTGCGGTAATCCACATTGCTGGTACCCCAGCGATTGTCGTTGCGGAAGACGGTCATCAGGGCTGGGCGGCCGGAGCTGCCATACGCGCGCCAGACAGGCTCGAAGGGCTCGCTGAGCCAGCTGTCGCCATACATGATGAGAAAGCGTGAGCCGAGCAGAGGCAGCGCGGCGCGGATCGCGCCTCCGGTGCCGAGCAGCTGGTCGCCGTCGCGGCTGTATTCGATGGAGAGGCCGAAGCGATTGCCGCTGCCGGCGAAAGCTTCGATCTGGTCTCCGAGGTGTCCGCAGCAGATGACGATCTCCCGCAGTCCGTTCTGCTGAAGGCGGCGCAGCTGGTGAGCCAGGAATGGCTCGCCTGCGATGGGGATGAGCGATTTGGGTGTACCCAGCGTGAGCGGATGCAGTCGGGTGGCGAGGCCGCCGGCCAGCAGAGCGAGGCGCGGAGGCCAGACTGCGTTAACTGCAGAGCGTGCGATCATCGGCGACCAGTTCCTTCAGGGATTGGCGGATGGCTTCGCGGCTGTTCCACTTCGGGAACCAGCCGAGGGCGTGCATGCGGCTCGAATCGAGGCGGACGACGGGCACGTCGCCCTTCCATCCGCAACGGCCGCCGGTGTAGGAGAATGCGGGTTTCGCGGCCAAACCGAGGGCTTCGGCGGCCATCTCGGCGATTTCGGTGACGGTGACCGCGTCATCGGTGGCAACGTTAAAGACGGAGAATGGCGCGGTGGCGTGCTTCGCCGCGGAGAGGACGGCGGCCACAACATCGGTCACGTGGATATAGGGCTTGCTCTGCTGACCATCGCCGAGGATGGTCAGCTTGGCAGGCTTTTTTCGCAGGCGGCGAAGGAAGTCGTATCCGGCGCCGTGCGTCTGGCGGGCGCCGACGACATTACCAAAACGGAACGCGCACGCCTGGAGGCCGAACATCGAGCAGTAGCCGGCGATGAGCGCCTCCCCGGCCAGCTTGCTGGCTCCGTAGGTGGAGACAGGACGGAGCGGGGCGTAATCCTCACCGACGCGCTGCTCACCTGCATCGCCGTAGACGCCGCTGCCGGAGGCGTAGATGAGCCGCTTGACGTGGGCGCGCCGCATGGCCTCGACGACGTTATTGGTGAGCAGCGTGCCACGGTAGAAATCGATCTCAGGATTTTCAACAGCGGCGGCGATGTCGGGATTTGAGGCGAGATGGATGACCCAGTCGTGGCCGTCCATGGTGGCGGCGAGCGCCTTCACGTCGCTGGCGTCGGCGCGAATGACCTGGAGGCGCGGATCGCCGGCGTGATGCTCGTAGTGCCATTCGCGGCCGGAGGAGAAATTGTCGAAGAGAGTAATGCGACGGGTGAGCGGCGACGCGAGGAGAGCGTCGACGAAGTGGCTGCCGATGAATCCGGCGCCTCCCACAACGAAATAGCTGCACTGGCAGAGCAACATGAGCAATCGGAGCGAGCGACCCAGAGTTGCAAAGAGATGGTCAGCGCTGCAGGTTTGCGCTGCTCTCGACAACTAAGTTCCATGCTTTAGGTCCAAACCTGGCAATTGCAAGCAATTCTGAAGGTGCCTGCATTACTAAGGTCAGGGATTACCAGGGTCAGTTATTTCGCGGTGATTGGGTTGACGGTCATCCTGTATGTGGGAATAACTCAATGCAGAAGTACCTGAAGCAGTGATGACCCTGGTGCAGGGAGACGCAATCTCTTGACGCGGAAGAGCGTTCCCGCAGTGACGGTGGCGATGCCCGTTTGTAACGGGATGCCATGGCTGCCCGAAGCAGTCGAAAGCGTGCTCGCGCAGAGCTTTGCAGACTTTGAATTGCTGGCGATTGTGGACGGTGGCAGCGATGGCAGCCGCGAATACCTGCGTGGAGTGCGCGATGAGCGGCTGAGGGTGCTCGAGCAGCCGAATGCAGGCGTTACGGCCACGCTGAATCGCCTGCTGCGGGAAACGCGGACAACCTGGCTGATCCGCCAGGATGCCGACGATGTTTCGTATCCGGGGCGGATCGAGAAGCTGATGGGAGCGATCCGTGCTTATCCCGAGGCGGGGCTGATTTATTCGCTCGCCGACTATCATCCGCGCGAGCGGTGTGCAGGGCGGTTCCGTTGTTCGCGGGGCACACCGGGAGAACTTCGTTCCATTGTGGAACAGGGGTATCTGCTTTCTATCTGTCACTCAACGGTGGTTCTCAACCTGGAGAAAGCGCTCGCTGTGGGTGGTTATCGGATGGATATCCACGCCGAAGATGCCGACTTATGGTGGCGCATGGCGCGCAACTTCGACGTGCGGTTCATTCCGGAGGCGCTGGTCGGCTTTCGGCAGAACCCGGTGAGTGTGAGCGCGCGTCACGCCGGCGAGCAGCAGGTGGCAGGACTGTACGTTCAGTACCTGCTGTTGTCAGATCTATGGAACCTGCGACCGAAGCCCTTCGGCGACGTGGGCCTCGTGCTGGCGGGGTTTCTTCGGCCTTCGCGTATCGCCGCGAAGGAGTCGCTGCGGCGCTGCAACATGCATCTGGCCGAGCGGCGCGTCGCGCGGAGTGCTGCGGCACTGGTGCGGGCGCTCCTACAGTCTCCTGGCTATGTGGCGGGGCGTGTGCGGGATGAGTTGCGCCGATCAGGAATTGCCAACGGGCTGCCGCCCGGGTTGTTCCTCGAACAGAAGGAGGCATTGTGGTCGTGATTGAGTGTCCTGCTGAAGAAAAGCAGGGCGAATCGCCGCATCCGGCGATGTTGCTGCCGCGCCCGCCGCGGTTCGTTTTGGGAAAGACGCCTGTCGATCGCATCTCCATGGAATATGCGGCGATTCTGGTGACCGAGGCGCTGCTGCACCGGGATTCGCATCCGCCGCTGACGATTGTCGGTCCGAACGCGCAGCTGGTGACGCTGGCGGAGAAGAACCAGCAATTTGCCGACGCGATGCAGGCGGCGGATCTGGCGGTGCCGGACGGCATTTCCGTGGTGATGGCTTCGCGGATCCTGGGAGCGCCGATTCCGGAGCGCGTGCCGGGCGGAGAAGTGATGGACCGGATGTGTGCCGAGGCGGCGCGGTACGGCTTCAGAGTGTTTCTGCTGGGCGGATTGCAAGGGTCCGCGATGATGGCCGCCTATAACCTGCGCCTGCGCTATCCCGGTCTGAACATTTGCGGAACGTATTGTCCAGCGATGGGATTTGAGAAGGACGCGGCGGAAGTGCAGCGCATT
>DASYYN010000206.1:0-16551 GCA_035933815.1 Acidobacteriaceae bacterium
AAGATCTCCCCCGACTCCACCTGGAAGGAGATGTCCTTGACCGCAGTGAACTCCCCAAACGTCTTCGTCAGGTTCTGCACCCGAATCACGGGTACCTCCCAGTCGCTAACACGAGTAGAGACAGTTGGATTAGTTTGCCAGAATCCGGCAGATCGGGCTATGGGTGAAAGCTACTTTCCGGAGCTCAGCTGCGGCGTCCACACCACCTTGCCGTCCGGCTCGATCTCGATGCGCAGCGTGCCCGCCTCGCCCTGTTTGAGCGCCGGACCCTTTTGCGTATGATCGTGCCCCGCCGCATCGCTGAAGTCGATGCTGACGACATCGTTCGTCAGGATGTGAAACCGGTACTGGAACGTCCCGTGCGCGGCAATGCTCTGCGTGCCGAAGGCGCCGCCGGGATACGTCACTTCGACGACGTTCACTGGCGTGTTCTGGTCGTTCACGATGGTCGCCTGCACCCACGGCGACCGGCACCCGGCGACAACAACCAAAACCAACGCAATGAGAAGAAGGGAAGCCCCGCGCATACCAACAGGGTACAGGCATTTCCGGCAGCTAAGCGCCAACCGCTATTGCTGACTTTCAGACCACCGGCTTGCGTTCCAGCGCCCGCGCCGTGAGCACCACGCCGGTTTCCCTTGTGTGCAGCGTGATGGGGAACGCGAGCACGTTCCACACCCAGCGGTCGCCCTTGCTGGGCAGGTTCAGGACGCCCCGAAATGTCCGGTCGATGTAGGTTTCCCGGGTTTCCGCCACCGTCCGCAGAATGTCCGCCCAGTCCACCGTCAGCTCAGGCATTTCCTCGAACATGTTTCGCCCCGGGAACCACTCCCGCGGCTTTTCCAGCACCCGCGCGCAGGTGTCGTTCACGTATTGCCAGGTACCTTCTCCGTCGAGGATCTCCAGCACCACGTCGTCGCCCATGGCCATGTTGATACGCGAATAGAAAAACTCCCGCGCATCCACCACCACCGGCCTGCCACGCTTCTTCGCCTCGAAGGACCGCAGCGCCGACACCAGATCGTCGATCGAGCTGTAGCCCTTCAGCAGATGCATGTCCTCCACACCGCCGAAGCGCCGCTCCAGGGTCGCTGAAAGAATAATGATCGGCACCTGCGGCCGCCGCGCCCTCAGGTCCGCCGCAACGTCGGTGCCAAATTTCCCGGCGCCCAGATGGTAGTCGAGCACCGCGATATCGATGTCGTCGAGCAGCTGCTCGGCTTCCTCGATCGTCGTCGCCGTCTCCGTCACGTATCCGTATTTGCGCAGGATGGTCGAGCGTAGCAGCAGGTTATTGTCGTCGTCGTCCAGCAGCAGCACCCGGATCGGTTCGGTGGCGGCCGGCGAAACTAGACTGAGCGTGGAACCCTGATCGTTCGTGGACATGTCTGGAACTTGGATGCGGCCTCTCCCGTCATCGCTGCCGGCCTGGGAGGGGTACCGCGGCGCTTTCTACTCTACTCTTCGCGCCTGCTTTTGCGCTGCAATTGGCGGATCAACTCCGGAAGCTTGCTGAACAGGGCCGTCGCCCGCAGCCACTGCTTGTGGTCAAAGGCCGGAGACCCCGCCAGCATCGACCCCGCCGGAATATCCCCGTGCAGCCCCGCCTGGGCAATCGCCACCACGTTATCCCCAATATGGCAATGCCCGGCGACCCCCACCTGCCCGGCAAGAATCACATTCTTCCCCACGTGCGTCGACCCGGCCAACCCTACCTGCGCGCAGAGCAGGGAATTGTCGTCCACCGACGAGCCATGCCCCACCTGCACCAGGTTATCGACTTTCACCCCATCGCCAATGCGCGTCGCCCCGACGCTCGCCCGGTCGATGCAGGAGTTGGTCTGCACCTCGACGCGATCGCCCAAAATCGTAGGTCCTGACTGCGGAATCTTCTGCCAGCGCCCCGTCTCATCCTTGGCGAACCCAAACCCGTCCGACCCGACCACCGCCCCGTTCTGCAGAACCACATCGTCGCCCAGTTGGCAATTTTCCCGAACCACAGCATGCGCATGCGCGAAAAGTCGATTCCCAATGCGAACTCCGGGGTAAATGACCACATGGGGCAGGATCACCGCATCATCCCCGATTACCACATCGTCGCCGATCACCGCATACGCCCCTACCGAGGCATTCGCCCCCAGCTTCGCACTCGGCGCGATCACCGCCGTCGCATGGATCCCCGCTGGCCACGTCGGCGCCTCGTAGAATAGCTCCACCGCGCGGGCAAACCCCAAATACGGGTTCTTCAGTCGCAACGTCGTGACCGTCAGATCCGGAAAGTCCGGCGCCACCAGGATCGCAGCCGCCCGCGTCGTCCGCGCCAGAGCCGCGTACTTCGGATTCGCCACAAACGTTACCTGGCCGGGGCCGGCCTCTTCGATTCCCGAGACGCCGGTAATCTCCACATCGGAGTCGCCGCGCAGCTCCGCCCCCAGCATTTCCGCCAGTTCAGCAGATCGCATGAAAGGATTGTAAATCCACTGAATACAAGGTTTTTGCCCCGGTACGGCTCACTTCGCGTGCTTTCAAAACGTCGAAGCTTATGTCATCATCAATCGCAGTACGACATTGTCGATCCACACCCCCAACTTACGCTGTACCATCACCCGCCGCCGCGGTTTTCATCTCCTCGGCGTCGGACTCGTGCTGCTCGGCTTCTGCGTCTTCGCGTGGGGACTCCGCTACAAGCTCTCGCTGTACGATCCGCCGCACTCGGTAGCGCGGCACATGCCTGAGGCCAAGCTGGTTGCCGGCAAAGAGCGAACCCCGGCCCCGGCGGTCAACCTGCGTCAGCCTTCGAATCCGATTCTTCCGTTAGCTTTCTCCAGCGTCGCGCTGCTCTTCTTTGTCCTCCGTACCCCGCGTTTCCAGCCCGGATCCGCAGGCTTCCGAGACCTCGTCCCGCTGCCGCGCAGAGCAACCGGCGCATTTTCTCCCGCGCTCGCCGTTCGACCCCCGCCCTTCGTCCGCTGATCCTCTCTGGAATGCCTTTAGGCCCCAACTCTGCATGGCCGAGCCTCGCCTGAACCGGCAATTCCTCTGGATTTCCCCCGGACATCTCAGGCTCCGGCCTGACCAAAATTCAACAGGTGAATTCCCGACATGCGTAAGCGTTTGTGGATCCTGATTTCTGCCGTCGCCATTGCTGCCGTGGCTGCCCTGCTCGTCGTCCGCGGACACCGCCGGACCCCCACGGTTGAGGCCGCTCCTGCACCTCCGGCGGCGGAGGTAGCGCTCGTCCAGCGTGGCAACATTGCCCAGGTGCTGACCCTCGCCGGACAATTCCAGCCCTACCAGGTCGTCGAAGTCCATCCCAAGGTCTCCGGATTCGTCCGCCACATCTATGTCGATATCGGCGACCGCGTGCATCAGGGACAAACCCTGGCGGTCCTCGAGGTGCCCGAACTCCAGGCGCAGCTGGCCGGAACCGTCTCCGAAGTCGCTCGCAGCAAAGATGAGATTCACCGCGCCCAGCATGAAGTAAAGCGCGCCCAGTCCAACCATGACGCGCTGCATGCGGATTACGAGCGCCTGCTCGAGACCTCGAAGGCTCAGCCCGGTCTCGTCGCCCAGCAGGAACTCGACGACGCTCAGGCGAAGGATCTCGCAGCCGAAGCCGACGTCGATGCGGCGAAAGCCGCCCTCGACGCCGCCAACAAGGGACTTGACGTCTCGCGTGCGGACAATCAGCGAGTCAGCGCGATCGCCGATTATACGAACGTCGTCGCCCCGCTCGATGGTGTCATCATTTGGCGCTATGCCGATACCGGCGCCCTCATCCAGTCCGGTACCGGTTCTGATTCGCAGTCGCTGCCCATCGTGAAGCTGTCACAGAGTGGCGTCCTGCGCCTGCGAGTGCCAGTACCCGAGGATGACGTGCAATACGTCCACAGCGGCGATCTGATGCAGGTGCGCGTGGACGCGGTCGGCCGCTCGTTTACCGGGAAAGTGGTGCGCTTCACCCGCAACATCAGTCCGGAGACGCGCACCATGGAAACCGAAATTGACGTAAAGAATCCCGACCTCACGCTTGATCCCGGAATGTACGCCAACACGCAGCTGCAACTGGATCACGTGACGGATGTGCCCACTATCCCGCAGGAGGCCATCCTGCTCTCCGGCAATCAGCAGGAAGTCTATGTACTGGACAGCGACAACCGCGTTCACATCCGTCCCGTAAAGACAGGACTCCAGGGATCGCTCCTCGTACAGGTGACCGACGGCCTGCACCCCGGCGATCGGGTTATCGTCGGCGGCCTGAGCAAGTATCACGACGGAGAAGTAGTGAGCCCGGTCGCGACTACTGAGCCGACCTCCGATACGGAACGCGCACAGGGCAGCATGGTCGACCTGCATAACGACCAGGGGGGCGCGCAGTAATGCCGAAGTTTGCCCTCAAATACCCGTACTTCGTCCTCATGCTCTGCCTGATTGTGTCGCTGGTCGGCACTGTCGCCCTCGTCGGCATGCCGGTCGATCTCTTTCCTCAGATCGATATTCCCGTTGTCGTGGTCGCGACCTTTTATGCCGGTATGCCTCCCAGTCAGGTTGAGGCAGACATTACCGACACCTTCGAGCGGTTCTTCACCTACGGCAACAACATCGACCACATCGAGTCGCGGTCGCTCACCGGCGTCAGCCTCATCAAGGTGTACTTCCGTCCCGGCACCGACCCCAATGCGGCATTGAGCAACATCGCCACGCTGGCCATGGCCGATCTGCGCCGTCTTCCTCCGGGCACTTTGCCTCCCGTCGTGCTCAGTATGAATGCGGCCAATCAGCCCGTCTGTCTGGTAACCCTGAAGGGGAAGGGACTCAATGAGACCGACCTGAAAGATATCGGCCAGTATGCGGTGCGTAACCAAATTGCGGGAGTAAACGGTGCTTCGGTGCCGGATCCCTATGGCGGCACTTACCGGCAGATCCAGGTCTATGTCGATCCGCTGAAGCTTGAGGCGCACAATCTTTCGCTGATGGATGTTGTCCAATCCCTGGATAGCTCCAACCTAATCCTTCCCGCCGGCGACGTTCAAATCGGCCGGAAAGACTACAACATCTACGCGAACGCGCAGTTCCCGGCTGTCAAGGAGATCAATTCGTTACCGCTGAAAACCGTCGGTGACGCTTCGGTACTGGTTGGAGACGTGGGCAAGGCCGAGGATGCCGGCGCGCTGCAGACCAACATCGTCCGCATCGACGGGCAGAAATCCGTCTATGTGCCGGTCATGAAGCAGGGCGGCGGCAGCAATACCATCACCATCGTGAACGGCGTACGCAATGCCGTGGAACACCTGACCGACGTTCCCGCTAACCTGAAGGCAGACGTCGTCTTCGATCAGTCGGTCTTCGTCAAGCTGGCACTGAAGAACGTTGCCAAAGAAGGCGGCATCGGACTGGTGCTGACCGGCCTGATGATTCTGCTTTTCCTCGGCAGCCCCCGTGCGACCGTCGCCGTTCTGCTCGCCGTTCCGCTCTCGGCGGTCGCCTGCCTGCTCATGGTCGATGGCGCGGGCGGCACCATCAACACCATGATCCTCGGCGGATTGGCCCTCGCGCTCTCCCGCCTCATCGATAACGGCGTCGTGGTCCTCGAGAACATCTTCCGCTACATGGAAATGGGCGAGTCGCCCGGCATCGCGGCGGAGAAGGGCGGAACGGAAGTCTCGCTCGCCGTGCTCGCCGCCACCGTCACCACCTCCATCGTCTTTCTGCCTGTCGGCGCGCTCTCCGGCGTCAGCAAATATCTCTTCACCCCGCTGGCCCTCGGCGTCGTGCTCTCGATGTTCGCGTCCTATGCCTTCGCCATGACCGTCGTCCCGCTCTTCTGCTCGCTGTTCATCAAAGGCCACAGCGGGCATGACTCGGGTCACAACGCGGACCACGAACAACACCGCGTCCGGCGCTTCGGCTTCACCCGGCTAGTGAACGGTTTTAACCACTACTTCAGGCTCATGGTCGAGTGGTACGAGCGGCAGGTCCGCCGGACCCTGCTGCGCCCCGGCTTAACCACCGCGGTTATTTTGGGTGCCGTGGTCCTGGTCCTGATCATCACCTGGCCATTCATGGGCCAGGCGTACTTCCCGCGAACCGACGCCGGCCAGTTCACCATCAACATCGAGATGCCGAGCGGCAGCAGGCTCAGCGTCAGCAACGATTACGTCGCCCAGGTCGAGCAGATCATTCGCTCGGTGATCCCCAAATCGCAGCTCGACATGATCGTTTCCAACATCGGAGTCACGCACGGGCCCTCCACCATCTACAGCAGCAATTCCAGCATGGACACTGCGTTCGTGCAGGTCAGCCTCAGTCCCGAGCACAAAACCAGCAGCTTCACCTTCATGAACCGGGTACGCGAACAGCTTTCCCGGCAAATGCCGCAGCTGACCACGTTCTTCCATGGCGGCGGCATGGTTTCCTCCGTCATCAACCAGGGGCTCACCGCGCCCATCGATGTTCAGGTTTCTTCAACCGATCTGAATAAGGACTACAGTCTGGCGCAGAACCTCGCGGCCAAAATCCGCGAGATCCCCGGCGTAAGCGATGTCTACATTCCGCAGAACATGCGCTACCCGGGACTGGAGCTGAACATTGACCGCGAGCGTGCCAGCCAGGTGGGCCTGACGACCAAAGGCGTGGTCGACAACGTAATCACCGCCCTCACCTCCGACGGCATGATCGCGCCCAGCTACTGGATCGATCCAAAGTCCGGCAACAATTACATGGTGACGGTCCAGTACTCCACGCACCGGCTCGACAACATGAACATGGAAGATTTCCGCAATATTCCGCTGCGCGGCGACGGCGCCAGCGGGTACACGCCGCTGCAGTCGGTCGCCCAGATTCAGCGCATCAATACGCCAACAGAAGTGGATCACTACCAGCTTCGGCCGAAAATCGACATTTACGTGTCGACGAAGACCGAGGCGCTCGATCACGTCGGCAAACAAATCTCAACGCTGCTGGCCAATACGCCCACCAGCCGCAATATGCGCCTTACTATGCGGGGCGCTGTGGTCAGCATGAACGAGTCGTTTCGCGACTTCGGCCTCGGGCTCGTTCTCGCCGTCGCTCTGGTCTATCTGGTGCTGATGGCGCAGTTCGCGTCTTTCGTCGACCCCTTCATCATCCTGATGGCGATTCCCCCGGGGCTTGCGGGAGTCGTGCTCATCCTCGTGCTCACCGGCAGCACGCTCAACATCATGTCGCTGATGGGAACCATCATGATGACCGGCATCGTCGTCTCCAACAGCATCCTCATCGTGGACTTCTCCAACATCCTCCACAACCAGGGACTGCCGCTCCTCGAGTCGGCGGTAGAAGGCTGCAAGATGCGTCTGCGTCCCATCCTCATGACGTCCCTCGCTACGCTGCTGGGCATGGTTCCCATGGCCATCGGCGCTGAGGCGGGCAGCGAACAGTACGCTCCGCTGGCACGCGCCATCATTGGCGGACTGGGCGTCTCGGTCATCGTCACCATGTTCCTTGTGCCCGCGGTGTACCTCGTCATTCATACCTGGCGCGAAAACAGAGTGCGCGAGCCGGAGGCAGCCCAGGCATGAAGTTTCGGTTCGGTTTCATTGCCTTCGCCCTCTCATTTCCCCTCGTTGTTGCGGCGCAGTCCACGCTGCCGCCTGCTCCGGGACCGCATCTTCAGACACCAGCCAGCCTGAACATCGCCGTCGCGCAGAATCAGCCAGCCACGACCCCTGCGCCGAACGCCAACCCAACTCCCGCCCCTCTGCCGGATCTCACCCTCGCCCAGGTCGAGCAGCTGGCCATCCGCAACAACCCGCATGTCAGCGTCGAAAAGCTCCTCGCTCTCGCACAGCACCAGGTCACCCGTGAGGCCCGCTCCAGCGAACTGCCCACTGCCACCGCCGCTGTGACTGCCGTACAGGCTGAAGAAGCGTCCCGCATCGCTGCCGGCTCGCTGACGTCATCGCGTCTCCTTCAGCACGCCGGAGCAGGCGTCAATGTCACGCAGCTCATCTATGACTTCGGCCACACCCACAACCTCGTCCTCTCTCGCAAGCTCCAGGAGAAGTCGTACGACGCCAATGCTCAGGCCACCGTTGAGGAAATCGTGCTGGCCGCCGATCAGGCCTTCTACGACGCGCTCACCGCGCAGGCTCAGCTCGACGTAGCCAAACAGACCGTCGCTGCCCGTCAGACCACCGAGAGCCAGGTCAGCCAGATGACGCGCAACAAGCTGAAGTCCACCCTCGACCTCAGCTTTGCCGACGTCAATCTTTCCCAGGCGAAACTGCTCCAGATCGACGCGCAGAACAACGCCGACTCCGCCATGGCCAACCTCGATGCGGTCCTCGGCCTCGATCACCAGGTCACGTATCGCCTCGTTGAGGACACTGCAGCGCCGCAGCCTCCGCCGCCTTCGGTCGATGCGCTCATCCAGACGGCTCTCCAGCAGCGGCCCGATCTGCTGGCGCTCAGCTACGACACGCAGTCGGCACAGAAATTCGCCCGCGCCCAGTGGGATCAGCTGCTGCCCTCCATCTCCGCTGCCGGAACCGCCGGCACCATCCCCGTCCATCCCGGCAGCTACTACATTACGAACTGGTGGGGCGCCGTCGGCGGCAACATCAGCATCCCGATCTTCAACGGTTTCCTCTACACCTCTGAGGCGAAGGAAGCGAAGTATCGCGCGCAGGCTGCGGCCGAGAACACCCGCGACCTCCGCGACCGCATCGTTCGCGACGTCCGCACCTCGTGGCTGCAGGCCAACAACAGCTGGCAACGCATGGCCGTTACGGCGCAGCTCGTCCAGCAGGCGAACCTCGCCTTCAATCTCGCGCAGACGCGCTACAAGCTCGGCCTCAGTTCCATCGTCGAGCTCAGCCAGGCGCAGCTGCAGCAGACCAGCGCGCAGATGCAGGACACCAGCGCGCGCTACCAGTACCGCCTCGCCCTCTCCACGCTGAATTACGAAATGGGGACCGCGCCGTAATCGGTGGCGCTTCCAGCCTTGCGCGCAGCCCTCCGCGCACAACCCCATTTCGGTTTTTACTTCTCTTCCTGGGGTGGCAGTGGCAGAGTAGACGCCATGCACGTCTTGCTGCTGCCGCTGCTCGTCTTCGTACTACTTGCTGGCTTCGGCCTGGTTCGATTCGTGATCTTTGTCCGCAAGTTTCGCGTCACCGTGCAGCCGGGCACAGAAGGGCCGGCCCTGCACGTCGAGACCTCGGCGGGCAATCTCGATCTGGAGCCGCTCCAGCAACTCGACCCGCGCCTCAAGTCCTTCGTGCTCTATCCCGGCGCACAGCCGCGTATCGCCGATTCGCCCGAATATCTGGCCAGCGGCGGACGCCCCGGGCGCGAGATGCGCGCTATCGCAGCCACTTACTGGACGCCCGATCTTTCGGGTAAGGTTCTGGATTTCTACCGTAGTCAGCTGCCGCAGTGGACCTCGAAACTTGAACCCTGGGGCGTCGCGGACGGAGCCGGTCACGCCTGGGCTCTAACCAATCCGGCCGAGCCGGCCTGCTCCATCCGCATCCGCTCCCAATACGGCGGCACAACCATCGAGAACATCCTCGAGCTTGCAGCCGCTGCCGGACCAGCGGAACAGGGAACTCTGCAATGAAAAAGTCCCGACGTTATCCGCCGGGACTCTCGTTTCCTACACCCTAAACCCTATCCCCTGTACGCTGCCGTTACGGAGCCCCCGACCCAACCGACCGGCTCTCCGTCTGATAGTTCCTCGCGCCCGGCGACGACTGCGAAGGATACTGCGCCGTCACCCGCATCTCCACGATGTTCCCCTGCATCTCCGGCGTAGCGCTCACAATGTCCGTGTCGGTCCGGATCACCGTTAGATACGGGCTGTTCTGCGACTGCACATATACCTTGCCGATTGGATAGTTATAGATCGACGCAATCGCATGCGGATTCGACGTCAGCGGGATCGTCTTCTCCACCGTGTAGTTCGTCAGGCTCACAATCGATACGCTGCCCGGCGTTCCAGCTGCGATGTCGCCCTGATTCGCTACGTAGACACGGCTGCCATCCTGCAGAACCGAAAGCTCCACCGGATGCAGCCCTACCGGCACCGTCGCCAGCACCTTCCCAAACGTGGCACTGTCGTTGCCAAAGCTGTCCAGGCTCACATCGATGATGCTGATCGTGTTCGAGTCGTAATTCGCCGTCACCAGCACCTGTCCTACACGGTAATAATCCGCGTACACCGGCCCTGCGCCCACTTTGATCGTTGGATGCGCGGAGTCGATCGCGTTCAGCTGCGAATTGATCACCGTCACCGTCCCGCTGCCGCGGTTCATGATGAAAGCGCGCAGTTGATCCACCGTCTGGAACCCATACACCGGGCACACGCCCAGCGGCAGTCGCGCTGAAACCGTATTCGTCGTCGACTCGATCGCGTCCGCTTCGCCGTTCACCGTCACGGCCGACGGATTCGCGCATGCCCCCCACGCCAGATTCCCGCCGTTTGAATTGCCCTGGCTGATCGCGTAGAGCCGCTCGCCCGCGCTGTAGCCCACCAGGTTGATCACCGACGGAGCGACCGGAATCTCCTGCTTCAGCGCCTCCGGCGATCCCGTCATCTGCGCCACGCAGTTGGTCGTCAGGCACGTGGGACCGTGCAATCCCGGCTCCGTCACATACAGGTTGCTGTTCACGAACAGCGTGTTGGTCGGATTCGAGCCCGGCAGCAAGGTGCTGTTCTGCACAAATTTGGTCAGCAGCGAGGTCGTCGTCGCCTGCGCCGTCGTCAGCGTGCCGTCGCAGTTCGGCGCGTACACGTTCGCGCCGCCCGGCTCCAGCGAGAAAGTCAGCGGACCGAATCCGCCTTTGGCCTGAACGTCCGTCGCGTCGCCCGAGAAATTTACCAGCGTGATGATGCTCTGGTCGGTGTATGTCGCGCCAGAACACGCCACCGTTCCGCCCACAACCGGACTGAATCCCGGCTGCGAAATTACGATGATCCCGCCTGTCGGCAGCGCCGCCGGTCCCGTCGGATTGATCGGCGTGATCACGGGCCGATACTGATTGCCGCATCCCACTGCGAGCGCGAGAGTTCCACCCAGCGCCGCGACCGCCGCTGCCCGAAATGCTGAGAGATGAAGGAGGTTTTTCCGGAAACGGCCCGCGCCGGCCGACGCCATGCTACGCACTCGCAAATTCCTTGACTCCTCGGCCCGGGCTTTCCGTGGGAACCCGGATCAACTTTTTGATGGTAGAAAGATGATTGTACTGTACGCGGCTCGGTTTACGCCGCAGGGCACGACCTCATGTCCGCCTCCCCCTCTGCGATCGACAAACCCACAACCCACAACCCCCGCCTGCGCTGGCAGTCGCAGCTTGTGCTGCTGGCCACCGTTCCCTTCGCCGGATGCTGGGCCGCCCTCATCCTTCTTTCCGTCTTCGCCACCTCCGGCATGTACTGGATCGCGTGCACGGCGCTCGGCATCAGCATCGCCTTCGCCGCCCTGGTCTTCGCCATGCGCGCAGCGACCCTCGGCGCCGCGCTCACCGGCGGAATCTTCACCTGTGCCCTGTATCTGCAAACGCCCGGCTGGCATACCGCCCTCTGGCCGCTGCTCGCGCTCTTCCTGCTCACTCATGCTGCCACCCGCTTTGGCCGCGACCGCAAAGAACAACTCGGCATCGCGGAACGGAAGCGCGGGCGCACCGCTTCGCAGGTCGCAGCGAATCTGGGCATCGCCGTCCTCGCCGGCATTCCCGATATAGCCGACAACCTCGCAGGATTCCCGTACCAGCGTCTGTTCCTCGTCGCCTTGCTCGCCGCTCTCGGCGAGGCCACCGCCGACACCGTCTCCTCAGAACTGGGCCAGGTGCTCGGAGGCGAACCGAGGCTCATCACGACCTTCCGGCGCGTGCCGCGAGGTACTGACGGCGCCATCACCCCGATCGGCACACTCACCGGATGCCTCGCCGCCGCCGTCGTCATCGCCGTGGGCGCCGCTGCGCTTCCTGTTCACCGCCTCGCTGCGCTTTTAGCCTTCGCCGCGGCTGTTGTCGGTCTCTTCGTCGACAGCTTCCTCGGAGCCATCCCCGAACGTCGGGGCTGGCTCAACAACGACGCCGTGAACACCCTCTCCACGCTCGCCGCCGCCCTCCTCGCCTTCGCTGCGATCCGCTTCCTCTAGTTTGTTGTAAGTGGCTCACCCAAACTCAGGTGGGGATACGGCATCCGCTGCATCTGCGCAACTTACGCGCAAAGGGGTGCGGCAAGTTGTTGATTTCTGCCGCCGCATCAATAGCTCTCGGGCGCTCCACCCAGGTGATAGCTCACACCCACGTTCCAGTTCATCTCATCGAGCCCTGGGTTGCTGGGCACCACAAACCCGTTCGACTGATGAAAGACGCCGAACCCTGTCCGGAAGTCCGTGCGGTCGCTCACGCGGAACTGCACGCCGAGGCTCTGGTCCAGCCCCATATTCTCGTACGAAGCGTCCTGCGAAAACGCCTTCTGCGTGTACAGCGTCACGCCGGCCTTGATCACGTAATACGGCTTCACGCGCCCATGATCATTCCACAACAGACGCATGCCGATAGGCAGGACGCCAATCCCCGGGATCGTCTTCAGCTGGGTGGATTGGCGGTTTCCCCAGATATCCGTTTTGCTCGGCTGGCGCAGGATCATCACCGGCAGAAATTCCGCCGAATAATCCATCCGCGCGCCGGCAAACCTTCCCCACGAATGCCGGTCGTATTCAACCCCGGCGGTTGAGAGGTAGCTCCACCACGAGTTGGCGAAAATTTTGAAATGGCCGATCGAATTCATCCCCTCGAAGATGATCTCGCTCTCAACCGGAGCCGACGCGGCCGTATCTGCAGACGGTGACTCGAGACGCGGAATCCACACCAGCCCTGCAGAGAGGCGGCCAAAGTAGTTCGGGATGCCGGCCAGGTGGTACGGCGCGGCCGAAGGCGGCGGCTGGATGGGATCGAAGTTCGTGTGCTGCACGCCGCCTTCAATCCGGACAGCCGTGTGAGCGCCAATGGGAGTGTCGACGCCTCCGCCCACAAATTCCGCGAGCGACGCGATCATGCCGCTGTTGCCGTTCTTGTATTTGGAGCTTGCGGTGTCGAACCAGGTGCCGTTCAGCCCGCCTTCGCCGAGCAGCCCAACCGCGTAGAAGCGCTCCCGGTGAAGCATCGCCTCGTATTGCGCTCCGCCCATGAGAAAGAAAGCGTGCTGCGGATCGCCCCGGTTAACGCCGCGATACATCGAGTAATCGACTCTGAACCGCAGATGGTGCCACGCCGGGAAAACAGCATTGGCGTTCCAGCCGTTCAGCGGATGCCGGTAGCCCGGCACTCCATTGAACGAGTTGGAGAGCCAGGAATATCCGCCGGAAATCTCATACGGCGGTGATGACCGGGTTTGGGCGTTGGCTGCTGCAGAGGAACAGAACAGCGCAAGCAGAAAACACAAAATTCGCATTGGACAGATGGGAAGGGGATCGATCCATCGCGTAGTGCGATGGAATCAAGTGTAGTACAGGAACACCGGAGCTTTCATGGGCACAGCCCCGCATGTCAGCGCAACACACACACATTCGGGTGAGATGCGCGAGCGCTCGATGCGACGAAGCCGAGTCAGACAGTGCGGGAAATCAGCCTGATGGCTGGATGCCTTTTTTTCTCCAGCCGGCAAACGCTTTTTCTTTCGGCGTCTGCGATGCAGAGAGCCGATCCGTCCGGCTCCGGGTAGATGCTGGCATTTTTCATGTGGTCCGCCAGCTTGCTTCTGATGTCGCCCACGGTGGCGACTCCCCGCTGAACCTTATTCCCAAACACTTCAACGGCGTCTGCCTGGTCAGACAGAATCCCGTAATGCCTCTCAAAAAACTCTCTGGTCATGACGACGATCCCTCTCCCGGGCCCGCGAAGCATCCGTGCGTGGATACCTCCGGGGCGTAGCCTCAGCAGTGTCTACGTGGAGCAGAGTTCAGACTCGACCGGAATAGTCAGCGCAGAGCAGCAAGTGCCGAGAATCGCACGAAATCGGCGGGAGCGTCAACCAGGCAAGCTCTTTCCGGCAATGGCGGTTGCGTTTGTTGGGGCGGCCGCCCATTAACCAGAAAGGCGATAGCAACTCGATTAATCAAATTTCCCCGGGGCCCGTGCAATCAACCGTTTGCCGCATCCCCGGCAATTTTTTTCTCTGATGACGAATCGAGAACCAGCACTCGCGCAGATCACTGATCACTGCTCGCTGATCGCCTGATCTAACCGCTATCCGCTATCCGCTACTCCCTATTGCCTACTGCCTGTTGCCTGCTTCTCAATCAATTCCCAGCTTGTGCTGCAGCTGCTCCAGCGTCACGCCCCGCGTCTCGGGATAAACCATCAGCACCACGAAGAACTGCAGCACCATCATCCCCGAGAACACCATGAACGGCGCCGCCGCTGAGTGCTTCGCCACCCACGGGAAGAAGCCCGAGATGATGGCGTTCATGATCCAGTGCGAACTGCTGCCCAGGCTCTGCCCCTTGGACCGCACGCGTGTCGGGAAGACCTCGCTGATGTACACCCAGATCACCGCGCCCTGGCTGATCGAGAAGAAGAAGATGAACCCCACCAGCAGCCAAACCAGATAGCCCTGCCCGGCATGCGAGTGAAAGATCGCCGCCACTCCCGCCAGGCACAGCGCCGTCCCCACCGATCCAATCAGCAGCAGCGACTTCCGCCCCAGCTTGTCGATCACCGACATCGCCAGGATGGTCGCGCAGAAGTTCATCGCGCCCAGCAGCACCGCCTGCTTGTCCGCCGAGAGCGTGCTGAAGCCGCCCGCCGCGAAGATGTCGTTCGCGTAGTAGAGAATCGCGTTGATTCCGGACAGCTGATTGAACATCCCGATCGTGACCGCCAGAAAGATCGGCAGCCGATACTTCGGCTGAAAGAGCGGCTCCGACTTCGCCGCCCGCTCCAGGTGGATCGAGTCGACGATTTCCTTCAGCTCCGCCTCTGAATTCGGCGAACCCATCAGCTGCAACACCTGCCGCGCTTCGTCGATGCGGTTCTGTGTCACCAGCCAGCGCGAGCTCTGCGGGATCCCGAACAGGAACATCGCAAACAGCGCCGCCGGAATCGTCGCCACGCCAAACTGCCACCGCCACGCGTGACCGCCGTCAATCAGGCTCGCGACCGCGTAGTTCGACGCGTACGCCAGCAGGATGCCGGCAACAATATTGATCTGGAACAGCCCTACGAGCCGCCCGCGCAGCCGCGCCGGCGCCAGCTCCGCCAGATAAACTGGTCCCAGCACCGACGACCCGCCGATCCCGAGTCCGCCGATCAGCCGGAACGCCAGCAGCGACGGCCAGTTCCAGGCAAGCGCGCACCCCAGCGACGAGATCACGTAGAGCACGGCCATAATGCGCAGCGCCTCGCGCCCGCCGATCTTCTGCCCCAGCGGCCCTGAGCCGATCGCGCCCGCCACCGTGCCCCACAGCGCGATCGACACGGTCAGCCCCAGCGCGCCCGCGCTGAGGTGAAACACTTCCGTCAGCTGGTGTGTGGTTCCTGCAATGACCGCCGTATCGAACCCAAACAACAGTCCGCCGAGCGCCCCCACCAGCGTGCTTTTGATCAGAGGACCGCGCATGAAATCGCAAGCATACCATCCCCCGCACCAAAGCCTACAGTCGGCGGCCGATGTTCGCAGTCCTATTGAGGTTGCACGCCGGGACGGTTTCTTTGCTGCTGGCCGCTGCCAACTCTGCGCGCGCAAGCCTCGTCTGTGTAAGATGAAGACAGAGTTCAGGCCAGGGGCAACAGGGTTACCGCAGTACTGCCACCCACCGGAAGTTCCATTGACCCGGGTGTGGGGCACTGCTACCGTGCCTACGACCCCGGAAATTCTGTCCTTCGGCCCTTGAAGTTTTGGTTTAGGGAACTCCCCCCGGAGACCTCTGCATTTTGCGAAGCCGTTACTACATCATTTTCGTTGCTCGCGAGAAGGACGGACCTCTCCGCAAGATTCCGATCCCCCTCCACTATGCAGGCATCTTCCTGCTCGCTGCGGTCGTCGGAGCGTTCACGATCACCGGGATGGCGGGCTCCTACACGCGCATGTTGCTCAAGACCGCCAGCTTTAATCAGGTGCGCTCGCAGCGCGAGGCTCTGCGCCGCGATTATCAGCAACTGCAGCTCGTCGTCCACGAGAAAGACGTCCAGGCGGCATCCCTCGGCTCTCTGGCCAGCGAAGTGACCGCCCTGTACGGACTCCGCCAGAATCGCATCGCCAAGGCCGCCACTGCTTCGGTCTCCGCCACTGCGGCTGACCAGGATTCCGGCCCATTCACCCAGCAGGCCTACACGCAGTCCCTGAACCAATTCAGCCTTCTCCGCACGAACGCCCTCACTGGGCGCTTCCACGGCTTCAATACCGGAACGAATCCCGCGACCATTACCGACTGGGCCAGCATCGCCGGTGCCCCTGCCCTCTGGCCTGTGACGGGACCGATCACAAGTTCCTTCGGGCAGCGCGAAGATCCGTTTAACGGAGAAGGAGCCTTCCACTCCGGCGTGGATATCTCCGCCACG
>DASYYN010000227.1:0-3880 GCA_035933815.1 Acidobacteriaceae bacterium
TGCGCAGCCTCGCGGTCGATCTGGCGGTCCTTTCATTGCCGCTGAAGTATCGGGAATTTGAAATCGTTCCGTTGATGACGGAGAGGCTCTATGCTGCCCTGCCGCCGGAGCATCCCAAAGCCGCAGCCGCGAGCGTCATGCTGCGCGAGTTGCGGGGCGAGCCATTCGTGCTCCTGCGCGACGGCCACTGCTTCCGCGGCATCGCGGTGGCAGCCTGCGACCGAGCACGCCTGCGGCCGCGGGTCGCGTTTGAGAGCGGGCAATTCAGCAGTTTGCTGGGTATGGTTGCTGCCGGAGTGGGCGTAACGCTGGTTCCGGAAATGGCAATTCAGCCCGGCAGCGGCTGCAGGTTCGTCAGGATCGCCGATCCGTCGGCTGCGCGCACCATTGCAGCGGCGCGGCTCAAGGGACGATCCTTCAGCCGGGTACAGGAAGCATTTTTGAAGCGACTCGTATCAACGAGCTTGGCCAGCCGGGGAAACGGCACACGTTCGCTCAATCCGCACCAGCAGTGAAGCGTCAGATGCCGCGAACTAGTAAGGACCGTAGTCCAGGTCGTAGTTGGCCGTATAGTGCGGCACGGTTCCGGCAGCGGGATTGGACCGATGCTGTACGACCGCCTGATACGCATACTCGAACCCGGCCTGGAAGTCGTCGCTCGCCACCGGCGCCAGATCGGGGTGGGTGAAACTGGAATGGCGATCGGGACTCGCCTTCACTCTTTGATCGAGGTCCTGGCTGGCGGCGGTGGCGCCGGCGCGGAATCCGTCGTGCCATGCCTGTGGATACGCACCTTGCGGCTCCTCCGGTTGCCATGGATACTGCAACGCAGGTTTGGGGGCCGACTGGGCCGCGGCGATGCCCGGCAATACGGCTGGCAGCGCCATTCCGAGTGACCAGAGAATGATCGTGCGGACTTCCATGAGCTTACCTCGCTGTGTGAGATGCCCGTGAGCAGCACTGCGATTCGGGCTCAAAGATTGGTCCAATGAAAAAGGGAGCCGGCTGACCGGCTCCCCTTGCTCGAGCAGATAAATTAGCGGCCCGGTCCGTAGCCGCCGCGGTCGTCCCGGTCGCGGTCACGGTGCATGTTGCGCTCCATTACCATGTGGTAGCCACGGGCAAAGCCCTCGCGGAAGTCACGCCGCATGTCGCGGGGGACATTGGGATGACGATACTGCTCATGGTCGTCCATATCGGCACGACGGTTCTCCTGCATATCGCGACGCGCCGCCTCAGCGCCCTCATGGAATCCATGGTGCCAGGCATCGGACCACTGCCCCTGGGGCTCCTGAGGCTCCCACTGGCCTTCTTGCGCTGTCGCAATCGTCGGAATCATGACAGGTCCGGCTGCCAACGCCAGTCCCAGTGCCCAGGTTATTGCTTTTAGATTTTTCATAATTGTCTCCTCGCCGTTCGTGGGTTTCGCAGCCCTACCTCTGGTGGGATGCTGGCTGCTGCAGCGAGAAGATGGCAATTTTTTTGTTGATTCCGCGCAACCTTTTCAGAAATTAAAGCTCATCCCAAGCTGCGCCCGGCGCGGTGGATTCGCGTTGGTTACCTTGCCAAAGTCAGGGCTGCCCTGAACCGTATCCACATACGATCCGTTGGGATGATTCAGCACATCAAACGAGGCCAGCGAAACGCCAATGGTCGGGCTGCGGTCGAGTTCCTTCGGACGAAGCTTGAAGTCATAGCCCCACCGCAAGTCCAGGTCGGCATAGTCGGGACCAACTTCGGAATTGCGCGGCACGCCGGCAGGACGGGCGTTGAACTGGTTGTCGCCATACGCATCGGTGCCGGTGAGGACGCTCCATGGCTTGCCGCTTTTGGCGAATACGCCTACGCCCAGGTTCAGCAGATGCTCCGGATTCAGCATCGCGTAGAGTCCGAAGCGGTGGCGCTGATCCCAGTCCGCCGGCCCCCAGTCGGCATTCGGATCCTGCTGGTTCTCAGGAAACCACCAGATCCCGCTCGTGTCGTTGCCGTAGTGGCTCCAGCTGTACCAGGCGAATCCCGTAAAACGCTTGTTGAACCGGCCGCGATAATTGACGTCGAGCGCCGCGCCCTTTTGGGTGCCGGCCGACTGCATCTGGCGAATCTCGGAGTTGTGCGCATCCGGCCGGGTCTTGTAATCCGGACCGAGCGGCGCGTTGACGTCAATCGAGCGGAAAGCATCGACACCGCGATTCATGCGTCCGCCGACGGAGAGGTTGCCCTTTTCGCCGACACGCATCTCGATCAGCAGGCCATCCTGAATCTGATAGGGCGTATGGGTCCCCGGAGCCACTTCAGCCAGAGTCGGCGGCAGCGCACTCACATTCGTGCAGCTCGTGATCGGATAACACAGCGGCTGTTGTTTCGAGGAGATCTGCAGCAGGCGCAGGCTGGAATGCCCATAACGGGCGAGGTCGAGGAGCGGGCTCGAGCCAATGCGGTCGTAATAGATGCCGCCTCCGCCCCGCAACACCATTTCGTGCTTCTTGTTGAGCACATATCCAAACGAGAAGCGCGGCGAGAAGTTTTTGACGTCGCCGGCGAGGAAGTTCTGCCAGTCATAACGAATGCCCGGCGTGAGCGAGAGGCGGGGCGTGATCTTGATCTGGTCCTGGATGAACGCGCCCGCTTCCTGCTGGTGGTAAACGAAGCGGTTCTGGCCCTCCTTGATGCTGTAGCCGGAAGGCGTGCCCGCCTGCTCCGCCTGAATCGCCGATTCGCTGAGCGTGCCGTCGGGCGCATACGAGGGACTGAAGGTGTAGCTGCCGTCGCGGTCGCTGTTGTCGTCGAACACGCGGCGGCTGAAGTGCGGCAGGTTAATACCCCATTTCACCAGGTTCTTGCCGTGGTTCCACGTGACCATTTCGTTGGCGCGCAGGTTGTATTCACTGCTGGTTTCGTCGGTCTGCGCGCTGCCGCCGACATAATAGCCCTTCACGCTGATCCGCGAGCCCTCGTGCACATCGGTGAGAGGATTCCAGGTGCGTTCCAGCACCAGCGAAGCCTGATTGAGCGTGGCGGGGGAAAGGACCTTGTCGTCGTGGAACGTCAGGTCGTCCTCGCGCCATTCGGAGTTGTAACCGGCTTCGGGAAGTGTCTGGTTGCCGACTCCCTCGTTCTTGTTCGTCGAGTCCTGAAACGCATACATGACGTATGCATTGTTCGTGTCGCTGAACTGATGTCCAAGGCGCAGCGAGAACTCCGTGTCGCGCGTGGGCGCCGGGACGTTCTCATTGAAAATGCCGCTGGGATTGTCGGGCGTGGGCGGGACCACCGCGTTCACGACTGCGGCAAGGTCCTCTTCCGCGCGATTGAACGAAAACAGGAAGGCGCTCTTCGGGATCAGCTTTACCGGACCGGTGACGTTGCCCTCGTAAATCCGCCGCTGCTCGTAGGGCTTGTTAGGCGCAAAATCCTGCTGCGCGTTCATCGCGGAATCGCGAAACAGAAAATTGAACTGGCCGTGCCAGGCATCGGCTGCCTGGCGGGTGATGATTTCAATCTGGCCGCGACCTGGCCGGTAGTAGCGCGCCGAGTACGGGTCCTGATTGATCTGCACCTGCTCGACAGCCGACGGCGAAACCATGGCCCGATTCGCTTCCACGCCATCGACCATCAGCCCCGATCCCGCCGTGGCCGTGTCGCCTGAATCGAGAAAGGCGCTCATCGCGCCGACGTAGTCGTTGTCGAAGACCGGAAGGTTCTTCAGATCGCTCGCGGTCATCACGGCCGTGTCGCCGTTCTCGTCGGAGGCGGTGAGGTCCACGCTGTTCGTCGCATTGACGGTGACCTGCTGGACCGAATGCGCAATGCTGAGCACCAGCGTCATCGGTCCCGGCGTGGCCGCGCCGGCCTGAACCTTCTGCGTGACCGGCTCAAATCC
>DASYYN010000261.1:0-15318 GCA_035933815.1 Acidobacteriaceae bacterium
CGGAAACGGTGCAATCGGTTGCACGGAAGCAACTCTAAGGGAAGTTGAGGAATCAGCCATTCCGATGACCGCCGACATTCTGCTGGTGGACGACAACGCCATCCAGGCCGCGACGCGCAAGGCTATCCTGAACCGGGACGGCCGCAACGTCGCCGTCGCATCCGACGGCGAGCAAGCCCTTCAGATGCTTGAGGAGATCGGCACAGATTGCCCGGTGAGCCTGGTGATGACCGATCACCTGATGCCCGGCATGAATGGCCCGGAGTTCGTCACCCGGCTGCGCGAGCAGTATCCGCAGATGCCGGTGATGGTGCTGAGCGGACTTCCGGACGCTGAAGAGCAATACACGGACCTCGACGTTATCTTTCGCGTGAAGCCTCTGCCGCCCGAGGAAATGCTGGACCTGGTGGGTGAACTGATGGCGCGCCGAGTGAAGAGAACCGCCTAGGCCGCGCGGGCATTCGCCTCACGCCTCTCAGCAAGTCACTGCTGTAACTCCTGCCCGTCGCCGTATCTCGTAGCCGATCTCGTAACCGGGCGGTGACTTTTCCTCACTCTGACCAGAAAGAAGTATTCACTTTCCGCGTCGATTCTGCCGATATTGAGTCTAAGCAGGCAGAAGTTTCTTTGCGAGAGGCCAGCATGGAGACGCTTCGGACCCAAAGCCAGCGCTTGAGACGCCGGCAGGAATACACATATCGGATTGCCGCGGCAGCCGCTGCGCTGCTGCTGCTGCTCACGTGGTTTGGAGCGTAGAAGAGCGACGCGGTTTAGCGCGCCGCTACCGTTTCGCGCGCCAGCGCCCGGCGCAGCACCACTTCAAACGCAGACTTCAGTTCCGCGTACTCCGACTCCGTCAGCTTGCCTTCCAGCCTCTCGGTTTCCAGCGCGAACAACTCTTCCTTGAGTGCGGCCAGCAGAGCCGTTTTTGACACTGGACCATTCACTGGGGCGGCGGTCGTTTTGGCGGTGGCCGGAACGTAGTGCCCCGGGATGGGAGGATTCGCGGGCGCGGGATTCGCGGCTGCAACTGCCGCACGCTGCGGGCGAGTGCGCAGCAGGAACGCTGCGGCGATCACCAGCGCCAGTCCCAGACCGCTGAGGATCCAACCCTTGTACTTGTTCAGCGGATCGGGCGTGTCGATTGGATTGCCGAGTCCGCCGCCGGGGCGGTTGGCCTGTTGGCCGGACTGATCGCCGCCCTGGCCCTGATCTCCACCCATGCCCTGCCCGGGCTGATTCTGTCCCTGCGCCTGCTGTTCGCGCGGCATCGAGCCGGTCCCGGAGACGGAGAAGCCGAGGGGCTTGTCGGCGGAAATGTTGGTGGCCAGCCATGTGTTGATGCCGGGCTCGTTCTGCTCGTCATGGAGAGGCTGGAAGCCGGAGCCGCTGAACGTCATGCTCTTTGGGAGCATGATCGCGACGTTGTCGGTGGGCAGACTCTCTTTGGCGGTCAGGTTCAGGCTGCCGTTATAGGGGATGTGATAGCCGACCTGGAAGCGCGTTTCACCGGGGCGGACCGGGAAGATGAAGGCGTAATGATTCTTGCCTTCGAGGGGAACGGGCGAGGTGGAAACCGCCATGCCGCTCGTGCTGGTGGCGGTGGCTCCCTCAACGACGGCTCCGTCGGGCAGATAGAACTCGAAGGCTTTGGGGCCGAATTGCGTCTTCGGTGGCTTCGATTCATTGCGGATGAAGAAGCTCTCGGTGACGGAGAGGCCCTGCTGGTTTGTTTCGATCCGGGACACGTCGGCGTAGGTGTGCAGGCCATCGACTTTGGGCGCCGCGTCGTAGACGTCGATGCTGACAGTGGTCGCGTTCGGCGGGACCGATCCGTAGTACTCGGCCTTCTCGTGCTCGATGCGGACCAGATGCGGCGTGCTGCTGTCGGGAACGGTAAAGGTGAAGTGGCCCTGCTTATCGATGGTGGTCCGGCCCGACTCGTTCATGCCCTGTGCCAGGTCGAGCAGGACGGCGGTGTCGCCGGCCGCGGGCTTGTCGGTCGTCTTGTTGATCGCTGTGCCGGAGATGGTAGCGGCGGAGAGCGAGAGGGGAAGGGCCGCGGCGGCGGCCAGGGCGAGAATGCGGAAGTGCTTCATGCGAGGTTCCTGTTGTGCGCGGCAGAGCCGGGAGCGGTGAGGGTCTGGGATTCCAGCAGATCGATTTCGGCGACCACGTCGGCAGTCTCGTTTTCGAGGGCGGCTCGCTGTGCGGTGTAATCCTCTTCCGGATACTTGCCGGAGCGGAATTCGAAGTTGAGGTCGCGGAGGTTGTCGTAGAGTGTGTCGCGGCGCTCGCGCAGGTATTCGAGACGCGTCTTCACGTGCTGCGCTTCGGCGTTGTGATCCGGCCAGAACACGTAGAGGAAAAGGCCAATCAGCAGCAGGGCAGAGGCGATGGTGCTCATATCTCGGTTTCCCTTCTGATCCTTTCGCGGATTTCGGTCGACTGGATGTCCTGCGGGACCTCGGGCATCGGAACTGTGCGCAGCCGCCATTTGCGAACCAGCAGGAAGGTGCCGGCGAGGCCAAGGATCAGCAGCGCGGGAGGAACGATCCACGCGACGATGTTGAAGCGCGAGAGCCAGGGTGCGGCCAGCACGGTCGGGCCGTATTCGTTCTGGAAAGCAGTGAGGATCGCGTCGGTGCTGTCGCCGCGATCGATGGCGGCGCGGAGTTCGGCGGTTTCCTGGGTTAGGTTGGGGCAGCCCATGTGGTCGCACTCGAGCAGCACCTGGCTACATCCGCAGGCGCACATAACGCGATGGCCGATGCTGTCGAAGCGCGACTGCGTGTCGGCCGCGCCGAGGCTGAAGACGCCAAGAAGAACCAGCAGGGGCAGAACCCCGAATCGGGTGATGTTGCCGGTGAGGCCTCGCATCAGTCACCCGCCTTTCCCGCGGCGACGACATCCTGCGGGATGGTGGCTGCGACGCGAACGCGCTGCGACGCGAGCGCGGCGCTCAGGTTCGGAACCAGAGCGATGGCGGTGCCGATGACGGTGATCACCAGGCCGATCCAGATCCACATGACCAGCGGATTGAGGAAGGCCTTGATGACGGGCTGGCCGGTCGATGGATCGGTGCCGGCGAAGATGACGTAAAGGTCCCAGGCCGGAGTCGAGTAGTTCGTCACCATGGTCTGGGGCTGCTGGCTGGCCTGATAGAAGCGCAGTTCAGGAGCGAGCTTGGTTACCAACTTGCCGCTGCGGTTGTAGACGTTCAGCATGGCGAACGTCGTGTCGTAATTGGCGTTCGTGTCCTGCGAGAAGTCCTCGCACTCGATGCGATAGGGGCCGATGAACATGCTCTGCTTGAAGTTCATCGTCATCTGCTTACTGGTGTTGAAGGCCTGGCCGGCAAAGCCGATGAACATGAGCACTACGCCGAAGTGCACGATGTAGCCGCCATAACGGCGGGTGTTGCGGCGCGTGAGCTGAACCACGGAGGCGAGCAGGTTTTGTCCGGTGTGGCGCTGGATCACGCGCGCGCCGCGGAAGAACTCAGCAAAGATGGCGGTGATGACGAAGGCGCCGAGGGCGAAGGTGATCCACGCATAGAAGGCGCCCTGTTCGCCGGTGGTGAAGATGGTCCAGGGATGCACGCCCAGCGGGATTGAGACGATCGCGATGATGGCAGCAGCGATGCCAGGAATGACGAAGTTGCGGCGGATGCTGCGCATCGAGGTGCTGCGCCAGGCGAGCAGCGGTCCGATGCCGGTGAGGAAGAGCAGGAAGACACCGACGGGCACGCCGATGCGGTTGTACCAGGGAGCGCTGACGGTGACGCGATAGCCCTGCACGTATTCAGAGAGGACCGGGAAGAGCGTTCCCCAGAGGATCGTGAAGCACGCCACCAGCAGTACGAGATTGTTGAAGGCGAAGCTCGACTCGCGGGAGACCAGCGACTCGAGGTGATGCTCGGTCTTGAGGTGGTCGCGGTTCAGGATGAACGTGAACGTGCAGACTGCGAGCACGATGACCAGGAAGACCCAGAACCAGGTGCCAATGGCGGACTGCGCGAAAGCGTGGACGGAACTGACCAGTCCGGAGCGCGTGAGCAGGGTGCCGAGAATCGCCAGCATGAACGTGGAGAAGATCAGCCAGGCGTTCCAGGACTTCATCATGCCGCGCTTCTCCTGCATCATGACCGAGTGCAGGAAGGCGGTGCCGGTAAGCCACGGCATCAGTGAGGCGTTTTCGACCGGGTCCCAGCCCCAGTAGCCGCCCCAGCCGAGGACGTTGTAGGCCCAGTGCATGCCGAGGAAGATGCCGACGGTGAGGAACAGCCACGTGACCATCGTCCAGCGGCGGGTGATGTGGATCCATTTTTCGCCGGGGTAGCGCATCATCAGCGCGCCGAGCGCAAAGGCAAACGGCACGGCGAAGCCGACATAGCCGAGGTAGAGCATCGGCGGATGAATGACCATCTCCGGATACTGCAGCAGCGGATTGAGGCCGTTGCCGTCGGGCGGAATTTGCCCGGTGACCAGGGAAAAGGGCGTTGCCGGGAAGTTCACCAGCAGAAGAAAGAAGACCTGTATGCCCGCGAGGATGGTCGAGGCATACGCCGTCAGCGTGACATCCACCTTGTGGCGCAGGCGCAGGACGAATCCGTAGCCGGTGAGCAGAAAGGCCCAGAGGAGCAGCGAGCCTTCCTGGCCGGACCACAGCGCGGCGAATTTGTAGGCAGTCGGCAGGGCGCGGTTGGAGTGCTGGAGGATGTAGGCGACTGAGAAGTCGTTGGTAAATGCCGCCCAAACGAGGGCAAAAGCGGCGCATGCGGTGGCGACGAAGCTGCCGATCCCGGCGCGGCGAGCGGTCTCGGCCAGGCGCTCGGGCGAGATGGCCGCCTGCTGCCCCGTGGAGAGCAGGCGAAGCGAAACGGCTCCGGCGATGAGGCACCACGCGCTGAGGACGAGCGCAACGAGGAGCGAAAAACTGCCAAATGCGGGCATAAGAAAGCGTCCTTCTGATTGTCGCATCTCCGGAAAGGCCGGGGAGGAGAGTGCGACGGGGAAGACACATTGATCTTGATTGCAGGGGCAGGGGTGGGGCTGTGACAAATCTCACATGGGGACTGGCCGGGACTGGCCGTCCAGGCGGAGGCCTTCGGCGCGCGCTGTAGAACTCCGTCTCAGAGCGGGCGAGGTGATGGCCAGTAGAGGTTCTAACTTTCTCCTTGACAGCTTAGGGGAGGGCGCGCTAACTTCCCTAATCATCTTAGGAGGACTCGCTGAATGGGCGATCAGGCGCAGCTTCTGCCCGGCACACTCGACCTGCTGATCCTGAAGGCGGTCTCGCTGGGGCCGCTGCACGGGTATGGGGTATTGCTGCGGATCGCGCAGATCTCCGGGCAGGCGCTGCTGGTGGAGCAGGGAGCGCTCTACCCGGCGCTGTTTCGGCTGGTACGGCAGGGACTGCTGCACGCCAAATGGGGCAAATCAGAAAATAACCGGCGGGCGAAGTTCTACGAGCTGACGCTGGCAGGGCGGAAGCGGCTCGACGAGGAAACAGAAGGCTGGAACCGGCTCACCGCGGCGATCGGATCGGCGCTGGCGGCTCGGCCGGAAGAAGTGTGAAGAAGCCGGTAGCCGGTAGCTCGTAGCCGGCAGCGGAGGGAACAATGCGAATCGCGGCGTGGTTGCGGTCAGTCAGCGCGAAATTCTTCCGGCGCGATGCGCTTGCAGAGGAACTTCAGGAGGAATTGCACGAGCACATCGCGCTGCGTGCTGACGACCTGGAGCGGCAGGGCCTAAGCCGGGCCGAAGCTGAGCGGCTGGCGCGCATTGAGTTTGGCGGCGTTGAGAAGTTCCGGGAGCAGAGCCACGAAGCGCTGGGCGCGGCCTGGCTGGAGACTTTGCTGGCCGATATTCGTTACTCGTTGCGGGTGCTGCGGAAGTCGCCGGGCTTCGTCGCGGCGGCGGTGGTCACGCTGGCCTTGGCCATTGCCGCGAACGCGGTTGTGTTTGGGCTGATGGACGGCCTGATCCTGCGGCCGCTCAACGTGCCGCGCGGCGATGCGCTGATCGGGTTGCCGAATGGATCGGATCCCGGCTTCGAGTCGTATCAAAACTACAAAGATCTGCGCGACCGCAACCACAGCTTCGTCGATCTGGCGGCG
Source organism: Acidobacteriaceae bacterium (assembly GCA_035933815.1). Taxonomy (GTDB): domain Bacteria; phylum Acidobacteriota; class Terriglobia; order Terriglobales; family Acidobacteriaceae; genus Palsa-343. The sequence continues at coordinate 6,122 of DASYYN010000261.1, forward strand.
TTCAGCTTTGCCTTTGTGGCGCTGGATACGGGGAACGACCCGGTGCCGGGCAGCGGCTACGCGGTTACCGGCAATTATTTCGACGTGCTCGGGGTGAAGCCGTATCTGGGTCGCGTGATTCACGCCTCCGATGAACGAGGGACCAACAGCGCTCCGTATGTGGTGCTGACCTGGGCGTACTGGCACCGGCGTTTCCACGAAGACCGCGGCGTGATCGGGCGCGTGGTGCTGGTGAATAAGCGGCCGTTCACGGTCATCGGCGTTACGCCGCCGGGATTCATCGGGACGCTGATGTTCATCTCGCCGGATTTCTTTCTGCCGATTGTGACTCCCATTTCTGCGTCGGGCGACCAGGGGCTCGATCTGCGCGCCGATCAGCATTCCGTCTTTGAAAGCTTTGGATACCTGAAGCCTGGCGTGACGCGAGCGCAGGCAGAGGCGGACTGCAGCAACGTGGCGGCTTATCTTGCCAAGACCTATCCGAAGGAGTTCGATCAGAGAACGCCCGTGGTTCTGGGGCGGGTGGGACTGACGGCTTTTGCGGGCGGTGTAGAGGCCTTTGTCGGCGGCTTGATGCTGCTGGCGGCGTTGATCCTGCTGGGCGCCTGCGCCAATCTGGGCAGCCTGTTTGCGGCGCGCGCCTCGGACCGCTCGCGGGAAGTGGCGCTGCGGCTGGCGCTGGGGTCGAGCCGCAACCGCATTCTGCGGCAGCTTTTCACGGAAGCAGTGATGCTGGCACTGCTGGGAGGAGCGGTGGGGCTGGCGCTGAGCGTTTTCCTGCTGCAGCGCATCAGCGCCTGGCATCCGATTCCGGCGGTCCCCATTCAGATTCCGGTCGCGCCGGACGCGAAGATCTACATTGTGGCGCTGGTCCTGGCGCTGGTCAGCGGATTCCTCTTCGGCCTTGTGCCCATGCGGCAGATTTTGCGATCGCATCCGTACGAGATTGTGAAGGCAGGGCCGGGGCTGAAGATCAACCGGCGCATCAACGTTCGGGACGTGCTGCTGGTCTTGCAGGTGGCGATTTGCGGGGTGCTGATCACGGCGTCGCTGGTGGCGGTGCGAGGGCTGGTGCGCTCTCTGCACAGCGACTTCGGATTCGAGCCGCGCGATACGGCGATGGTGAGCGTCGATCTGGCGCAGGCCGGGTACTCCGGCGCCTCGATTCCCGCGATGCAGAAGCGGCTGGTCCACGCGATGGAAGCGATTCCCGGCGTGGAGAACGCTGGTTTGGTGAACAATTATCCGCCGCTGGTGTACACGGGCGCGGACCGGCAGCCGATTTTCCGCGAGAACGCGCCGGATCTGCTGCCGGCGCACGCGGCGATGTCACCGTACAGCTTTGGAATTTCTCCCGGGTATCTGGCTGCGGCACGCACCTCGCTGCTCGCCGGCCGCGATTTCACATGGCACGACGACAAAGCCGCTCCGGCGGTGGCGATTGCCAACGTGAGCTTCGCGGAGAAGATGTTCGGTTCCATCAACGGCGCTCTCGGCAAATATTTCGAGCTGAAGGACGGCAGGCGCGTGCAGGTAGTTGGCGTGATGGAGGACGGGAAGTATCTCAGCATCACGGAAGAGCACGAGCCAGCGGTGTTTGTGCCGTTTGAACAGAATCCGATGGCGGCGGCTTGGCTGGTGCTGCGCTCGCGGCGCGATCCGCAGTCGCTGGCGGTGGCGATCCGGGCGGAAATCCGGAAGCTCGATGCGGGGCTGCCAGCGGAAGTGCGGAGCTGGAATGAACTGCTGCAGCCGATCCTGTTTCCGGCGCGCATGGCGACGCTGGCGCTGGGAGTGATGGGCCTCATGGGCGCGATGCTGTCGATCACCGGGATCTTTGGCATGGCGGCGTATTCCGTCAGTCGCCGGTTGCGCGAACTGGGGATTCGGATGGCATTGGGGGCGCAACGGAAGGAAGTGCTGCAGGCCGCGCTGGGACGCGCGCTGCGTCTGCTCGCGATCGGCTCGGCGGCAGGGCTGGTGCTGGGCGTGCTGGCAAGCCATGTGCTCGCGTCCATTGTGTATCAGGCGACGCCGCGCGATCCGCTGGTGCTTGGGGGCGTCGTTGTGACCATGGCGATGCTGGGCCTGGTGGCCACGTGGATTCCGGCGCAGCGGGCGCTGAGCATCGATCCGCTGATTCTGCTGCGTGAGGAGTAGCGGACGCTGCGCACGACAGCGGAGCCTTAGTACATCCAGCTGCAGTCGCGGGTGAAGTCGGTCGTCGAAGAGCGTGTCCAGGTGTCGCCGCTTTTCTCCACCTCGAAGATGCCTCCGCTGCCGCAGTCCGGGCCACAGCTTTTGATGACGGAGACGAGCGCGTGCGTGCCGGTTTTGTCGACGCCGGGAACGCCCAGGAAGCGGATGTGCCGCACGTCTTTGTATGCGGAACAACTGGCGGGGCCGTGACCGTGCGCCTCGACGCAGGCCAGCGCCTCGGCAGTCTGCATCGGCGGCAGAATGCGGTAACCCTGTGGGATGCTGAATTTCGACTCCCATCCATGGCTCTGCGCGTTGGCGGCGTTGAAGGCGTCGCTTAGCTCGTGCTCTTCTGGCGTGGACGGCTTGAGGCAGCTGCTGCCGACCTGGGGAATGTCGGTCTGCGAGTTCTCGCCAAACACGAGCGGCTCGTTCGTGGGCTGCTGGTAGAGCGCGGAGTAGATGGCGTAGGCCTCTGCTGGGGCAGGCCCGCCTCCGGGCCGGTTGAGCGGGTTGGTGACGGACAGATCCTTCCGGGGGATCAGGCGCGGATGCGCGCGGCGGGGCATGTAGCGATACCAGAAGAGCGCCACCAAAAGGCAGACCAGAACGATACGCAACCAGAAGCGGGGAGAGCGACGCATGCACAGCTCCTGCGGACCAGTGTAACGACTGAGCTATTCGCAGCGCAGGGCGATCATCGGATCAATGCGGGTGGCCCTCCGGGCAGGGACGAAACAGGCGGCCAAAGCGACGAGGATCAGCAGAGCCGCGACGCCAACGTAGGTGAGGGGGTCGTGCGCGGAAATTCCAAAGAGCTGGTTGCGCAACTCGCGGGTGAGAGCAAAAGCGAGCACGGTTCCGGCGGCGATGCCGGCGAGGGCCATCATAGCGCCCTGCCAGAGGATCAGCCGCAGAACGTCGCCGCGGCGTGCGCCGAGTGCCATGCGCACGCCGATCTCGCGCGTGCGCTCGCCGACAACATAGGAGATGACGCCGTAGAGGCCAACGCAGGACAGCACCAGCGCCAGCGAAGCGAAGATGCCAAGCAACATCATGGTGAGCCGCCGCGGGGCCAGTGTGTGGGCCATGACCTCGTGCAGCGTCTCGACATCGTAGATCACGGCGCCCGGATCGACGCCGGCAACGGCGCGGCGCACCGGGTCCATCGCGGCGGCAGGATCGCCTTCGGTGCGCAGCACTACGGCAGCAACGTCGGCCAGCAGCGGCATCAGCTTCTCCGGTGTCTGCATGTATGGGTAGAAGAACTGCGCCTCGATGGCGGATTTGGGATCGTTGCCCGGACCCCATTGCCGCACATGGCCGACCACGCCGACGATCTCCGCGTCCTTGTCGAAGAGCGCGAGATGGATATGGCGGCCGATAGGATTCTGGTGCGGGAGGTACGTCCGCGCAAAGGAGTCGTCGATGTCGACGACCACGGGCGTGTCTTCGCGATCCTCCGGACTGATGAAACGGCCGCGCTCGAGCGTAATGCCCATCGCCTTCTGGAATCCGGCTTCGGCGAGGTAGAAGAGCGCCTGCGGCATGTCGTTGTCGTTTGCCGGCTTGGGCTGGCCGACGATCCAGAAGGGAAGACTGGAATCATGAATCATGGGGCGCGAGCCAAGCGTCATGGAGACGGCCTCGACGCCAGGCACCGAGCGCATCGCGTCATGGAAACGGCGCAGGCGGGCGCGGGTCTCCGCTGAAGTGGTCTTCGGCGTCGAGGGAATCGACATCGTGAAGGTAATCGCGTGGTCGGGAGTGTAGCCGGGGTTCACGCGCCAGAGCGCAGCGAGGCTGCGGATCGTCAGGCCTGCGCCCACCAGCAGAACCAGAGCCAGCGCGACTTCCGCAGCCACGAAGAGCCCCTGCAGACGATGGCGCGAGCGGCTTGCTCCACGTCCGGCCTCGCGCAGCACCTGCTGCAATGGGACTCGCGTTCCCCGGAATGCCGGAGCCAGACCGAACGCGACGCCGGCGAGGAGCGAAACGCCGAGGGAGAAGAGCAGGACGCGGGAATCCATTCCGACTTCACCAGCACGCGGCAGAGCGGCGGGGAAGAGCCCGATGACGGCTCGCGTTCCGAAGAACGCCAGCACCAGGCCCAGAGCACTGGCGATGCCTGCCAGGAGCACGCTTTCCGTCAGCAACTGGCGGATGATGCGGCTGCGACTGGCCCCGAGAGCGGCACGAATGGCGAACTCGTGTGCGCGCTTCATGGAGCGGGCGAGCAGCAGTCCGGCGACGTTCGCGCAGGCGATTAGTAGCAGGAATCCGACGGCGGCGAGCAGCACAACGAGGAATTCGCGTACGTTACCGACGATGTCCTGCTTCATCGAGACGAGCGCGACGCCGACATTCTTATCCGCTTCCGGATAGGTTGCGGCCAGGTCGCGGGCGATAGCATCCATATCGTCCTGTGCCTGGGCCAGCGTGACGCCGGGACGCAAACGGCCGACGGCATGGGCACTTTCGTCGACGCGGCGGTCGCGAAACGAGGGATCGGTCCACTGGCCGACGGGCGTGTAGACGTCCCGCTGCACTCCGTAAAAGGAGAAGCTCGCCGGGACGATGCCAACGACCGTGTACGCGACGCCGTTCAATTCGATGGAGCGGCCGACAATATCGGGAGAGGAGCCGAAGCGGCGCTTCCAGAAACCGCCGCCGAGCAGAACGACGGCACCCGCGCCGAGGCGGTCGTCGTCCACGCGGAAATCGCGCCCGAGAACAGGATGGATGCCGAGCGTGGAAAAGAAGCTCGCGGAGACCATGAAGCCGTTGACGCGCTCCGCCTGGGCGCGGCCAGTAAAGGTGTAATCCTCATGGCGATAGAGCGCTATGGACTCGAAGGTGCGGGTTTCGCGCTGCCAGTCGAGAAAGTTGAGGTAGCTGATCGGAGCCTTATCGAGTCCGGCGTTCTTCTCGTACATGCTGACCAGCCGGCCCGAGTCGGGATAGGGCAGCGGATTGAGCAGCACGCCGTTGACGACGGAGAAGAGCGCAGTGTCGGCGCCGATCCCGAGCGCCAGGGTCACGATCGCCAGCGCGGCAAAGCCGGGCGAGAGGCGCAGCGTGCGACACGCGAAGCGCAGGTCCTGCAAGAGAGCGTCCATAGGAATGCCGCGTCCCATCGTACCGCTGCCGCCGCGCGGCGGGACCATGGCCACTCGGCAGCTGAGCCGAGTATCCTCGCAGACCATCTCATCTGAGCCGCGGGTCCGCTGCTTCCTGGATGCGGTTGTACAATCTGCACGATGAGCGCATCAGGATCGCAGCCAGGGATGTTTTCGCCGCCAGGTTCAGGACAGCGGGAGCGGCGTTCGGTGGTGCCGTGGATCGTAGCCGGGGCCGTCGTGGTCATCGTGCTGGTGGTGATCCTGGTGGCTACGCATCATTCGCAGCCGGCGAATTCCGGTGGCAAGGCGCTCGCCCCGCCTGATCCTTACGCGGCGAACCTGGCGATTTCGAACCTGAAGATGAGCCAGTCGGGCAGCATGGTTGGCGGCCAGACGACGTACCTCGACGGGCAAATCACGAATAAGGGCCAGCAGACGGTTACCGGGATTACGGTCCAGGTCGCGTTCCACGGGTTTACGGAGCCAATCGCCCAGCAGGCGAAAATGGCACTGATGCTGATCCGCACCCGGCAGCCTTACGTGGATCTGCAACCGGTGAGCAGCGCACCGATTTTGCCGGGGCAAACCCGCGACTTCAGGCTCATCTTCGACAGTGTTCCCCAGGACTGGAACCAGAACTACCCCGAGATTCGGGTTATCCAGGTGACCGGCAAATAGTGCATGGTCACGATTTAACGCGGCGAGAAAAAAATTCCCGGTTTTCGGGGCTTCAAAACGCGCTGCGGAGCTTTAATGGTCAGGCCAGCTAACCCCAAACGAAGATAAGCATCAAAGAATCAGCCTATTACGGGCCGCCGGAATTGAGGCACGCCAGACGTTGTGGTTTTGGCATGGCAGATGCTCTAGATCACCGCGTCAGGATGCTGCGCAGCTTCCGGAGTGTGTTCCCAAAGGGTCCAACAGAAGAGAGACATACGGAAGGATGCCAGCCATGAGACAGAGAGCGATGAAAAACATGATTAAGCCCGGATCCATATCGGCGCTGCTGGTCGCGGCCAGCCTGGGACTGCCCGCGTTTGCCCAGCAACAGCAGCCTCAGGTGCAGACGGGTGCTACGACGAATCCCCAGCCCCAGGCGCAGACGACCACCGAGACGGGAACGGGTCAGCCACCGCTCGAGACCAAGCCGCACGAGGGTTTCTGGGGACACATGAACCCCTTCGCCCGCAAAAAGTGGGTGAATCGCGAGATCAGTCCGGTGAAGGACCGCCTGAACGAACTGGATCAGCTGCAGGCGAAGAACGCCCGCGACATTAAGGACGTCGATCAGCGGTCGCAGAACGGCATTCGCGCTGCCCAGTCCACCGCCGACCAGGCGAATCAGCAGGCGCAGCAGGCCAGCCAGCAGGCGCAGCAGGCCCAGCAACTGGCGCAGACCGCCACCACTAAGACCAACCAGCTTGGCGAGACGGTCAACGGGATCGATCAGTTTCACCCGGTTACCAACACGGATATTCGCTTCCGCCCCGGCCAGACGATACTGAACGCGAAGGCGAAGGACGCCCTCGATCAGATCGTCAACCAGATGCAGAACCAGAAGGGCTATGTGGTCGAAGTGCAGGGCTACTCACGCTCGCGCGGCATGGTGGGCATCGAGAGCTCGCAGCGGCTGGCTGAGTCGGTTACCCGGTACCTGGTGGAGCACCAGATCCCGGTATGGAGGATTCACGAAGTGGCGATGGGCAACGCTCCGGTAGACGAGAACGGCACGACCTCTCCCGGCAGCGTGGTGCGCATCAGCCTGATGCAAAACAGTTTAGCGGGGTTGAACCCGAACGCGGGTTCACCGAATGGTGCGACGCAGCCATCTTCCGCGCAGCCCTCCCCTCAGGGTGCTGCGTCGCAACCACCGGCTCCTCAGCAGTAAGGAGACCGCAACCAGGCTCTCACACAACGAGAGAACCAAGGCAGATTGGCCCCTCACTCGAGGGGCCCTTTTTTTGGCTTTTGCGGCCTCTCTTCCATGGACGAGTGAGCGCATGCTGACGTGAGCGCGGCTTGCCAGCCGATGCGCGCTGCATCCAAGATGGTCGGAAGGAGAGGCCCTCATGCGCCGCCGCATTGCCTGCTTCGTCGTTGTGGCTCTTGCCATGGGATTCGCGCCGCGTCTGCATGCTCAGGATGAGCGGACCGATCCGCTGACTCCGGACGAGGTCCAGCAGATTCGCGAGAACGCCATTCATCCCGATGAGCGGATCAAGCTCTACATGAAGTTCATCGATCAGCGGATGGACGCGCTGCGTCAGCTCATCTCGAATCCGGACGCGCGCGATCGCAACGCGCAGATCCACGACAAGCTGGATGAGTTTGTTCACCTGTGCGACGAGATCCAGGACAACCTCGATACGTATGACTCGGCGCACGCGGATATACGGAAATCGCTGAAGCAGCTGGTCGCGGACAGCGCGAAATGGTCCGACTTGCTGCAGACGATCCCGCAGAACCGGGCCTATGAGTTTTCGCAAAAGATGGCATTAGAGTCGGCGAAGAGTGCGGAAGACGAGGCGAAGCATCTGTCGGCGGAGCAGGACGTCTACTTCGACATCCACAAGAAGCAGCGGCACACGAACGGCAGCGCGCCATCCTAGAGGCAGCTGCCAGTCGTCAGTTGCCAGTCGTGGTCCCTTGCGGGGCTTTCCGCAGCGTCTTTGCCAGCCGCCAGGCGTAGACGGCCAGGTTCGCTGCGCAGACGGCCACCGCGAACCAGATGATCACAGGGACGGGAATGTTCGGGTAGATGATCTTGTCCAGATAATGGACGATGAAGCTGCCGGACCAGGTTTGCATCCCGGCATGCCGTTCGAGCCAGCCCTCTGCCATCGTGAGCGGGCACGGCCAGGGGCCGATCTCGACGATGATGCCCCACACCAGCGAGGCGAAGTGGAAAGCGGTGAGGCCGGGGCGTCCGCGGGTAAAGAGCACGCCGGAGAGGACCCAGAGAATCCAGAGCAGATGCAGGACGAGGACGATGGCGACGAGCCATCTCATATTTCGATCATAGGCTGGGTGCCTCAGGGGCTAAAGCCTGCCCCTGTTGCCGCGGCATTCCACGGGCTCGACCGTCGTCCTGCTCCGCAGGACCGCTACGGCGCCCGTCGCTTACACTGAAACAGAACCATGTTCTATCGCACTAACGATCTGCGTATCCGGGCGACGAAGGTCGTCCTGCCCCCGGTTTTTCTCGAGGAGGAACTGCCGGTCAGCGAGGCGGCTTCGGCCACCGTTTTCAACGCGCGGCAGGAGATCGTGGAGATCCTGAACCGGCGCGATCCTCGGCTGCTGGTGGTCGCTGGGCCGTGCTCGATCCATGACCCGGCTGCTGCCCGCGATTACGCCCGCCTGCTGAAGAAGGCCATTGCGGAGTTCTCGCAGGACCTGAGGATCATCATGCGCGTCTACTTCGAGAAGCCGCGCACCACGCTGGGCTGGAAGGGGCTGATCAACGATCCGTATCTCGACGAGTCATACCGCATTAACGATGGTCTGCGGCTGGCGCGGCGATTGCTGCTGGATCTGGCGGAGATGGGAGTGCCCGCAGGCACGGAGTTCCTGGACATGATCTCTCCGCAATACGTGGCGGAGCTGGTGAGCTGGGGCGCCATTGGAGCGCGCACGACGGAGAGCCAGGGCCACCGGCAACTGGCGTCGGGCCTGTCCTGCCCGGTGGGTTTTAAGAACGGCACGTCGGGGAATGTGCAGATCGCGATCGAGGCCATCCTGTCGGCGAATCATCCGCACACCTTTCTCGGCACGTCGGCACACGGGCAGTCGGCGATTCTGTTTACGTCGGGCAATGCGGATTGCCACATCATCCTGCGCGGCGGGCGCGAGACGGTGAACTACGATGCCGCCTCG
>DASYYN010000268.1:0-3480 GCA_035933815.1 Acidobacteriaceae bacterium
TCACGCATATCCCGCGGCTCAGCTTCCGCAGCGAACAAATGGTGGGCCATCGCTGGGCGATGCTGCCTTCGGCTGCCGGCTTCGTCGACCCGCTGCTCTCCACCGGATTCCCGCTGACACTGCTCGGCATCCAGCGCCTGATGGCGATCCTCGAACAAGGCCCTGATGCGCCCGACCTCGACGAGCGACTCGCCAGTTACGCCGCGCAAACGGACACCGATCTGCTGGCCGCCGCGCGCCTGATCGCCGCGCTCTACGGCACCATGAACAACTTCCCCGCCTTCACTTCGCTGACCATGCTTTACTTCGCCGCGGTCAGCTATTCGGAGGCCGCTCGCCGCCTGGGCAAGCCGCAGCTCGCCGGATCCTTTCTGCTCCACGATCACCCGCAATTCGGCCCAGCCATGCGGCATATCCTTGATCACGCGCCGGCGATTCGCACCCCCGAACAGGCCGCGCATTTGGCAGAACAGGTTCGCCGCGCCATCGAAGCAATCAACATCGCCGGACTCGCCGATCCGCAGTGCCGCAACTGGTACCCGGTCCTCGCCGACGATCTGCTGAACAACGCAGAGAAACTCCAGGCCAGCCGCGCGGACATCGAAGCGATGCTCGACCGCTGCGGCTTCCGCCAAACAAATGCAGTTGTGAATTGAACCCCGTATCGAGAACTCATCCGGGGCATCACCGGGCGCTGAGTCCTACACCCTATACGCTAAACGCTACACCCTATACGCTGCTTCACCCGCCGATGTGCACCATGCTTCGTGAGGGCTTCAGGAATCCCGGCTCGCCGATATGGTGGCGGGCTTCCTTCTGGTCCACGGTCCGGCGGATGAACTCCTCGAGATCCGCGTCGCTGCCGCCGCGATGCATCACGCCATAGAGGTCGTGCTCCATCTGCGAGAAGAGGCACGTCCGAACCTTGCCGTCCGAGGTGAGCCGCACGCGGCTGCAGTGTCCGCAGAAGGCCTGCGTCACCGGCGCGATGATGCCAATTTCGCCCACGCCGTCGTCGAAGGTGTACCGCACCGCTGTCTCGCTCGCCGCGTTCGGCTCCAGCGAGACGACCGGCCGAAACGTCGTCAGCGCAGCAAGAATCTCCTTCAGCGAAACCACTGACTCCGGCGTCCACACGCGATCTTCTTCCAGCGGCATGAACTCAATGAACCGGACGATGACGCCTTCTTCCCGCGAGAACCGCGCAAACGGGACAATCTGGTCCTCATTGAAGCCGCGCAGCAGCACGCAGTTCACCTTCACCGGATCGAGGCCCGCCGCCTTGGCCGCCCGTACCCCGGCCAGCACGCGCTCATAGCTGCCCGGCACCCGGGTGATCCGGGCGAATTTCTCCGGATCCACGGCGTCCATGCTCACGGTGATCCGGCTCAGGCCAGCCTCGCGCAGCGGCTCAGCCAGGTCCTCCAGCAGATGCCCGTTCGTGGTCAGAGCAATGTCCAGCGGAGCCCCGCTGATGGTCCGCATCCGGCTCAGCGCGCGAACCAAATCCAGCAGCCCCCGGCGCAGCAGCGGTTCGCCGCCCGTCAGCCGAACCTTCTCGATCCCAAGGCCGACAAAGACCCGCGCCATGCGGAGGTAGTCCTCGATGGGCAGCTCAGCGTAAATCGCCCCCTCGTTGCCGGTCCGGCAATAGACGCACTTGTAATTGCAGCGGTCGGTAATGGAGATGCGCAGGTCGGTGATGGCCCGCCCATGGCGATCCCGCAGGATCTGCGACACAGGCGATGGCTCGACCTTCGGGCTGGGGACCACTCCGGGCAGCATGGGCTCTACCTTATTCGATGGTAAGCCCCGCGCGCCAGCTTCAGAGCTTTACGGCACCTTTTCCAGAGGAGGCTCCCGATGCGCAGGCCGGGCGTAAAAGCGTTTGTTGCAGAGCAGGCAACGGTACGCCCGCATCCCGAACAACCGCATGGGCCAGTCCCATTTGCGCCGGTGCGAACGATACACTTCGTCGTCGTCTTTACAGCCTGGGCAACGCACTCGATCCCTCGTCATAGATTGGTGCCCCGCCGGCTCGCAGGCGAAAGCACGGAGAACTGCTGGAAAACCGGTAACGGCAGCATACGCCAACTCGCGCCGGGCGGCGGATGATTTCTGGCCGCCGCTCCCCCCGACGGACCTCGCTACATGCCGTCGTAATTCGGACCGCCGCCACCCTCCGGCGGCACCCAGTTGATGATCTGGTACGGATCCATGATGTCGCAGGTCTTGCAGTGCACGCAGTTCGTAAAGTTGATCCGCAACTCCTTGCGGGACAGAGGCATGGCACCGTCCCCTGCAACTTCCGCATCAACCATCTCGTAGACCGCCGCCGGGCAGAAATACTGGCAGGGGCTGCCGTACTCATGCACGCACCGGCTGCTGCAGATGTTCAGATCCTCGACAACCAGGTGTACTGGCTGGTCTTCGTCGTGCCGCGTGCCCGAGTGGTACACATCGGTGAGCCGGTCGAAGGTCAGCTTGCCGTCCCCCTTCGCGTTGAAGGTAATCGGAACCCGATCAGCCTTCACTGGCCCCATCGAGTCCAGCCGCCGCATCCGCGTATACCCCGCCTGGTTCTTCGCATCCGGACCGAGATTGCCCCCGCGCAGCACCTGCTGGATGCCCGCGTTGACCATCCCCTCCAACAGCCCATGTTCGAACCCCTGGTGGAAGTTCCGCACCGGCCACAGTTCCTCCCGGATCCAGCTCCGGTCCACCGCCTGCTTGTACTGGCTCAGCGTTGCGGCTGAGAAGTTGCCGCTCCGCAGCGCCTCGAAAGCCGCTTCCGCTGCCAGCATGCCGCTCTTCATCGCCAGGTGAATGCCCTTCAGCCGCTGCGAGTTCAGAAAGCTGGCTGAATCCCCCAGCAGCATCCACCCATTCCCGTAAATGCGCGGTATGGTCAGCCAGCCGCCATAGGGCAGCGTCTTCGCGCCGTAGCGGATCATCTTGCCACCATCGAGAATCCGCCGAGCGAATGGGTGCTCCTTGAAGCTCTGGAAGACGTGGTGCGGATCGGTGCGCGGATCCTGATAATCCAGCCCCGTCACATAGCCCACGGAGATCAGGCCGTCGCTGATGCCGTATACCCAGGCGCCGCCGTACTCGCGGCTGGTCAGCGGATAACCCAGCGTGTAGATCACCTCGCCCTTCGCCACCCGCCCGGCCGGAATCTCCCACAGCTCCTTGACCCCCAGCCCGTACGTCTGCGCGTGGTTCGGATCCTCGAGGCCGAGCCGCCCAATCAGCTCCTTCGCGCAGTTCCCCCGCGTCCCCTCGGCCAAAACCGTGATCTTCGCCCGCAGCTCGTAACCCGGCTCGAAGTTCCCCTTCGGATTCCCGTCCTTGTCCACCCCCTTATCGTCGGTACGCACACCGGCTACGCCGTCACCTTCGCTCCACAGCAGGCCCGATCCCGCGAATCCCGTGAAGATCGTAATCCCGGCTTCCTCCACCTTCTGCCCCAGCCACTTG
>DASYYN010000119.1:0-5752 GCA_035933815.1 Acidobacteriaceae bacterium
GCGGGCGCAGACGCGAGAGGTCCTGATCGGCCGCCGCCCACACTCTGGATGCTGCGCTGCGGAGAACTAAAGGCGAGCGGGCCAAACGGCGATTGGTCTAACGCGTGGAGTTGAGTTGCGCAGATTCGCGACACTCCCGGGTTATCATGTTCGGAACCGCGTACAGCGGCGTCATGCCGCTCTACGCCGTACTCGCCCGCGAATACTTCGACCAAGCGCGTCATGGGAGCTGTTTACGGTGCGGCCACGATGTTTTCCAGCTTGGGGATGGCCCTGGGGCCGGTCGTTGGCGGCTGGATCTTCGACACCTACCACGACTATCGCTGGCTATACCTGAGCTCCACCGCCGTCGCGCTCGCTGCCACCGCGACCGCAGTCACCTTTCCGCCTATGCAGCGCGCAAGGGCCACGACGGTGACTGCGTAGGGCCACGCCGTAGAGCAAACAACGCGTCTGCAAGAGCACCCAGCCCCTCGCCATCCGCCTCCCGGAGTTCGAGGCCGTGCGCCACCCTCATCCGGACCCCTGCCCTCAAGCCGCGCATGACTTCGATGGCGTGCATGGCCACCGACACTAAGCTCTGAGGCTGTGGCAGTGCTGAATAGGTGGTGTGGAGGACGTCAACGTCATCGGCCAGGCGTGAATCGAAAGCGGCAGACGTGTCCGCCGCGTGCCATGCACTCATGAAGATTGACCTTGCTGCCGGTAAGAGCGCCCAGCACCGCGAGATCGAAGTGACAGACCTCGGGGTTCTTCATGGCGAGCTCATGGAAGATGCAGTTGTCGGCTTCGATAGTCGGCGCTCCGCCGACATCCTTGGCCGTGCGGGCGTCGTAGCCCAGCTCGTCCATCAGCCCGGAGAGCTGCTCCACCTTCTGGCGGCGACTTCCCCCGCCCGGCATCCGCTGACGCAGTTGCGCCACGACCGCGGAAGCGATGCGCCCCAACCGGGTACGCACACCCGCTGCGCCGTGCTCCTTCGTCATCGCTTCCATCAGCAGCTGCGCAAACCAGGAGTAGCGCCGCGGGAACGCTTCCTTACCGGCTTCCGTCAGCATGAACAGGCGCTCCGGACGCCCGCCCGTGGGGCGCGCCGCGCCGGGAGCGACGAGGGCATCGCGCATCAGGGCGGCCAGGTGCTGGCGTATCGCCGTACGGGTGACGCCGAGCGCGCGTGACAGCTCATCGATCGTCGCTCCGGCCTTGTTTCTCAACAGGTGCCGCAGCAGCTTCTTGCGGCTTTCCCCGAACATTTCCGCCATTTCACCCTCTCCCGATGAGAGCCGGGACACGTCGCGGAACGCCGGCAGCTCAGGCGTCTCAGAACACTTTTGGCATATTAACCCTTCTTTAATGCTTTTGGCGATGTAGAAGCTTACCTGGCAAACGTGATGCAGCTTCCGGAGACGACCCGCATGAATGCCCCAGAGAGAGCCGCGACACTTCCCGACGTTCAGTCACGAGCGGACCGGCGCGAATTGCGCATCGATGCCGTCGGCATCAAGGGCGTGCGCAGCCCGATCACCATCCGCGATGGCGCGAGGCTGGTACCGACTGTCGCGACGTTCTCCATGACGGTGGGATTGGACGCCGTCACCAAGGGCACGCATATGTCGCGCTTCATCGAATTGCTCGAGATGCAGACAGCGGCACTGGACGCACGGGGATTCAAGGCGCTGCTGCTCGACATGCTGACAAAGCTCGATGCGCGCAGCGGGATGATCGAGATGCGATTCCCATACTTCATCAGAAAGAGCGCCCCGGTCTCGCGCGTGGAAAGCCGCCTCGACTACGAAGTGTGCTGGCGAGGTGGCGTCTCGGATGAGGGACGGTACTCGTTTTGGATGCAGGTCACCGTGCCGGCGACGAGCCTGTGCCCGTGCTCGAAGGAGATTTCCGCGTATGGCGCCCACAACCAGCGTTCCCAGATCAGCATCCAGGCCGAACTCGCGGGCGAGATGGAGATCGAGGAATTGGCGGCCGTCGCCGAGCGCAGTGCCTCCTGTGAAGTGTACGGTCTGCTCAAGCGCGCCGATGAGAAATACGTGACGGAGCGGGCCTACGATAACCCGAAGTTCGTCGAAGACCTGGTGCGTGATGTGGCGCTGGAGTTGAATCACGAGCCGCGCGTGCGTGCCTACGAGGTGGAGGCGGAGAACTTCGAGTCGATCCACAATCACTCCGCCTTCGCGCGCCTGGCGCGGCCGATTGCGTCACAGGCGCCGCATTCAGGCAGCCGGCGCGCTCCGCATTTGGACCTGATTCTGCCGGGAGCAACCACGTGAACGCCCACGAGGTGCGATTCGCGGGGCGCGAAGAGATTGCCGCAGGCACGATGGCCTTCCATTTCGAGAAGCCCGCTGGTTTCAGCTTCAAGCCCGGGCAGGTGATCGACCTCATCCTCGTGAATCCACCGTCCGCCGACGCGGCGAGTGGCCGCCACGCGTTCTCGCTGGTCAGTGCGCCGTTTCAAAGCACCTTGACCATTGCCACACGCCTGCGTGACAGTGCGTTCAAGCGCGCCTTGCAAGGCCTGCCAATCGGTGCGCCGGCGAGGCTTGAAGGGCCCTTCGGGTCGCTCACCCTGCACGGCAATCACGCACGGCCGGCAGTCTTCATCGCCGGTGGCATCGGCATAACACCGTTCATGAGCATCCTCAGGCAGGCGGCGCAGGATCAGCTGCCGCAGCGCCTCATACTCCTCTACTCCAACCGCCGCCCTGAAGACGCCGCATTTCTGGCGGAGCTGCAGGAACTCGAGCGGTACAACAGGAACTTCCGTCTGGTTGCAACGATGACGGAAATGCACAAGTCGAGTAGCCCGTGGCGAGGAGCAACCGGGCCAATTGACCGGGATCTCGTGAGCGGCGTCGGCAAGGAGCTGGCGAGCCCCATTTACTACGTCGCCGGGCCTCCATCGATGGTGGCAGGCTTGCGACAGACGTTGGCTCGCGCCGGCATCAATGACGACGACGTCCGCAGCGAGGAGTTTTACGGCTACTAGCCACACACGAAGTCGACGGCGGGACGAGCTCATACGCCAGGGGGCGACGTGGCTCAGCGGGCACCCCGGTTCGAGAACGGCGGCTACCCGACGCCACGCCCTGACGCTGCCAAGTCGTGCAAGCGGATCCGTATACACCCCGGAATGAGGATTTCTCAATGAAGAAGGTGGACGCCAGCATCCTGCGGTGGGCGACATGAGTGCGCTTACGCTCCCCGGCGGATTCGAGAATTCCCACTCCCAGGCGGTGGTTTCCGCCGCGCTCGCCTCAGTCTTTCGTGGGAAGTTCTGCGACGCCATCCTGCCGAATCGAAGGGCAACGACTTTCAAGAAGGGACAAGTCATCTATGACGTGGGGGACACGGAGCGAACGCTGTACTTCCTCGGGAACGGCTTTGTAAGGGTGGGAACGCTGACTTCGGATGGCCACGAACTCATCTACGATGTGCGAAAAGGCGGCGATGTCGTCGGCGAGCTCTGCGCGTCCGAACTGCGCCGCCCGGACCGAGCCGTCGCGCTGGAGCAAACAGACGCGGTTCCGGTGCCATTTGCGGAAGTGCTGGAAACCGTGCGCAAGCAACCGGACCTGCTGGCGCGGCTGGTGGATGTTTTCTGTCATGCATTGACGGAAGCCTACGCGCAGGTGAACACGTTGGCAGTGGATGACACCGGTATTCGCCTGGCGAAATTGCTGCTGAAATTGGCTGCGAAGATCGGTCAGCACACAAATTCAGAGGTTGAAATTCCCACGTATCTGACGCAGGCAGAGATTGCGCAGATGGTAGCGGCCCGTCGTGAGAGAGTTTCAACGGCGTTGAATTCCTTTCGTCGCAAGAAGATGATTCAGTACACGCATCACGGGCATTTACTCCTCAACATGCGCAGCCTGGAAAGCTATTCCGGCTAGCGGCGGAATGCGGCTGAGTGTTTCCGTCAACGTAACCCATCCCGGCGTTTCCGACCCAAGGGCTCCGGCCGACTGTTACCAAAGTAACTGAGTCATCCCGGGCAATGTGGTACGAACAGTCGGCGAGCCTGTCGGTTCGACGCCAAGCTCCGAATCGACGATCGAGATGGGAGTCCTCTGACATGAAGAAGATCGCGGGAACGCTTTTCCTGGCCGGCAGCCTGCTGGTCTGCCTTCCTCTGCTAGCCGAGGAGAACATCGACGCAGGCGAGGTTGAAAATGACAACCAGTCGACCTTCGACAGGGTCGCAAGTGACAACGCCAGGCACATGCTCGCTGAGGGTAAACGAACATTCCGATTCGACACATTCGGGGACGAGGCCTTCTGGGGCGACACGTTGAGACTCCACGAGGCCATCGAGGGGGCCGCGTTAGGGGGCGTAGGGCCTGGAGTAACTCCGGCGACGGCGCTCGCTGTGGGCCTGAAGATCGACGTGGACGCGCTTCCAGCCGGCCTGATAACAGCTCTCAAGCAGGGGAAGGTCGATCTCAATGATTCCGCGACAACCCTGGCATTGCTGAAACTGGATTCTGTGGTAGGCGTGACCGGACATTTCAACAGCAGGGGCCAGCTCAGCTCGATGGGAATTCAATGTGCATTCTGTCACTCCACCGTGGACGATTCATTGGCTCCCGGCATCGGGCATCGGCTGGATGGGTGGGCGAATCGAGACCTGAACGTCGGCGCGATCGTGTCGCTCGCGCCGAACCTGCAACCCGCCGCAGATCTGCTGGGCACGGACGTAGCAACGGTGAAAAAGGTGCTCGCTGCCTGGGGACCAGGGAAGTTCGACGCCGAACTCTTCATGGACGGCAAGGGCTTTCGGCCCGACGGAAAAACCGCGGCCGTTCTCATTCCGCCGGCTTTCGGGCTTGTTGGCGTCAATCTGCACACGTGGACGGGCTGGGGTTCGGTCACCTATTGGAATGCGTTCGTGGGAAATCTGGAGATGCACGGCAAGGGAACGTTCTTCGATCCGCGGCTGGGCGATGCCGGTCAATTCCCGGTTGCGGCCGCTGCGGGCTTTGGCGACGTTCGTAACACTCCCGACCTGGTCACCTCGAAGCTCGGCGCATTGCAATTTTACCAACTCGCCATACCGGCCCCGAAACCGCCCAAGGGAAGCTTCGACGAACAAGCGGCACAGCGGGGGAAGGAGCTGTTCGGCGGGCAGGGGAAATGTGCAACCTGTCACGTACCCCCGTTATTCACCGAGCCGGGATGGAATCTGCATACCCCCGCGGAAATCGGCGTCGACGACTTTCAGGCAAGTCGCTCGCCAGACAAGCGCTACCGCACGACTCCGCTGAAAGGAATCTGGACACATACCAGGGGTGGGTTCTACCACGACGGACGCTTTGCAACGCTCAACGACGTCGTGCAGCACTACAACGGGGTACTCGGGCTGGGTCTCAGTGATCAGCAGGTCAGCGACCTGGTGGAATATCTGAAGTCGTTGTAAGGGGTCAGAAAGGCGCGACCTGAGGCGCCTCAGGATCGACTGCGGTCACAGGACGCCAGCCGATCTGCTGGCAACAGTTGCCTTGGCCGCTCGCATGCGCCGCGTGAGAAGAAACCAGAAATGTCATGCGGCGCGGGCGTGAAGCAGAGGAATGGCAAACAGACCGAGGACGGCGACATCAACGCCGACATTGAACCATACGCCGAACCACGCCGAGGCCGCGGCCTCCAAGGCGAGCCAAGCTATCAGGCCCACGAGCAGCGCGGTCTTGAGCTGACCGTCTCTTCGACGAAAAGCCAGGCGGCCAATCAAGAAAAG
>DASYYN010000132.1:0-56960 GCA_035933815.1 Acidobacteriaceae bacterium
GAGATGCGCAACGGGGGCGCGACGGCCCGCGATCCGGCGAGCGCCGCAGTACCGGCGAGAAATTCGCGGCGAGTCATCGTCACTGTGTTCTTTACCCGGTCGCGACCGCCAGCAACTGGCTCAGGTCAAGCGAAGAATCGGATTCGACCCCGCGCGGAACGGTGGGGCCGATGGCGACCGCCTGGTTATGATCTTCGAACCACGCGATGAACGAAGAGTGTTCGTCGCCGGGCAACCGCTGCTGATTCACCCAGTGATACCAGGCTCCCATGTCGGCATCGACCAGCGAGCCCGCGGGATCGAGTTCCGGCGTGCCGGTGTCGCCGGAAAGCAATTCGTTCATCGGACGCTGACGCTGGCGCGGTGCGAAACGCGCGATGACAGTGAGCGCCTGGGCACGCCGGAGCACCTCGCGCGTGGTCCACTGCGCGAAGGTCGTGCTGAAGATTTGCGTGCCGGAAGCCTCCGTAAACAGGCTGACCTGGAACCGGGTGAGCACGGGATCGGCAGGGCCGTCGATGCCGAGTTCCGCGGGCGTGAGCTGACCGAGCCAGGTGCGGAGTTGTTCAGGTCCCATGCCCGGGCGCTCGATCTGCTTCTGCATCTTTTTGAGCAGGCCGGTACGCAGCGGCTCGAGCGCGCTGAAGGAGATCGTAGTGAGCGCGGCATCGTGATCCGCGGCCGCGCCCCCGTCGATGTACCAGTGCGTGTAGGGGGCCTGGTGGGTACGAGCACGCTGCCCGGCTGCATCGAGCAGAGTGCGCAGCCCATTTTCAGGCTTGATGCGGTAGAACCAGGTGCCCTGCGCACGCAGGTTACGAAAAAGCGGCTGATCCCACGAGGCGACACCCTGTCCGATAACAGCAATTCCGAGCCGGCGCAGCGCAGGCGCTTCGACGCGGGTCAACGGATCAAGCCGGGAGGCGTAGTCATTTGCGGCAGTGTGAAAGGTATCGAGCTGGTGCGTACTCCACAGCCAGGCCGATTGCTGCTCCAGAAATTGCGCCGGATGATTGATCCAGTCGAAGTCCCTGAGCTCACGCGAAAGGGAGATCTGCTCAAATCCGTGCACGCTGTCCGAGAGCTGCGGCTGGCCCATGCCGGAAAGAGCTGCCAGCTGCTTTTCGATGGTGGTGCGCTCGGCGGGAAAGAGGTAATCGTAGTCGATGACTTCGCGCAGCAGTCCTGGCACGAGAGCAAGCGGAAGCTGGCGGAGTGTGTCGAGGTGAGCGATGGCCAGCGCGCGGCCCTGTGGTGGATAACCAGCAAAGCTTCCGGCGCTGAGGTCGCGGGGCTGCATCGTCAGACGAGCTCCCGGATTGGTTTGCCCCGGCTCTGCGCAGCTGAGAACCCCAGTATCGCGCCGAGGCTTGGCACAAGATCAATCGACTGCATCGGATCGCCGTAGATCACACCGGGACGAACTCCGGCGCCGAGAGCCATCATCCATGTGGTGCGGCTCGCAGCGTCGCCGGTACGATGATGCTGGAAGCCGTTTCCGCCGGCGTCGTAGTCGGCGTCGCGCCCGAAGTCGGGCAGGATGAACATCGTGGTATTGCCGGCGTACTCGGGGTTCTCCTGCACAGCGCGCCACATCTCGCCGCAGAGCCGGTCGGTGCGGCGGATGCCATCTATATATAAGGAGTAGGCGCCGGAGTGGGCGATGTCCATATCGTGCAACGTAAGCCACAGCAGGCTGGGCGCTTCCTGCTGCATCAGGCGAATGGCAATGTACACCGACAGCTCGTCGGGGCTGGAGAGGGTGCGAGCATGCGCGGTAAAGTCCTGGACCGAGAGGCGAAGAATGCGGTCCAGCTGCTGCAGCTCGAACTCGCCACCGCCAAGCTGCGGCGCGTAGAGGGGATTTTCGTAGTTGTCCCGCAGCAGGTGATCGAGGTTCGCGCCTCCGGGTTGGGCCGCAGCCAGCAAATGCTTCGGCAGGATGACCGTGGCCCCGGCTCCATAGGAGCGGCAATCGCTCTCGCCGATGCGGTTGAAGCCGTTGCTGGGGGCAATCACCCAGGCATCGCGCGCCGGCCGATTCAGATCGCGCCGGAAATATTCGAATACCGTCGGATGTTGCGGCGGGACAGCGGCGAAGTTATTCAGCGTCTCGTAGACGCCTGTCGCGAGGCTCGCCGTGGCAACGTAGTGGCCCAGAATGCCGCGGTTCGTGACGTGCGAGAAGAAGCTCGACTGCGGAATTAGATCGTGCAGGAGGTGCGGGATATTCTCCTGACCTTCCGGAGCGAAAGTTTCCTGGTCGCGCGCGCCGCCCCCAAAGGTGATCACGATGACCTTGCGCTTCCTGCGGACCGCTTCGCCGCGAAGGAAGGGACTGGCTCCGAACAAGGTGGACCCAGCCACGAGGCCGGCGGCGTCGCGGAGAAATTCCCGGCGGCTGCGGCTCAGGGCCAGTGGTGCTGGCGGCGATTGGAAGAGGCGATTCATGTATCAGGGCGTTGATGCGTTCGGCGGTTTGGATGAATAGACAAACTGGCGAACCTCGGCGCGTTCCTTGTCGACCTGCGCCAGGTGTTTGGCCCGCAGCTGCTGATAAACAGCAAGTTCCTTCTGAGCCAGATCTTTCTTGCCGACGTGTACGTAGTCCATGCCGAGACGATAGTGCGCGTCGGAGAGCGTGGGATCGAGAGCGAGGGCGCGCTGGTACTGCGGAATCGAGTTTTCGTACTGATGCTGGTCTTCGTAAAGATCGCCAAGCTGAACGTGCGCCTCCGCCAGGGAGTCATCGAGCGCGATGGACTTCTTCAGCAGCGACTCGACTGTACCGAGGTCCACGGGCGAGCCGGCGGTTCGCTTAGCCTTCCACAGGCTGATCGCGTAATAGTACTGGGCACGCGAGTTATTCGGTTGCTCCTCAGCGTAGCGGCGGAAACGATCCGTGACCGCGGTCGCCAGGCCAGGAGAGCTGTCGTAGGCTTTGGACAGAAAAAGGTAGCAGCGCGGGTCCGACGGGTCGAGATCGGCGGCGCGAAGGAGAGCCTTCACGGCGTCGTCATACAGGCCCCGGGAATAAAGCGCGAGCCCGAGGCCGACGAAGAGGCGCGGTGAGTTGGGATAACGTTGCGTCGCATTCTGGAAAATGCTGATGGCTGGCTCGTAAGTGCGGTGCAGCAGCATCTCGCTGCCCCAGTCGAAGAGGTTGTCTTCAGAAGGATCCAGGTGCGCGGCGGTCTGATATTCGTTGGCTGCGCCCATGAAATCGCCGCTCTTCTCGTCGATCTCACCGAGAAGGTCGTGCAGCTCGCCGGTTTCGTGCTTTTTCAGCAGGCTCGTAGCTGCAATTTTTGCCTGGCTCAAGCGCCCAAGCTGGAAATCCGCCATCACCAGATCGAACCCGTTGTTGTAGGAGGAAGGGTTGGCTTTTTGCGCAGCAACGAGGAGCGGAACGGCCTGGGCCAGCTTGCCGCTCTGAATGTAGAGTTCGCCTAAATCGTGATTGGCGTCGTAAGCGGACGAATCAAGCTGGAGAGACTTGCGGAATTGCTCAGCGGCGAGCGCGGACTGTCCGGACTTCAGCAGGCAGGCGCCGAGGTTCGTCCTGGCAGCCGCGGAGTTGGGCTGCAACCGGACAGCGAGTTGAAGCTGGCTGAGGGCCTTTGCGTTCTCAGACATCGAGGCATAAATCAGGCCCAGGAGCTCGTGCACCTGAAAGCTTCCGGTGGCAAGGGGAAGGACGGCTTCGAGCCGATGAGCTGCCTCGTCGTACCGCCCTGCGCCATACTCTGCTACAGCAGCTTTGTAGTTGGCGTCGAGTGTTTGCCCGGGGGTGCTCTGAGCGCAGAGAAGTGAGGCGCAGGTAAATACGGCAAGCAATACCGAACCCCCAAGCCCAGCCTTCCTGCTCAAAGCTGCCTCCCGGTTCTCCTCTCAGGAAGAACACCCCGGCTGCGCACCAGTGAAGCGTGCCATCCGGGGTGTTGACCATCTTAATCCAATCGGTAGCTGCTTTCCTCAGGCCTCGTTCACGAGCCACTAGTAATACATCTTCATTGCAAACTGGATCTGCCGCGAATTGGTCCGCGTCGATCCAATTGCCCCGAAGGTCGGTGTGGTGTAGTCGCCCGAGCCACTGATCGCCACCACGCCGTTCCCGCCAAAATTCGGCTGGTTGAAGTTCGGGTGGTTGAAAATGTTGAAGAACTCCGAGCGAAACTCCAGCGAGTAGCGCTCGGTGAACGGGAACGCCTTGTGAAGTGCGAAGTCGAAGTTATGGATTCCCGGACCCGTAGTCTGATCGCGTTTGTCGCCCAGCGCCGCGGCGCCGTTAAGGGGAACGCAGTTAGGCGCTGCGGCCAAACCTGTTGGGCTCGTATCCGGGGCGAGCGCCCCCGGCGTCCCGCTCAACCGACAGGGTTGCGCAAACGCAGATGGGTTTCCGAACCAGAATGGCCCGTGATAGCCGCCAGCCGTCTTGATGTGTTCTCCGAGCTGTGGACTCTTACCCGATAGGATGACGTCATTGCAGCCGGTTCCCGATGTTGTGCCGCTGTGGCAGCCAAAGCCGAGCGGCTGCCCGCCCTGCAACGTGACGATCCAGTCGGTAGACCAGCCTCCCAACACCTGGTTGGCAATGCCCCCGTGGTTCATGAATTGTCGGCCCTTCCCGAACGGCAACGCGTAGATGCCGCTGAAGTGAACGACGTTGCGGATATCGAAATCTGCCAGGGAGTAGTCGAACATTGGACCCAAACCTGGCACAGCGTACGCGCGGAGCGAGTCTGCGCTGGTGCCGTTGAGCAGGTCGCCGGCATCGCTCATTGCCTTTGACCACGTATAGGTCAGCAGGAAGACCAGACCGTGGGAGACCTGCTGCTGCAGCTTGGTTTGCAAACCGTGATACGAACTGACGCCGTCTGTCGCCTGGTAGCTGCCGCCGCCAAAGTCCGGGAAGGGGACACAGCTTAATTTCCCCGGAGTGGTACCTACGGCGAAGTTACCGTAGGGGCATCCAGAACCAGTACCAATGCCGGCGGGCAAGAGCTGTCTCACGTTGTTGTACCCCACTCCATGTTGCAGATCGGCATCGTGGGTGTACACATACGACGCGGTCGCAGCCATGCTTCGCGTGACGGAATACTCAAGGGTCAGATTCGCGGCATAGGTGCGAGGGGTCTGGTAATTGAACTGGAGACCTTGCAGCCCGAGCCCCTTTGCATTGACCAGCGCCGGGTTGAATGCGATGCAGGAGAAACCCGACTCGAACGAGGCGGTGCCGCCCGGACCGGCTGTGGGGCAGCCCTGAAATGCCGTGTTGAAGCTGACGGGCGCAACCTGGCCCACAATAGAGGAATGAGGGTCGGAGGGATCGCCAGTGACACCGTATCCGAAGTTGAACACGAACGGATAGTTCTCGCCGATATTCGGTCCGTATCCCTGGTTCTCAAAGGAGTTGTAGAAGACACCAAAGCCGCCGCGCCCCACGAATTTGGGACTGAATTGGTATTCCATGCCAAGGCGCGGGGCAAAACTAGCTTTTTGCGTCTTCAGCAGCCCCTGGCCATACCGATTCGTCACGTCCAGGGTGATGCCATCTGCCGCCAGGAGATCGACCAGTCCCCAGCAGCCGACTCCGGCGCAGGTCGACCCCGGCGTGTTTCCTAAGTTCGGGTTCGTCAGATCGCGCGGATGCCCGACCGATAACGTGCGGTTATCCTTCCCGGACGCTGGAAGGAGGAAGGTCGGATTCCCCAGCGCCAGGTTCGGCAAAGGATTGGGAACGAAGTTGGCCTGCCCGCCGTTCGTCTCATTAATCGGACCGAAATAGTCATAGCGGACGCCGACATTCAGCGTCAGCTTCGGCGTCATCTTCCAATCGTCCTGGAAGTAGGCGCCGAAATACTTCTTCTCGTCGTAAGTCTTGTTGATGTTCGAGGCCGAAACGCTGTTCGAACCGCCGGAATAGCTGAAGCCGTCTGGATTCGGATTCCCGTTGAGGGTGGTGGGCGCGGCGACGGGGGGCAGCAGGAACTGGGCCAGCCCGCCAGTTGTTGCTCCCTGATTGGGAATATCGGTGTAGGTGCCACTGTAATTAAACAGGCCATGCGAGGTCGCAGGCTGCAAAGTCGAGAACTTCGCGTTCTGGAACTCGATACCCATTTTGAAACTGTGCTTGCCGTAAATCCGGGTGAAGTCGTCTGTGACCTGGATGGTGGCGGTGGTTTCATCGGAGGGCAGGAACTGGTTGCTGCCCAATGTTTGCAGGTTGGTGATGGCGATGGCCGGCAGACCGCCGTTTTCCGACACCTGCGGAATGCCCTGGATTCCGTACTGCGCAGGTATCCCCATCACGCTTCCTTCCGGTCCAAAACGCGTGGTGTGCAGATGAGCGAAGCCCGCTCGCGCCTGGTTAATCACGCTGGGGCTGAAGACATGCGTATACCCCGCCACCATTTGCGCCGATTTCGCCGTCTGAATCCCCTGCTGGAAAGCTCCGCCATCGGCGACACCTTTAAACGGTCCGGGAATGAAGATCGGATCGTCGGAATAACTGAAGCGGGCGAAGACCTGGTTTCCGGAATTGGGGTTGAAGTCCTCGCGCGTGTCGAACTCATTGGCGTGCTCGTACGTGGCCGGGCTGGTCTGGTAAGTCTGGAGGCCTGCATTCGGCAGAGGATAAAGATTCAGCAGTCTCACCGCGTTCTGATCGATACGGCCAGCCGGAAGCACGTTCAGGTCGGGGCAGGCACCGAGTGTAAAGCTCTTTGTTCCCGGTCCGCAGACGGTGCTGAACGGATCGCGCACGTAGCCATCGGCGGAGTTGTTCACCAACCCCGAAACGGGGTCGACGGCTCCCTTCGCCACAAACCGCGTTGTCGCCGGATCGAGGATCGTGCCGCGTTGAATGCTGCGGCCCAGTATGTCTGTTCTGGCGGCTCCGGCCTGCTGAATCAGAATGTCCTGGAGATTTTGATATTTACTATTTCGCTCGTTCAGGGTCGGTACAGATGCTGTCGCCGACGTGCCCTGCACGCGCCGCGTCCCCTGGTAGTCGCCGAAGAAAAAGAGCTTGTTCCTGATGATGGGACCGCCGATCGTTCCTCCGAACTGGTTGAAGCGATACTCACCCTTCTTCGGCGTTGGGGAGTTGTCCTCGAACCAGTTGGCAGCATCGAGCTTGTCGTTGCGGAAGAACTCAAACACATCACCGTGGAGCGAGTTGGTGCCGGATTTGACGGTGGCGTTCAGCACTGCGCCTGCAGCCCGGCCCAGTTCCGCGCTGTAGTCCCCGGTCTGCACTTTGAATTCCTGAATGGCGTCGACCGGAGGCAGGATGACGTAGTTGGTGCCGTTGAGGAAGTCTACGTTGTTCGAATTGTTGTCGATGCCGTCCAGCAGGTAGTTGTTCTGTGCAGGACGCTCGCCATTGGCAGAGAACGCGCCGGTACTGGCGTTGCCGCGCGTATCAGCCTGCGGACTCTGCATGCCGGCTCCAAGCTGCGCCAGGAAGGTGAAATTGCGGCCATTGAGGGGCAGATTGGGCACCTCTTCACTGCCGATCACCTGCCCTGTTGAAGCTTCCTGCGTCTGGAGCAGCGGAGGGGCTTCCGTGACGCGCACGGTTTCGGAAGCCTGCCCGACTTTGAGCTGGATGTTCGCCGTCAAAGGCGATGCGACCTGAACCGTCAGGTTGGATTGGGTGGTCGTGGCAAAACCCTGGGCAGTCACGGTGATCGTGTAATGCCCGGCTCGCACCGGAGAAAACGTATACGAGCCCGCGGCACCCGTGCGCGTTTCCAAAGTGATGCCCTGGTCCGTATTCAGCAGGGTTACCTGAGCATTGGGAACGACAGCTCCGCTGGTATCGGTGACGGTTCCGGTGACGGAGCCTTCGTCCACCTGTGCGAATGCTGCTCGGCTGAGGAGCAGGAAGCAGCAGCAGGCGATGAGAGTGAAGGTTAGACCCCCAAAAAGGGACACAGCTTTCCTGTATGCGCGCATCCTGATACCTCCGAGAAGATATGAAACCTGGGGACACTACTCGGACCCGCACTGCGTTGCCTCGCGCGTGCAAAATCTGCTGCGAGGCTGATTCTGGAATGAAAGCCGTTACATTTCTGCAGGTCTGGGCCTGCTTTTCGATGTTGGTGGATGACTCTAGAGCATCTTGTTTCGGGTTGTCAACCCAAAGTTGTAGATTGGGCTCCTACGCTGCTACGGCGCTCCCTTAGACAGCACTCTCCGAACCGTCCGCTCATCAGCAGGAGCGATCAGACTAGCCCGTCGGAAACGAGGGCACGGAAGCGGGTGTTATGATTCCGCCATTCCAGCTGTATGACTTTTTCCCCTGGGAGCAGGAAACAAAGCCTCTCGCGCAGAAGTGTGCTGAAGAGCATGGCGTTCGCGCCACTGCTTCTGCGACTGGCTCCGCTTTCGGGATTCCGCAGGCTCCGGGTTGCGGGAGGAATGCCGGCCTGGGCCACCGATCTGGGCATAGGAGAGGTACGGCTGCAGCCGCACTATCCCCAGGAGTCGCCGCTCGCAGCGGTCATGCGCCTCGTTCAGCCGGGGCTCGACGGTTACATCACCGAAAAGTACGCAGCAGAGATCGAAGACCAACTGCGGCAATGGGGCCGCAGCCTCTGCTCGTCACCTGACGTGCATGCTGTCCTTTCCGGGTTTATTGATCCCGCGATCGCAAGCTCGGACTTTTCCGTTCAGCACGAAAAGACGCTCCGCTCAGCATTCGGCGTCAACGTGCTGAAGCGAACCTTTGCCGAGACGATGCAGCACGGCAGCGATGCATTCCTGAACCACGTGGCGGCGTGGCTCCGCGGCACGCAGCGTATTGAAACGGCGGAATTTGAAATCTACGGAATCGAACAGATCGCTGCGTCGCCAGTCGGCGTCAGGACGCAGATCCGTTACGACCTGGTTGCGCTGCGCGCGGACGGGCGGCGCGAAGAACGCGTTGGATCGTGGGATATCGAGTGGCGCTCCGGGTCGGAGCGCTGGATGGCGCAGCGCTGGCTGGTTCGGGAACAAACCGTGAGCCTGATGGAACAGCCCGCCTTTGTGGATGTCACCGCGCGTGCGCTGGGCAACACCGATTCATGGAAAGCGCAGATGCTGTTGGGCGCGGATTACTGGCGGACCGTGCTCGATGGCGCGATCGGCCTCGATGTCTACTGCAACAACGGCATCGCCGCCGGGGACTTCGACGGGGACGGCTTCGATGACTTGTATGTGAGTCAGCCGGCGGGACTGCCGAACCGGCTGTACCGGAATCGGGGAGACGGAACGTTTGAGGATGTGACCACCAAGGCCGGCGTGGGCGTGCTGGACAGCACTGCATGTGCGCTCTTCGTCGACTTCGATAATCGCGGACTGCAGGATCTGCTGGTGGTGTGCGGAACCGGACCGCTGCTCTATGTGAACCGTGGCGACGGCACCTTTGCGCTCAAGCACGATGCCTTCCGCTTTGCCCGCGCGGCCGAAGGTACCTTTACCCACGCAGCCGCGGCCGATTACGACGGCGACGGGCGCCTGGATTTGTATCTGTGCACGTATCAGTACTACCTGGGCCTCGACCAGTACCACTATCCCGTTCCGTACTACGACGCGCGCAACGGCCCACCGAATTGTCTTTTTCACAACGACGGCGGCCACGTCTTTGTGGAGACGACCGAGAAGGCCGGACTTGGCGTGCAAAACAACCGCTACAGTTTTGCGTGCGCGTGGGGACAGGCTCGGGATAATGGCAAGCCCGACCTGTTTATCGCCAACGACTTTGGCAGCAGCCAGCTTTATCGGAACACCGGCGACGGCGCGTTTACGGATGTTTCAGAGGCCGCGCATGTGGAGGAAGTCGGAGCCGGGATGAGTTGCTGCTGGCAGGACTTCGACAACGATGGCCATCAGGATGTCTACGTGCCGAGCATGTGGGAGGCGGCCGGGCAGCGCGTCGCCGGGCAAAAGCAGTTTCATGGTGAGGCGCCGGAGAAGGTCCGCGCGCTGTATCGCAGGCACGCGCGCGGCAATGCGCTTTACCGCAACCGCGGAGACGGCACGTTCGAAAATGTGGCGCAAACGGCCGGTGTGGAAATGGGGCGGTGGTCGTGGTCCTCTGACTTCTGGGATTTCGACCACGATGGATTCCCCGACCTGTATGTGGCGAACGGCTACATCTCCGGCCCAGACCGGAACGATCTGGCCAGCTTCTTCTGGCGTCAGGTGGTAGCGCAATCACCGGACGAAGTTGGCACATCCACTGCCTATGAGCGGGCGTGGAATGCAATCAACGAGCTGATTCGATCCGATCGCACGTGGCATGGGTACGCGCGCAACGTGATGTTCGCGAACAATGGAGATGGAACGTTCGCGGAGATTTCTGGGCCCGCTGGGCTGGATTTCCCGCAGGATTGCCGCAGCTTCGCGCTCGCCGACCTTGATCATGATGGCCGGCTGGAGGTCGTACTGAAGAGCCGCAACGCGCCCCAGATTCGGATCCTGCGGAACGCGATGCCGCACGTTGGCGACGCAATCTCGATTCGGCTGCGCGGCACAAAGGGTAATCGGGATGCGATTGGAGCGGCGGTCACGCTGGAGTGCGGCTCGCTGCGGCAAAAGCGGTTTCTGCAGGCTGGCTCGGGATTTCTGGCGCAGCATGCGAAGGAGCTCTTTTTCGGGCTCGGCGCGACTGAGGGCTCTGCGCGCGCAACCGTTCGATGGGCTAACGGCGAGGAACAGCACTTCGAGAGTCTGCCGCGCAATCACCGGATTGAGATCGAGGAAGGGTCGGGGAATTTTTCCGCGAAGCCGTTTGCAGCGCCCGCGCACGGCTGGGATTCCACGGCTGAGTACGCTATTCCCGAGCAACTGCCCACGACATCGGAGACCTGGCTGATCGAGCCCATGAAAGCGCCATCGTTCTCGCTGCCCGATCTCCACGGCAGCATGCGCACGCTCGACTCGTTCCGCGGAAAACCGGTGCTGTTGATGTTCTGGTCGATGCAGTCGCCAGTATCCCTGCAAGAACTCCAGAACCTGCAGCGCCACGCAGCGAAGCTTGCGTCGAGCGGCATTGCGCTGCTGGGCATGAATGTCGATCGCGGTGACGATGCGTCCAAAGCACGCGATGCGGGCGCGGTGACGTTCCCGGTTGTCTTCGCCAGCGACGAAGTGGCGGGGATTTACAACCTTGTCTATCGGCATTTGTTCGATCGGCACCGCGACGTGCCTCTGCCAACCGCTTTTTTGCTGAACGGCAGCGGAATGATCTTAAAGGTCTATCAGGGCCGGCTGAATGCAGCGGTGGTGGCCGAGGATGCTGCACGAATTCCCGCGACAACCGAGGAACGGATGCGGCGCGCCCTGCCGTTTGCGGGAAACCTGGTTCAGGACATGTTCCAGCGCAACGCGTTCAGCTTTGGCGTCGCGATGGTGCAGCACGGTTACCCGGAGCAGGCTGCGGAGAGCTTTCGACAAGTGGTGGCCACGCAACCCGACGATGCCGACGCCTGGTACAACCTGGGCACGTTGAGCCTGCGCAGCAACGACCCCGAGCAGGCAAAGAAGTATCTGGAGACGACGGTGAAGCTGCGTCCCGACTATCCCGAGGCGTGGAACAACCTGGGCATGCTGGCCGCGCAGCGGGGAGCAATGACGGATGCTGTTGCGGACTTTGAGCAGGCCATCCAGTTGCGGCCGAAATATGCGGTGGCCATGCTGAATCTGGGAAATGTCTACCGCCGGCAACACGATTGGGATCGTGCGGGAAAATATTTGCAGCAGGCGCTCGCGCTGGAGCCCGATGACGCAGAGGCAAACTTCAGCCTCGGCATGTTCTACGCGCAGCAGCAGGACCAGGATCGCGCGGAGCAGTATCTGCGACACGCGATCGAGCTGCGCCCCGATTACGCAGAAGCGCGCAACAACCTCGGCGTGCTGTTCGCGCGCGAGCAGAAGCTGACTCAGGCTGAGCGCGAATTTACCGAGGCCATTCGCGTCTCGCCTCGCTTTGATCAGTCGTATCTGAACCTTGCGCGCCTGTATGCCGTGCAGAACGACAGGCCGCGCGCGCGGGAGGTTCTCGCCAGGTTGCTGCGTCTGCAGCCGGACAACAGCGCAGCTAAACAGGCGCTCCAGATGCTGCAGTCTGCACCCTGAGAGGCGCCGAGCCGTATTCCCAGGCAGGGACGCTTTTGTATAATCGCCGCACCGTATGATCCTGCCGCGGCGGCGCTTTCTGGGTTCTACTGTTCTGCTCGGCGGCGCGCTGCTCGATGTGCTCACCACGCCGCTGTGGCGCTGGCGTTCCGGAGCGCTGCTCCAGGCCGAAATAAAGCCGCCCACACAGCCATCTCCCGTCCAGTTCATCGACATCGCGGAAAAGGCGGGCCTGACGACGCCCAACGTCTGGGGCGGAGTCGACAGCAAGCACATCATCATCGAGACGAAGGGTAGCGGGATCGCCTTCTTCGACTTCGACAACGACGGCTGGCTCGACATCTACCTCACGAACGGAAGCCGCCTCGATGCACACTGGCCTGCCGGGCAGACGCCCACGACGCATCTGTACCGCAACAACCGTGATGGCACGTTCACCGACGTCTCCGCGAAATCGGGACTGGGGCGAAGCGGCTGGCAAACCGGTGTGTGCGTCGGGGACTACGACAACGACGGATGGGATGACCTGTTCTGCACTTTCTGGGGCCATAACATCCTCTTTCACAACAATGGTGACGGCACCTTCACCGATGTGACGAAGAAGGCGGGTCTATATCAGGAGCACGGCCGATGGGGAACGGGCTGCACGTTTCTTGACTACGACCGCGATGGCCACCTCGACTTATTTGTTTGTAATTTCGTCAGGCTGGATCCGGACAAACCTTTTCCGCCGGCAGTAACCGCGATATGTCAGTGGAAGGGCATTCCGAGCATGTGCGGGCCACGCGGGCTGCCCGGCGACACCAATCTGCTTTACCACAACAACGGAGACGGCACCTTCACCGACGTGACGGAGAAAGCGGGCATCCTCAAGCCCGGGCCCCGCTATTCGATTACTGCCGTTTCCTACGATTTTGACAATGACGGCTGGCCCGATATTTATGTCGCGGTCGACTCGGAACCGAGCATGCTGCTGCAGAACAACCACGATGGCACCTTTACCGACGTTGCGGTGATGGCTGGGTGCGCCTACAACGCCGATGGTCACGAACAGGCCGGCATGGGCGTCGGGGTAGCGGATTACGACTGCGATGGCCGGCTGGATATCTTCAAGACGAACTTCGCCGACGATACTTCCGACCTGTACCACAACAATGGCGATGGCACGTTCAGCGAGTTATCGTTCAGCGCAGGCGTGGGAATCAACAGCAACTATGTCGCCTGGGGATGCGGATTCATCGATTATGACAACGATGGCTGGAAAGATATCGTTCAGGTAAACGGCCACGTCTATCCGGATGTGGACAAGTATAACTTCGGCGAGACGTATAAGAATCCTCGCCTGGTTTACCGCAATCTCGGCAACGGTCGATTCGCCGATGTGTCCGCGCAAATGGGTCCCGGCATTGCGGAGCGCTTCTCCAGCCGTGGCGCTGCGTTTGGAGACTTCGACAACGACGGCGGCATGGACATCCTGATCCTGAACATGAATGACCTCCCGTCTCTGCTGCACAACGTTGGCAAACGAGAGAACTGGATCACGCTGAAGCTCATCGGGACTAAATGCAACCGCACTGCCATTGGAGCGCGAGCGCGCGTTGCAACCGGCAAGCACGTGCAGATGGACGAAGTGCACAGCGGCACGAGCGTGATGTCGCAGAGCGATCTGCGGCTGCATTTCGGGGTCGGTAAAGCCGAAACCGTGGACTGGATCGAGGTGAAGTGGCCGACGACGCAGAAGGTGGAACGCTTCACGAATGTTCAGGTAAACCGCTTTCTCACGATTCGCGAGGGCGCAGGAATCGTTGCGACCTGGGTCCCGCCCGCGAAGTAGAGGCCGCGCTGAGGCCTATTAGCGATTTGGACCAGGCGCCCCGCTGCCGTTCGACGAGATGACGAATTGCTTGATCGCGCGCCGCTGTGCTTCGACCGCTGCGGCCTGCTCTTTTTCAATGCGATCGTGCTGGGCAAACGCTTCACGCGCTTTGTCGCGCTGTCCGGTGCGGTCGTAGGCCACTCCAAGCCGGTACCACGCTTCGCTCAGCTGCGGCATCGCATCCGTGGCCCTGGAGTACAGCGAAATGGATGAAGCATAGTGGCCCGACTGGGCCTGCAGGTTTCCCAGCTCCAGCCACGCTTCTCCACAGCGCGGATCAGCTGCGACGGCCTGCTGGAGCAGCGTGGTGATTTGCTGATCGGCGGAAGCATTCGCAGATACCTGGTGCTGTTTCCACAGAGCCATAGCGTAGTAGTAGTCCGCAAGGGCGTTTCCCGGGTTGCGCTGGTGGAACTCAGCGAGCTTTTGTTCGACGCACGGTAACGGGTGCGGGACGGCAACCTCGATGCGACCCATGAACAGATATGGCTCGGCATTGTCCGGCTCGAGCGTAGCCGCCTGGCACAGTCGCTCAGCTGCATCGTCGTAGAGTGCACCGGCAAAGAGGGACGCACCCAGCGCCGTGACCATCCGCGCCGACCTGGGCCATGCCTTCACTCCCTGCTCAAAGACGTCGCGCGCCTGCCACACAGCGCGGTGATAGAGAAGCTCAGATCCCCACGCAAAATAGTTCTGCTCGCTCGGATCCATGCGTACGGCTTGCGCAAACTCGTTGACGGCATCCACCGGATCGCCGAGCGATTCATCCACCTCGCCCGCAAGGCGGTGCAAGTCACCTGGTTTTTCACGCGCCGAGAGCTTCTGCAAATGTTCGTGCGCCTTGTCCGAATTGCCGGCCTTCTCGCACGCGCGGGCCAGAGCATACTCGTTTTCGGAATCGGACGGCTTCAGCTTGTAGGCGCTCTCCAGGCTTGCTGCGGCATCTGCATAGTGCCCATTCCGCAGGTACAAAATTCCGAGACAGTGTCTGGCTTCGAAGCTCCCTGATTGCCGAACAACGGCTGCTCGCAGCGCGGCTTCGTCTTCGGAGCAGCGGTTGGTCGACCAAGGATCGTCCGACTGAAGCTCCACAGTTTCGCGCGTGAGCGCTTCGCTGGTGCGAAGATTGGCGTCGGATCCGTGGCCGCCCGCTGCAGTCCAGTCGGTGATGCCGGCGACGGTGAAATGTGGATCATCGGCAAATTGCATCGCCTGAGCCAGCCCAGCTGAACCGTTGCCCTTCGGAACTGCAGCGGGTGCAGGCTCGAGTCGCAGTTGCACCCGCGCCGTCACCCCCGCAACAACATCGATGCTCGTTGAAGCGTTGCCCGCTGCGGGTGTGCTGGCAGTCACGCGATAATGGCCCGGAGCTAAACCCGGGAAGCGAAACTCGCCCGACGCATTCGACACTGCGTGCTGCTCTACAACTCCCGCAAGCAGGATTTCGGCGCCGGAGACTGGTTTACCGCTTGAATCCAGAAGATCGCCTGCGATTGCGCCGGAGGAAGAAGACTCCTGGGGCATGGCCCAGCCGCAAACCAGGACCAGAACAACAGCCACGATACCAGCGCGTACGGACCCCCCGATCATGCCGCTATAGTTTCATACATTCCGTCGGACGGAAAACCAGACAAACTCGCCTGAATGGTCGGCGACTCCCCGGCCGCCTCGCTGCGCGCAACCACCTTGCACCCTTCGCTACAATCCTCCTACCTTCATCCGGAGCCGACGCGTGCCTCGAAATCTTGTCCCCGCTGTCCTCGCCTGCTGTCTCGCTCTCCCTGCGCTGGCGCAATCGACGTCGCCCATTACGCTCACCGTCGACACCACGCATTCGCCGGAAAAGATCCTGCACGTCCGCGAGGTCATACCCGTCCACTCCGGTCCGCTCACGCTCTATTACCCCAAGTGGATCCCCGGCGAGCACTCTCCCTCCGGCCCGATCAGCGCGGTTACCGGTCTGCACTTCAGCGCAAACAATCAGGAGATTCCATGGCAGCGCGATCTCCTCGACGTCTACACCTTCCACGTCAACGTTCCCGATGGCGTCACGAAACTAAACGCTGACTTCGACTTCATCGAAGCTGAAGGCTTCTCCGCGACCGACAAACTGCTCGTGCTGGAGTGGAACCAGGTCGCGCTCTATCCGGCCGGCACGCCCTCCGCGCAACTCACCTATGACGCCACGCTCATCCTGCCCGACGGCTGGAAATTCGGCACGCCGCTGCCCATTGAGCATGAATCCGGGAACCGCGTCACGTTCAAGCCCATTTCGTTCGACCTGCTCGTAGACTCGCCGGTGATCGAAGGTCAGTACTATCGCGTGGTCGACCTCACGCCCCCGGGTGAGTCCATTCATCACGAACTAGACCTCGCCGCCGACAGCGAAGCCGCGCTCGCCATTCCTCCCGCCATCCAGAAAGGGCTCACGAACGTTGTCGCCGAGTCCGGCGTCCTCT
Source organism: Acidobacteriaceae bacterium (assembly GCA_035933815.1). Lineage (GTDB taxonomy): Bacteria > Acidobacteriota > Terriglobia > Terriglobales > Acidobacteriaceae > Palsa-343. Next base: position 16,465 of record DASYYN010000132.1, read on the forward strand.
TCGGCGCGCGCCATTATCGCGACTACCATTTCCTGCTGGCTCTCAGCGACCACGTCGCGCACTTCGGCCTCGAGCACCACGAATCTAACGATAGCCGCCTGCCGGAGCGCACGTTCCTCACGCCTGGCGGAGCCTTCATGGTCGGCAGCCTGCTGCCCCACGAGTTTGTCCACTCCTGGAACGGCAAGTTTCGCCGTCCGGCCGACCTCACCACTCCGGATTTCGAGAAGCCGATGGAAACGGACCTGCTGTGGGGCTATGAAGGCCTCACCGATTATCTCGGGCCCATGCTCGCCGCGCGCAGCGGACTGTGGACGCCGGAGCAATACCGCGAGTTCCTCGCCAGCGTCGCCGCGTCCCTCGGCCCCGGACGTCCCGGCCGCACCTGGCGTCCCTTGGTCGACACCGCGACCGGCGAGCCCATGGGTGGACCCGGCAACGGCGGCGTGCGTGGCTGGCTCAACTGGCGACGCGGCGTCGACTACTACGACGAGGGCGACCTGATGTGGCTTGAAGTCGCCACCATCATCCATCAGGTCACGAATGGCCAGAAGTCGATTGACGATTTCTGCCATGTCTTTCACGGCGGAGCCAACAACGGCCCCGAAGTGAAGCCGTACACCTTCGATCAGCTCGTGGCGACGCTCAACTCCGTCGCGCCTTACGACTGGGCCGCCTTCCTGCACCAGCACCTCGACTCAACTTCACCCAACGCACCCATCGGCGGCATAGAGAACGGCGGCTGGAAGCTGGCCTACTCCGCTGAGCCTGTCGGCCTGCCCGGTCGCCGCGGCGGCGCCAGTGATGCCTACTCCATCGGCCTGCAGCTCAATGAAGAGGGACTGGTGACGGATTCCATGGTCGGCAGTCCCGCGTACAACGCGGGGATCAGCTCCATGATGAAGGTCATCGGCGTAAACGGGCGCCTCTACACGCACGACCGGCTTCAGGAAGCAATCAAGGCCGCGAAGGACTCGACAGAACCTATCTCGCTGACCTACGTCGATGACGATTACATTCACACTGTGACCGTCAACTATCACGACGGCATCCGCTACCCGCACCTTACCCGAGAGGAATCGAAGCCGGATTACCTGGATGGTCTGATCAAACCGCACGCGCGAAGCTGAATCGTCAGGAGCGGATCAGGCCACTTCCACCGCAATGCTCTTCGCTTCGCGATCCAGCTCGACCACGCGAAAATTGCGCACCTGACCGGTCCGCAGGGGCTCTGGTTTCGCAGCGGCCGCTGAGCCGCCCTTCCATTTCGCCTGCAGAAGGGAAGTAAGCGCCGACAGATCGGCGCCGCTCGCACTCGCCGTCTCCGCGCCCGTGCCTTCCTTCAGCCGGCACCGTGCGTGTATCCCTTCGCCCAGTTCTACGGTCGCGGATCCGCCCGCGACCTCGATCACGCGGCCGGAGACGGCATCGCCGACCTTGTGCTCCTCCAGATATTCGTCGAGGCTCGTCGGCACCAGCTGCTTCATGCTCAGCTTTGCCTGGCGTTTTTCCGCATCGATGGCCAGCACCTGCGCGCGCACCACCTGCCCCACTTTCAGCGCGTCCTGCGGATGCGCCAGCCGCCGCTCCGCGGTGATCTCGCTGATGTGAACCAGGCCCTCCACGCCTTCCGACATTCGCACGAACGCGCCGAATTTCTCCAGCTTTGTCACCGGACCTTCGACCGCCGACCCCGCCGGGAACTTCTTGGCCGCGTCCGCCCACGGATCGCCCAGCGCCTGCTTCAATCCCAGGCCCATCCGCCGTTCGGCCGGACTCATCGAGAGAATCACCACCTCCACCGTGTCGCCGACTTTCAGAATGTCACTGGGCCGCCGCACCTTCTTCACCCACGACATCTCCGACACGTGGATCATGCCCTCGATGCCCGGCTCCAGTTCGACGAACGCGCCAAAGTCAGTCAGCCGCGTCACGCGCCCGGTCACGCGTGCGCCGGCCTTGTAGCGCTCCGCTGCCGTATCCCATGGCTCAGGCTGCAGCTGCTTCAGGCCGAGGGAAATCCGCCGTGTCTCGCGGTCGATCTTCAGCACCTTCACCTCGACCGTTTGCCCCTGCTGCACCACGTCCTCGGGATTCGCGACCCGGCTCCACGCCATGTCGCTGACATGCAGCAGACCGTCGATCCCGCCGAGATTGACAAACGCGCCGAAGCTGGCCATCCGGCTGACCGTTCCGCGCACCACGTCGCCCTCGCGCAACGCCGCGAGCTGGCTCTGCCCAGCGGCCAGTGCCTCTTCTTCCAGCACCGCGCGCCGGTCTACGATCACGTTTTCGTCGGCCACGTCGAGCTGCGCGATGCGGCAGGTGATTTCCTGGCCGACGAGCTTCTCCATCTCCGCCGCATCGCGGGTTCCGCTGCGTGACGCCGGCAGGAATGCCCGCACGCCGACGTCGACACTGAGCCCGCCCTTCACCACGGCCGTAACGGTCCCGGGAACGGTCAGCTTCTGCGCGAAGGCTTCCTCGAGTTGCGCCCAGTCACGAGGCTGCGCCACGCGCGCGAGCGAAAGCACATAGTAGTGCTCCTCATTGCGCCCCTTCACCGAGACGAAGAATTTGTCGCCTGCTTTGACGCCGTCGGCGTTATCGCGGAGCGCCGTGCGCGGCAGCACACCCTCGGTTTTGTAGCCGATGTCGAGATACACAAATTCTGGTCCGACGGAAATGACTGTGCCTTCGAGCTGCTTCGCCGCTGGATCCGGCCGGTGGCTCCGCTCAAATTGCGAAAGCAGGTCGCCAAAGGACTCAGCGGGTTCAGCGGGAAGCGTAGATTCGTGCTGCGGGGACTCTGGTTCATCCGCGGGCTGCGGTGCGGAGTTCGTCTCGTCAGTCATAGGGATTCCCCTATTGTTTCATGCGTCCCGCACTGGGATCGAGCTGTATCGACCGCAGCGCCAAACTCGGCGCCTAAAAGCCGCTGGCATTTAGGATGGGGCACATGCTGAATGGCCACCATCGTCGTCCGCCCGCCGGCTCCCGACTGCTCATCGCCCTCTGCTGCGTGCTCACGCTCTTTCCCTGTCGCGCCCTGGCGGTTCAGGCCGAGGAGACGCCATCCGCCAGCCCGACGATCAGTTACGACAGCGCCAGCCGTGTCTTCCGTCTGGACGCCGCGAACGTCACCTACGCTTTCGGCGTGAATGAAACGGGCGCATTGCAGAGTCTTTACTGGGGAGCCCGCCTCGCTGCAGGCGATTCGTTCGCCGCCGCACATTCCCATCGAGGGCTGGCTTCGTTCGACGCTCCGATCAATACCACGCCGCAGGAGTTCGTCGCCTGGGGCGGAGGCCTCTATGTCGAACCGGATGTGAAGATCACTTTTCCCAACGGCAATCGGGATCTGGTCCTTCGCTACGTTTCGCATCGCATCGAGGGCAACCGGCTGCTCGTCACTATGAAAGATATATCCCTCGAGGTTTACGTCACGCTGGAGTACCAGATCGATCCGGAAACAGGCATTCTGCGGCGCTCCGCGACCATTGAGAACCGCACCGACGCCGCTGTTACCGTCGAACAGGCTTTCGCCGCCACATGGAATCTGCCCCGCGGCAACGATTATCGCCTGCGATATCTCACCGGACGCTGGGCAGGAGAGTGGAACGTCCAAAGCCAGCCGGTGCATCCTGGAAAAACTGTGCTTGAAAGCCGCCGCGGCACAACCGGAGCGCAGAACGGCCCCTGGTTCGCCATCGATCACCAGGGCGACAACGATCCCGATCACGGGAGCGTGTGGTTTGGAGCGCTGGGCTGGAGCGGATCATGGGAGATCAGCATCGAGCAGGACCAGGCGCAGCAAATCCGCGTGAGCGGCGGCTTCAACAGCTTTGACTTTGGCTATCTGCTGCACAAGGGGCAGAGCCTGCGCACACCGTATTTCTACGCCGGCTACACCCAGAACGGGATCGGTGGCGCGTCGCGGCTCCTGCACCGTTTTGAGATCGCCTCGATCCTCCCGCATGCACCCCATCCGCCACTGCGCCCCGTGCTCTACAACTCCTGGGAAGCGACCGAGTTCAACGTCGACGAGGCAGGACAGATGGCGCTCGCGGAGAAAGCCGCCTCCATTGGTGTCGAGCGCTTCGTGATGGACGACGGGTGGTTCGGTGAGCGCAACAACGACCGCGCCGGGCTGGGCGACTGGTACCCGAATCCGCAAAAGTTTCCCCACGGCCTGAAGCCGCTAATCGACAAGGTGCACGCGCTGGGGATGAGCTTCGGTTTGTGGGTTGAGCCGGAGATGGTCAATCCCGATAGCCAGCTCTACCGCGCGCATCCTGACTGGGTGCTGTACTTCCCGAACCGTCCGCGCACCGAAGGCCGCAATCAGTTAGTGCTGAACCTGGCCCGACCCGATGTGCGTGACTGGGTCTTCAACACACTCGACAAGCTGCTCAGCGAGAATGCGATTGATTTCCTCAAGTGGGATTACAACCGCAACTGGTCGGAGCCAGGTTGGCCTCAGGTTCCGCCGGACCAGGAAAAGAACGTCTACGTGGATTTCATCCGCAACTACTACAGCATTCTTGCCGAGCTGCGCGAGAAGCACCCGAAGCTCGAAATCGAGAGCTGTTCCGGAGGCGGCAGCCGCGTCGATCTGGGGGTGATGCGCTACACCGACGAAGTCTGGCCATCGGACAATACCGACGCTTACGATCGGCTGCTGATCCAGAACGGCTTTACTTACGCCTATACGCCCGGAGTGATGATGGCGTGGGTCACTGATTCGCCTTCGTGGGTCAACCACCGCACGCTTTCACTGGAATACCGATTCCTGTCTTCGATGCAGGGATCGCTGGGAGTCGGCGCGAATCTGAACCACTGGACGCCGGAAGACTTTGCGACAGCGAAGAAGATGATTGCGCAGTACAAGACGATTCGGGAATCAGTCCAGCGCGGCCGGCTCTACCGTCTGATCGAGCCCATCGGCGGAAGCGAGCAGTCGGCGACGGAATACGTGAGTTCGGATGGCCGACAGACCGTGGTCTTCGCATTCCTGCACTCGAGCAGCGAGATGTATCCCTACCCGCGTCTTTACCTGCGCGGACTCGACCGCAACGCCACATATCGGCTGGATGCGATGGATGGAAAGCTCGCCCCGGGCACGCCTCAGGAGGCGAGCGGCGCGTGGTGGATGGATCACGGTATCGACGTACAGCTGATGGGAGATTTCCAGGCAGCCGCGTTCACGCTGGAACGCGCAGGGGACGCCACCCGGTGAAGATCGCCGGGCACTATATTATGTGTCCGACACGAACCATGCCCCGCCCGAGGACTTCTGCAATGCGCTGCTTTTCCGCTCTGCTGGTCGCCGTCTTCTCTTTTTGCATGACAGTTGCATCGGCGCAGACGCCTGCGCCCCGCCTGGTGGAGCAAAACGGCCGCTACGCTTTCATGGTCGATGGCCAGCCGTTCCTGATTCTCGCCGGACAAATCAACAACTCCAGTTCGTGGCCCTCCACCATGCCCGACGTGTGGCCGGTGATCGAAGGCATGCACGCCAACACCGTCGAAGCACCTGTCTACTGGGAACAGTTGGAGCCGCAGCCCGGCCAGTTCGACTTCTCCACTGTCGATATGCTCGTCAACCAGAGCCGCGAACATCACGTGCATCTGGTGCTGCTCTGGTTCGGCACGTGGAAGAACGGCGAGATGCATTACGTCCCGGAATGGATTAAGACGGACACCGCGCATTACCCGCGCATGATCGATGAGCGCGGCGAGCCGATTCAGGTGCTGTCCGCGAACGCGCCCGCCAACCTCGACGCCGACCGGAAAGCCTTCTCCGCGCTCATGCACCACCTCGCCGGCATCGACTCGGACCAGCACACAGTGCTGATGGTTCAGGTTGAAAACGAGTCCGGCGCCATCGGCGCAGTGCGCGACCACTCAGCCGTCGCCGATCGGGAATTTGCAGAAAAGGTGCCGCAGGCGCTGCTCGCCGCGCTCCACAAGCAGCCCGGAAACTGGCAGCAGGTCTTCGGCCCCGACGCCGATGAAACATTTCAGGCCTGGTCCGTCGCGCACTACATCAACGAAGTCGCCAAAGCAGGCAAGGCGCAGTTCGACATCCCCCTCTACTGCAATGTGTGGATCCAATACCCGCGCGGTTATCAGATTCGCGGGCGGCAGATGCCCGGATTCAACTACCCCAGCGGCGGCCCAGTGCAGTCGATGATTCCCGTGTGGAAAGCCACAGCGCCCGACATCAACATCCTCGGTCCCGACCTGTACAGCGCCGACCGCGAGATCGAAAAAGACGTACTTTCCACTTACCATCGCAGCGACAACGCGCTCTGGATTCCCGAGACCGGCATAGGGGATGCCTTCGCGCCTGAATTGTTCTACGCGCTCGGCATGGGCGCCATCGGCTTCTCGCCCTTCGCCACCGACCAGACCTCGTGGAGCCTGAAACCGGGCGAAATTCCCAAAGCGCACGCGGCCAACTACGCGTTGCTCGGATCCATGGATCGCGTCATCGCAAAAGCGAATTTCGAAGGTCGCCTCAAAACCGCGGTCGAGGAAGAAGGCAAGCCAGAACAGATCCTGGACTTCGGCTCCTGGCAGGCGCTCGTCACCTTTGGCTTTCCGCAGCGAGACGGACAGCAGGAACCTCCCGGAACAGCCCAGCACAGCGGTCGCGCGCTGGTCGTTCAGCTTGGTCCCGATGAGTTCCTCGTCACAGGCATCGACGCGCGCGTCACCTTCCTGCGTGCACCGAGCGCAAGCGGACACATGCAGATCCTGCGCGCCGAGCAGGGCACGTACGATGGCGAGACCTGGAAGCCGCTGCGCATCTGGAACGGCGACCAGACCGACCGCGGCCTGAACTTCAGAACCGAGCCGCAGATCGTGCAGATTCATCTCGGCACGTACTAGCGGGATGAATCAACCTAGCGATGCTGGCCGAAGCTGCTTACGCCTCGAGCGTGACGTGTCGTGCAGCCATCTGTGCGCGAATGACCAGTTCCGCGGCGAGCAGGCACTGCGTCTGGTCCTGCGCCACATGCGTGCGGTTGACAATATCCGCGACAAACTGCGGGCCGAAGGGCAGCGTCATGTTATTGCAGTCGAAATAGCGCGCGCCCTGCTTGTCCACGAGAAACAGGTTGTTGCCGTGCGGCTTGTGAACCCCGTTCGTGTACTTGAACGCACCATTGCCCTGCGGCTCGACGGCAACATCGGTATACTTGCGCACCTCGATGTAGCCGTCGGTCCCGAGAATGAAGAGTCGCCCATCGCCCCATGTGCCAAGGCCGTCGGGCGTGAACCAGTCGAGGCGGACATAGCCAAATCCGCGATTGCCGCGCAGTACCAGATCGCCGAAATCCTGGAAGAGCGGGTGGTCGGGATGGCGTACATTCGCGACCTGCGATTCGGCGATGTCGGCCTGCGTTGATCCGGTGTAGTAGAGGAACTGGTCCACCTGGTGCGAGCCGATGTCGCAGAGAATGCCGCCGTACTTTGCGGGCTCCCAGAACCAGTCGGGGCGGCCGCCGCCACCGCCGTTCAGTCCGCCGCTCTGGAAGATCTGGTGCGGCGCGATGTTGATGGTCTGGATTACTTTGCCGATTGCGCCCTGCTGAACGAGTTGACCGGCATAGACCGCCGCCTTTACCTCGAGCCGCTCGCTGTACATGATCGCGTAAATGCGGCCGGTTTTCTGGATCGTCCGGCGCACGTCGGCCAGTTGTTCCAGCGTCACGATGCCCGGTTTGTCGGAGAGGTAATCCTTTCCGTGCTGCATGACGCGAATGCCGATCGGCGCGCGCTCGATCGGAATCTGTGAGCTGAGGACGAGCTGGAGAGCAGGATCCTGGATGACCTCTTCCTGCGTCTTCGCGATCCTGACATTCGGGAACCGGCGCCTGAACTGTGCGAGCTTGTCCTCCTCACCGCCCCATACGACCACCATTTCGCCGCCGCCGCGCTGGACTGCGCCGATCATCCCGTAAATGTGGTCGTGGCTGATGCCGCAGACGCCAAACTTGATGTGGTGTGTCGGCGCCGGCTCCTCCTGGGTGGGCAAAACGTATTCGCTGACGCTCTGCCCGTTGACCATGCTCTCGGGCAGGCTCGCGAACATGGCAGCCGAACCAAACCAGCCGGCATGTTTCAGGAATTCACGGCGTGGGGTCGATCGTGTGTTCATGAGGACTCCTGTTGGCCGGCCACACACCGCCGGCGCGGATTTCGTAACTTCCGGATCATACTTTGCGAAGGCTTACTCGTGGGCTGGCGGCGGAGGCGGCGCGGTCGACGAGGGCCGCGGCTTGCCGTCGACCGTCTGCGACTCCATCAGTTCCACCCGCGTCCCGTCCGGATCGTAGATGTTCACCTGCCGTTTCCCGTTCTTGCCCACCTGCATCTCCAGTGGCTTGCCGTAGGTGAGATACGTCTTGTACGCCGGGCGCGATTCGAGCTCTTCAATCGCCTTCGGTACACTCGGCACCAGCAATGACACGTGGTTCTTTGTTCCGAACTTGTCCGGATGGTCTCGGTAAAGCATCAACTCGATGTAGTCGGTTCCGTCGGGCACCTTCAGGTTCACCCAGCTCAGCTCCTTCTGGTTTGCGGAGCCGCGCCAGGTCTCGCTGAATCCCAGCACGCCCTCATAAAAGGCGAGCGACTTCTCCAGATTCCCCACCAAAAAGCCCACGTGATAGATCGCATCGGAAATGCGCGTCGGCGGCATGAACTTACCCCTGCTCTGCGCCTCAAAGCCTGTCGATAGGCTCTGCACGAACTCGATGAGCGTGCCATCGGGATCCTTGATCTCGAACGCATAATCGCCGGTGCGTGTCTTGCCGCCGTTCCCTGGCTCCACGGCGATTCCCTTTGAACGCAGGTACGCACGTATTTGCTCCACATTGTTCACGCTGAAGCACAGGTGGCTCATCATGTTTGGCGGATTCACCGGCTTGTCCGTGAAGAGTTCAATGTGCTCGTGGTCGTTGATCCTGATGAATGCGATGCGAATCTCGCTCGTGCCCGGCCGATTCAGCGTTGTGTACTCATCGAAGCCCAGGAAGTCGTGCCAAAACGAGACCGCCTTCGGCAGATCCGAAACGAAATAGCCCACGTGCGAGATTCCCGTGATCTTCGGCCGCTCCTGCGCTTTCGCCGGCAGTCGCGCAATTGCCAGTAGACCTGTAATCAGCGCCCAACAAACAACTCTCAACGGCATTCCCCTGTTCCTATCGCTAAGCTGTTTCTGCAATCGCCGGTCCGCTTCCTCTGAGAATCAACACTTCTCGTTAAGACGCCGCGCGCGCCTCACGCCCACTCCAGCGTGTGCACCGAGTCCGCCGGCAGGGTGAGATCGATGGCCTGGCTGCCCATCACCAGCTGAACCTGCAACTCCGGCCCGCGGTTGGCGAGGACCAGGACATGCTTACCGTCCGGATTAATAAACCCGCTGTGCGTCACCGCAGCGGCATGCGACGTGGGAGCGACGCCGTTGGTCGCAAATACCTTCGCGCCCCGCCGGATATGCCGCGAGAAGTGCGCGAACGCCCAGTACTGACCGCTTTTCGTCACCCTGTGCGAACCGTTCTCGATGGTGATCGTGCCGCCGCACGAGAACGGCCCAAGATTCGGCTTCCCGTGCTCGTCGAGCGCCAGATTCCACGCCGTGATCGACCGCACCCAGTTGTTCAGGATTCCGTTGAACGTCTGCGCCCACTGCGTGAAATCGGTCTGGTAGTCGGGTTTGTCGATGTCCGGCCCGCCCTCGGTCCAGTAGGCATTCCTTGCCGGGAAAGCATCGTGCACGCGCGTCATGGCTGTAGGCTCGCCGGCGTATCCATGCCACGCGATGCCGTCCACGGCCTCGTAGACTGCGGGGTCGCTGAGTTCGTCGATGGCTCGCCCCCACAAGTTGTAGTTGTGATCGAGAAGCCAGATCTTCGTATCCAGCCCGGCATCTCTGATCACCGGAGCGAGGTGGCGTGCCGCGAATTCCATTTCCAGCTCCTGCGCCCACGTGCAAGCCGGCATGCGGCCATCCTGCTCCGCATCCACTTCGTTCTGCACGGTGACGGCGTTGATGCGCACGCCTTCAGCTTTGTATCCCTCGAGGAATCTCACGAAATAGCGCGCGTATGGACCGAAGCTTTGCTTGCGCATTGCGCCGCCCAGCATCGTCTTGTCGGGCTTCATCCACCCCGGCGGGCTCCATGGCGATGAAAACAAAAACAGCTCCGGATTGTGCCTGCGGCTCTCGCGCAGCACCGGCAGAATGTATGCCTTGTCGTGGTCGATAGAGAACTTCTTCAGCTCGGGATCGGGCGTATCGCTCTCGTCGAAACTGTAGAGTGTCCGCGCGTAATCGCTCGCCCCGATGCACGTGCGGCAGACGTTCATGGCCATCTCATCGGGAGAGAAGATGTCGTGCAGCACGGCATCGCGTTCGGCCTGCGTCAGCTGACTGATCACATAACAGGCTGAGTCGGTCATAGCGGCGCCAAAGCCCAGAATCTGCTGGCGTGTCGCGGTGGGATCGAGGATGATGGCCTCGGCACTGACCTGGCTCGCAGCCTTCCACGCCAGAGGCTCCCCAGCCGTGTGCCGCTGGTCGCGCAAAGTGCTCCAGATATGCACAGGCGAGGAGACTGGCTCGCCGAACGCCTGGAAGTGCTCCAGAGAGAGGCACGCTCCGGCTAACGAAGCGGCCTTCAGGAAATCACGCCGTGAACGAGCGGACATGCGTCGGCTCCTTGCCAATTCAAATGATTTGCCGGACGCAGGATAACAGCCCAGGAATACGGGTACGAGCGAGCTGAGACCGGAGCGCGCATATACTGCCGCCGATGGGCATAACTCCTTCCGGAGGGGAACAATGAAGTATCTGGCTCTTGCGGCGACATTCTTCCTGTCGATTCCGCTGATCGCGCAGCAGGCTGTTCCGGAGATCCATTTCCGGGCGCAGACTGATTTCTTTCAGCTGCCGCCGGATCTGTATTTCGGAGAAGCTGCCGGTGTCGCCGTCAATTCCAAAGGTCACGTCTTTGTCTTCTCCCGCGGCAATACGTCGGGACCTGCCTATGGCGCGGCCGCCGCACAGTTGCTCGAATTCGACTCCGACGGAAAGTACATTCGCGAAATCGGGCATCACCTGTATGCCTGGAGCTTTGCGCACGCCGTGAGAGTAGACAGGGAAGACAACATCTGGGTGGCTGACAAGGGCTCGGATATGGTCATCAAATTCAGTCCGGAAGGTCGCGTGCTGATGGTTTTCGGACGCAAGCAGGAAGCTTCCGACGAGGGCACCGGGCCGCTCCGCCATCCGAAGCCACCTCTGCCGCCGATCGACGGTGAATTTCGCCAGGTCACCGACATGGCCTGGGACTCTGCGGGCAATACATACATCAGCGATGGCTACATCAATTCACGCGTCGCCAAAATCGATAAGGATGGCAACTGGATCAAGTCGTGGGGGGAGCCGGGGACCGGTCCCGCCCAGTTCAATACTCCGCACAGCATCGCCGTCGATGATGCCGACAACGTATACGTGGCCGATCGCGGCAACGGCCGCATCCAGGTCTTCGACAGAGACGGCAAATACCTGCGTGAGATCCACATCAACATACCCTATGACCACGCCATCCATCCCTGGCTGGGGAAGATGCCATCGCAAATCCCGCCGACGCCGGAGGCGCCTGCGCCCCTGAACAAGACCATGATGAACGGCTCGCCGTGGGCCATCTGCATTACACCGGGGCCGCACCAGGTGCTTTACGCGGCAGATGGCTATCCGGGCCGCATTTATATGCTCACCCTGGATGGCAAAGTACTTGGAGTGCTCGGACGCAGCGGTCATGGCCCTGGAGAGTTTGGCTGGATTCACGAACTGGCGTGCCCCTCTGAAAACGTTCTGTTCGCAGCTGAGCTCCTGAACTGGCGGGTGCAGAAGCTGACTTTGGAACCGTCACAATAGTTGGCTGGGCGCGGAATGCACGGCCGCTGCATTGCGACTAGCTGCATCAAAACCAGCCTGAAAGTGCTGGGCGACTTCGCTTAGACAGAGGCGCCCGCATGTTGACGTCAGCTCCACGCTGATCTGATCATTGCAGAACTGCTGGGTCAGCCCGAACCGCCGGCGATTCATGTCCAACACCTCTCCATCGCGCGACGAGCAGGACCTGAGCCACTTCGGATACGCGCAGGAACTCTTCCGCAGCATGGGGGGATTTTCGAATTTCGCCATTTCCTTTTCGATTATTTCCATCCTGACCGGAGCGGTGACACTCTACGGATATGGCCTGAAGATGGGTGGCCCTCTCGAGATGTCGCTCGGATGGCCGATCGCGACCGTGTTCACCCTCTTGCTGGCTGCGAGCATGGCGGAGTTGTGCTCGGCCTATCCAACGTCGGGTGCAATGTACCATTGGGCCGCAGCGCTCGGCGGACGCGCCGCCGGATGGTTCGTCGCATCCCTGAACATTGTTGGCCTCATCGCGGCGCTGGCCGGCATCAATTTCAGCGCCGCGCAGTTCATCCTGCCATTTTTGGGCATCTCGCCGTCGCCCAGACACGTATTTCTCATGTTCGCATTCACCCTGTTGGTGCACGGTCTGATCAACCATTTCGGCGTGCGCCTCGTAGCCCTGCTCAACAACACCAGCGTGGTCATTCATCTCGTCGGCGTCTTTGCGATCGCCGGGATTCTCTTCTGGCTCGCCCCGCACCGGCCGCTTTCATTCCTTGCCAGCACCAGCAATTCGGGCGGCCATCGTTACGCGTGGGCATTTCTCCTGGGACTGCTCCAGGCGCACTGGACCTACACCGGGTTCGACGGATCGGCCCATATGGCAGAGGAGACGCACGATCCGCGCCGCGTCGCACCCTGGGGTATGGTGATTGCGGTCGGCGTCTCCGGCGTGGTGGGATACATCCTGTTGCTTGCCATAACCCTGGCGATCCGCTCGGTTCCAGCGGTGCTGGCCGCGCACGACGCGCAGGGAAACGCTGTGCCCGCTGCAATCGCCATTCTGCAAACCAGCCTCGGATACCGCTTCGGAAACGCCCTCGCGGCCATCGCCTCGATCGCAATGTGGTTCTGCGGACTTTCCTGCGTGACCTCGGCGTCCCGCGCCATCTACTCTCTGGCGCGCGATCGTGGAACGCCCTTCGCCGGCATCATGCAGCAGGTCAGCGCCAGGCACGGGACTCCGGTCGCGGCGATCTGGGCCACCGTAATCGCCAGCCTTGCGGCCATGGCCTGGACGGGTGCCGTCCCCATCGTCACCTCGCTGAGCACGGTGGCGTTGTATTTGGCTTATGTAATCCCCGTGGCGCTGGGATTGCGCTCGCGTCTGCGTGGATCGGATTGGCCCACGCTTGCCAGGTGGAGACTCGGCAGGTCGGGCGCGGCATTCAACAGCATCGCGCTCGTCTACACGCTGTTCATTTGTTTCGTGCTGATGATGCCGCCGAACCAACTCGCTGCCAAAACGCTGGCCGGCGTGCTGTCGGTGCTCATCCTTATTTTTGTCTTCGAAGTGCGCCGCAAGTACGTGACCCCCGGCTGGGTTTCCGCAGTTGGATCAAAGGATCGCGCTACCTCGTCAGGCAGGAGCTGACATGTTCGATGAAATCACAACATTCTCTTTCCCAACCCGGATCGTTTTCGGTGCGGGAGCGACGCGCATGCTTCCGAAATGCCTGGAAGAAGTGGGCATTCACCGGCCCTTATTGGTAACCGATCCTGGTCTGCGCGCCGCGCCTCCGTTCAGGACAGTTGCATCCGTTCTCGAGCATGCCGGGCTCCAGTTCGAAGTCTTCGATCGCGTGCATCCAAACCCGATCGAAGAGGATGTCGTCCAGGCCGCGGAATCTTATCGCAGGGCAGGGTGCGACGGTGTCATCGGACTGGGCGGGGGCAGCGCGATTGATGTGGCCAAGGCTACGGTCGTGATGGCCCGCGAGAATCGAACGCTCGCCGACTTCGAAGCGCAGGCCGGCGGCATGGACCGCATGACCGGGCCCTACGATCCGATCATCGCCATCCCGACGACGGCGGGCACCGGCACCGAAGTAGGAAGATCCTCGGTGATCACTTCGAAGAAACTCAACCGTAAGCTGATCATCTTCAGCCCGTGGTTGATGCCGAGGAGAGCGATTCTCGATCCAGAATTAACCGTGAGCCTCCCGCCATCTCTGACAGCCGCGACAGGCATGGACGCCTTCACCCACTGTCTGGAGTCGCTCACCTGTCCGGTATACCACCCGATCTGCGACGCAATCGCCATTCACGGTCTGGAACTGATCATCCGCTACCTGGAGCGCGCGACGCGCAACGGCCAGGATATCGAGGCGCGGGGCAACATGTTGGTAGCGGCGTCCATGGGAGCGATTGCCTTTCAGAAGGATCTCGGAGCGACACATTCGCTGGCCCATCCGCTCTCCACAGAATTCGGCCTGCATCACGGCCTGGCGAATGCACTGTGTTTGCCGGCTGTGATGCGATTCAATCTGGGCGCAGCGGCGCCGCACTACGCTCGCCTGGCCCGCCTGTATCGCGACAGCCCGTCGAATGAATCGCAAAATCGAGACGCCGCCGAAGCCGTCAAAATGGTCGAAGCCATGATCGACCGCCTCGGCATCCAGCGCGGGCTGCGCAATCACGGCGTGCCTCGCGAGAGTCTTGAAGCACTCGCAGAAAGCGCGTTTGCCGATTCGTGTCACAAGACGAATATCCGCCCGTGCACGCAGGACGATCTGCAGCGGCTCTACGAGGAAAGCTGGTAATCATGAGGGCGATGAAGCTGGTGAACCCCGCGACCGAGGAAACGTTCCGAACTCTCGAAATGACTTCGGAAGTGGAACTCGGCGCCATCCTCGAGCGTATGCGGACCGCTCAGAAGAAATGGCGAGAGGTGTCCGTCAACGAGAGAGTCGAGATTTGCCGGGGCTTCGTGGATGCGTTTCGCTCGATGCGAGAGACGGTCGCGCTGGACATCACGCGTCAGATGGGAAAGCCGTTGGTGCAGGCGCAGCGCGAAGTGGACACGATGCTGGATCGCGCCAACACGATGCTGCGCCTCGCGCCCTCAGGACTGCAGGATGAGATGCTCGAGCCGAAGCCGGGCCTGCACCGGTTTATCCGCCACGAGCCGCTGGGCATCGTCCTCGACATCCCCGCCTGGAATTACCCGCTGCTGATCGCGGTGAACGTCGTTCTTCCTGCCCTGCTGGCAGGCAACGCGGTGCTGATCAAACACGCCCGCCTCACTCCGCTGTGCGGAGACGCATTTACTGACGCATTCCGCCAAACCAGCTTGCCGGGCGACCTTGTCGCTTCCATCCGCGTCGATCACGAGACGATAACGCGACTGATTGCCGGACGCGCGGTTGATTTCGTTTCGTTCACCGGTTCCGTTGAGGGAGGCCGCGAGGTCTACCGTCACGCATCGGAACAGCTTCTGGATATGGGGCTGGAATTGGGCGGAAAGGATCCGGCGCTGGTTTGCGAGGATGCCAGGTTCGATTTTGCCGTAGCGAACCTCGTCGACGGCGCCTTCTACAATGCGGGCCAGAGCTGTTGCGCTGTGGAGAGAATCTACGTCGCGCGTCCGCTCTACTCAAAATTCGTCGATGCCTTCGTTGCAGAGGTGCGGAAGTACACTGTGGGCGACCCGGAGAATCCTGCCACCGGCATCGGGCCCCTCGCGCAGCGGAAAGCTCTCGACTTCCTGAAGCGGCAGGTCGATCAGGCGGTGCAACGGGGCGCAAAGCTTCTGACCGGGGGAAACCGGCCGCCAGGCCGGGGATACTTCTTTGAGCCTACTGTGCTGGTCGACGTGGACCATAGCATGGATCTGATGACCGAAGAGAGCTTCGGTCCGGTGATCGGTATCATGGCTGTCGATTCGGAAGACGAAGGAATTCGCCTGATGAACGACAGCCCCTACGGGCTCACTGCGTCGATCTGGACCGAAGATTCCGGACGTGGCGAAGCTCTGGCAGCTCAGATCGCGGCGGGGACGGTTTACGCCAATCGCTGTGATTACCTCGATCCTGAACTCGCCTGGGTTGGAATCAAAGACAGCGGCCACGGCTGCACCTTATCGCGGCTGGGATTTCATTACCTTACCCGTCCGAAGAGCTTTTATCTCAGGACACGGACCGCAGGTTGAGGACATGCGATGAAGATCACCGGAATGCTGACCCTCGACGAGCTTCGGACGATGGTCAACGAATCGCGCGTCGACACGGTGTTGCTGACCTTCGCCGATATCTACGGCCGCCCGTTCGGCAAGCGGCTGGATGCGCGCTTCTTCCTGGAAAATGAAGAGCCGGAGACGCATGCCTGCGATTACCTTCTTACGACGGACATGGAGATGAACCCCGTGCCGGGATACCAGTTCGCGAACTGGGAGCGAGGTTATGGCGATGTAGCGATGCGCGCCGATCTCTCGACCCTCCGCATAGCGTCCTGGCTGGACCGCACCGCACTTGTGACGTGCGATGTGCTGCACTGCCGCTCGCACGAACTGGTGGAGCAGGCCCCACGTACGATTCTGCGCCGGCAGATCGAGCGGGCAGCGCAAATGGACTACCAGGTCTTTGCCGGCACCGAGTTGGAGTACTACATCTTCAATAATTCCTATCGCGACGCTGCGGCGGCGAAATACAGTGGCCTCCAGGCAGCGGGCTGGTATCTCGAGGACTATCACGTCCTGCAGGGCACGCGGGAAGAGAAGCTGAACGGCGCGGTGCGCCGGCACCTGTCGCAGTCCGGCGTTCCGGTCGAATGCTCGAAAGGCGAGTGGGGAAAGGGCCAGCACGAACTGAACGTCCGGTATGCCGATGCTCTGACCATGGCGGATCGTCACGTCGTATTCAAACAATGTTTTAAGGAGGTGGCAGACAGCCTGGGCATGAGCGTCACCTTCATGGCGAAGCCCGCCGCCGATCAGGCTGGTTCGAGCTGCCATCTGCATTTGAGTCTGTGGCAGGACGGACAGAGCGCGATGGCAGGAGAGCGCAACCTGGGACCGGTGCGGTGCAGCGACACCTTCCGCTGGTTCCTCGGCGGATGGATCGCACATGTGCCCGAGTTCATGGTCTTCTACGCTCCCACCGTCAACTCGTACAAGCGCTTCCGTTCTGGTTCATGGGCGCCAACACGCCTCGCATGGTGTTATGACAACCGCACAGCCAGTTTCCGGGTCGTGGGTGCGGGACCAAGCCTGAGAATCGAGTGCCGAATTCCTGGCGCAGACTGCAATCCCTACCTGTCGATCGCAGCGGCAATCGCGTCCGGATTGGAAGGACTCGCCAGCAAAACTGAGCCGCCTCCCATTTTTGAAGGCGATGTCTACGCGGCAAGCGAGATGCCCTCCATGCCGGCCACCCTGCACGAGGCGACCGATCTCTTCGCAGCGAGCACCTTCGTTCGCGATGCTTTGGGCGCCGAGGTCGCAGCGCATTATGCGCATTTCTTCCGCTCGGAACAGGCGGCGTTCGACGGCTCCGTGACGGATTGGGAGCGGCAACGCTATTTCGAACAGATTTGATCTGGTTCGCCAAACACTCGTGCGAACCCTCCTTTGCAGGCAGCTCTCATCCGGCACGGGCCAGTTTCTGCCGGCTGATGGAGAGCCCGTCACGGCGGCGCAGACTGCGGAAGACCACGGTCGAGACTACGGTCAGTATGCCGAGGGCGATAAACGCCTTATGAATTCCATGAATGAAAACGACGGGAACCGACCAGGTGTGCTCGGGTAGAAAGAAGGCGGTCGCGAGACCGGCAATCGCGACGCCGAAGCTGAGCGCCATCTGCTGCATCGTGGCAAAGATGGTGCTCGCCGCGCTCGTGTCCTCTTCGACGACATCCGCGTAGACCAGGGTGTTCATGCTGGTGTATTGCAGAGTGCTGAAGGCTCCATAGAGAAACGCGAGCAGCACGATGTACCAGAGTGGCGTACGCAGCCCAATCGTGGCGAACAGCGCGAGCAGAGCGCCAATGATAAGCGTGTTTGAGATCAGGATGTAGCGGTAACCGAAACGGTTCAGCAGGCGCGTCATGCAGGCATTCATAAACATGGCCGCAATGGCCTGCGGCATGATGAGGAGCCCCGATTGGACCGGGCTATAACCCAGGCCGATCTGATAGAGCAGCGGCAGGAGAAAAGGCACGCCGCCGATTCCGAGACGCGTGATCAGGCCTCCTCCGACGGCCGCGCGAAAGGTGCGTAGCCGGAAGAGCGAGAGCCGAAGCAGAGGGAACGGGGTGTCCTTCGCATGCAGCCAGTAACCGGCAAGGAGGGCCGAGGAGATCGCAAGCAGGCTGAAGATTTCGCGGACGCTGAGGGTATGGTCGCCGAATACCTCGAGGACGTAGGAGAGCAGCGCGACTCCGGAGCCGAAGAGGATAAGGCCCAGCAGATCGAGCGGCGGAGTATCCCGCTCGCGATAATCCGGCAGGTGGAGGTAGACCATCACCAGGCCGAGCAGGCCGATGGGAATGTTCAGGAAGAAGATGATGCGCCAGTGGAGATAGTCAACGATAAGGCCGCCGGCGACCGGACCGAGCATAGGCCCGATCAGGGCAGGGATGGAGACGAAGCTCATCACGCGGACAAGTTCGTGTTTGGCGAAGGCGCGGACCAGCGTGAGACGTCCGACGGGAACCATCATCGCGCCGCCGCAACCCTGGAGCACACGGCAGAAGACAAGTTCGTGGATGTTGGTGGAGATGCCGCAGAGCAGCGAGCCAAGGATGAAGATCCCGATAGCGGTCGAGAATACGTGACGGGTGCCGAAGCGGTCGGCCATCCAGCCGCTGATCGGGATGAAGATGGCAAGCGCGAGAGTATAGCTGGCCAGGACCGCCTTCATGGCAAGAGGCGTGACGCTGAGAGCTGTGGCTATAACCGGAACAGCCGTGTTCAGGATGGTGGTGTCCAGCGATTCCATGAAGAACGCCACCGCGACCAGCCATGGGAGCAGGGCGCTGCTCGAAGCCGTCAGGACTTCGGTGCGGAGCTCTTGCTGGGTTTGCTCGGACGAATCCATGGGTGAAAATGTCTCTCCACCAGGGCTGAGCCGCGTTACTTGCTGTGCAGATCGAGGCCGGGTCGCGAAGGCCTTTGTCGGGCAGCATTTCCAGGATATCGTCAACCGCGGCACACCGATCCACAGAACTTCAATTCAGTACCGTAGGCACTCCCATTTGCGCGCGACTGGGGTCGATAGCCGGATCTCATTTTCTATAATGAAGGGTTCGGTCGGAAGGAGCCGGGTTCTGCGCGCTGACCTCGAAGAGGCGATTGGGATTCTGCGCAGGGGCGATCCGCAAAGCGTCTCTGGGGCGCTGGAACTCCTGCAGCGCACGGTTCTTTCCTTCGGCTTCAAAGTCTGCGGCCATCGGGAGGACGCCGAAGACACCGCCCAGGAAGTGCTGCTCAAATCGCTTCCCCATCTCGCGAAGCTCGAGGATCCGCAGGCGCTCGCCGCATGGCTCTACACGGCCGCGAAGAATCGTTGCTGGCAGAGTCGCAGACGCGCCTCGTGGCAGCGGGCCGTCTCGCTCGAGGAACTGATGCCTCACGGTGACGAGCTGAGCCGGCTCCTGGCCGATACCCGCCAGGATCCGGAGAACTCCGCGGCCACAGACGAAGACCAACGTATGCTCCACGAGGCTGTCCTGCGGCTACCTGCCCAGCTCAGGATCGTGCTGGTGCTGCACGATATGGAGGAGCTGGAAACGGAGCAGGTGGCGCGCATCCTCTCCCTTCAGCCCGGCACGGTTCGGGTACGGCTTCATCGTGCCCGCCTGCTGCTTCGCCGGGAGATAAGTCGCCGCGTGCGCGGCAAACCGGAGAGGCCCCGTGCTGCGAATGCTTCCAAAGCCCGTCCCGTGGACTGCCGCGAGATCTTCGCCAACCTCTCGGAATATCTGGACGCTCGCCTGCCGCCGGCCACATGCGACCAGATGCGCCGGCACTTCGAAGGGTGCCCCGCCTGTGTGGCTTTCATTCAGGATCTGAAACGTGCCATCGACCGATGCCGTGCCATCGACGTTTGTCCGGATTCGACGTCGCCGGTGCTCCGGCGGCTTCTGACCGAGGAATATCTCCGCCTCACGAAAAATACCCTGTAACGAATCCCGGATTCCCGGCGTTTTGAGAGGTGAAAGCACCGCATAGCCGTGCGGGGCCGGACTGCGCGCTCCATCAGGCGCGGATCTCTGCGACTGCGCGGCGGCCGGTGACACCGGGGCGCATGAACCGACTTCGCTGGAAATATCAGATTGTTTTTCTACTGCTGGCTTTGGTGACTGCCGGAGGTTCCGCGCAGACCCTCACTTTGCGCCAGGCAATTGATCGCGCGCTGGGAGAGAATCCTGCCGCCGCAGCGGCGAAGGCCGATGTTGCAGCGGCTGACGCGGGTATCGCCCAGGCGCGCACGGCTTTCCTGCCGCAACTCAACTTTGCCGAGGATCTTTCCCGCGGTAATGACCCGGTTTACGTCTTCGGTACAAGACTGCGCCAGCAGCGGTTCACGCAGAGCGATTTTGCACTCAATTCCCTGAACCGGCCCACCCCTGTCGGGAACTTCGCCACGCGCCTGAGCGGTCAGTGGAAGCTCTTCGATGGATGGGCGACACAGGACCGGCTGCACAGTGCGAAGCTCACCGGGCACAGTGCGCAGCAAGCCCGCATGGCCGTAAATCAGGGGATTGTGCTTCAGGTGGTCCAGGGGTATCAGTCGGTGCTTTATGCAGAGCGGCAGATGGACCTCTCGCAGCGTCAGGTGGACACAGCGCAGGCCCTGCTCCACGACGCTGAAGGCCGGGTGAAAGCCGGCTTGGCAATTGATTCCGATCAGCTCGCCGCGCAGGTGAACCTGGCCGAGCGGCAGCAGGAACAGATTGCCGCGGAGGGCGATCTCGAGACAGCGTGGGCAGCACTGGAATCCGCCATGGGCGGAACGATGCCGCAGCGTCCGCGCCTGCAGCCGCTGGACGCAAAAAGCTTCCCCAACGGCGTTCTGGCTGACAACATCGCCGCCGCGCTCAAAGTCCGTCCCGATCTGCAGGCTCTGCGCAGCGCCGCCACCGCCCAGCAGAAGGCGGTCTCCGCAGCCAGGGCAGGCTTTCTGCCGCAGATCAGCGCCTACGGCAACTGGGAGACAGACCGCGAGTCCTTCGCCGGCAGCGGCGGCAATAACTGGGCGGCCGGCGTGCGGCTTGATCTCGACATCCTTCCCCTCGGCACGCGTGCACGGCTTCGTGGGGAACAGGCGCAGCGGCAGAAGTCCGAAGCGCAGGAACAAACAGCGGAGTTGCAGATTCGACTGGCTGTCGAGCGGGCCTTCACCGGCCACCAGACCGCTGAGCGCATGGTCGCCACCGCGCAAGCCGCCATGCAGCAATCGACCGAAGGTCTCCGCATCCTGCGCAACCGCTACAACGCCGGCCTGGCGACCATGACCGATCTGCTGCGGGCCGAGGATGCGGAGCGGCAATCTCAAAACGACTACTGGCGGTCTGCGTACGGCAACGCCGTGGCCTATGCACAGTTGCTGTATGCCACCGGGCAGCTCACACCAGATTCGGCGGAGGTCCTGCAATGAAATTCGCCCTCTTCAACTCTCTCTTGCTCGCTCCGGTGCTGCTCATGGGCTGTTCGCGCGGCGACGGAGCCGCGGCAGCAACAGAGCCCGTCGCGAAGGCGCAACTCGTGCACAGCACGGCCGCACAGGCGCCGCAGAGCATCCCTTCCACCGGCACGCTGCACGCAAAGGAATCCATCGCGATCTCAGCTCAGGTGCCGGCGCAGGTCCGCCAGGTGCTGGTTCAGCCCGGAGATCGTGTCGGCGCCGGCGAGGTGCTCGTTGCGCTGGACGGCGCAGCAATGCACTCCGCGCTCACGCAGGCGACGGAAGCGGCAGCCGCGGCGCAGATGCAGCAACAGGCGGCGAAGGCCGACGCGTCGCTCGCGGCGGGAACTCTGGCGCGGTATCGCATTCTCAAAGAACAGAACAGCGTCAGCCCACAGGAATTCGACGAAGTCGAGAAGCGCTCGCAGGCCGCGCAGTTGCGGCTGGAGTCGCTGGCGGCGCAGAGCCGTGCGGCTCAGGCCGCCGTCGCCACGGCGCACACTCAGTTCGACTATGCCACGTTGCGTGCGCCCTTCAGCGGCGTTGTTACCGCACGCCTGGCCGATCCCGGAACGCTGGCAACCCCCGGCACACCGCTACTGCAGGTCGATCGCGACGGACCGCTGCAGGTCTGGACGACGGTCGATGAGTCGCTGATCGCGACCGTGCGTCCGGGCATGAAAGTTCCGATTGCGATGGACGGTTCCGAAACCGGCGGCCTTACCGGCAGCGTGGCGCAGATCGTACCTTCCGCCGATCCCGCCAGCCGCAGCTTTCTCGTCAAGCTCGATCTGCCGCAGACGAAGCATCTTTACGCCGGAATGTATGCCACCGTCCAGTTTCCCGGCAGCACACGGTCCGTGATTGTTGCGCCGCAGTCCGCCGTCGTCATGCGCGGTTCGCTGGCATGCGTGTACGCGCTCGATTCCCAGGGGATTGCACAGCTGCGTTATGTCACGCTCGGTACCCGCCACGGTGATCAGGTGGAAATTCTTTCCGGCCTGGCCGCCGGCGAGACTCTGGTGAACCTTCCCGGCGATCGTGACCTCGCCGGCAAGCGCATTGAGTCCAGCAACGAGGCGCAGCCATGAAGCCCAGCTCTCCGCGGGAGATTGCCTGCCGCAGCACCGGCATTGCCGGGCGCATCGCCGGCGCTTTCATCGATTCGAAGCTGACGCCGCTCGTGATTGCGGCGTCTCTGGCGCTCGGGCTATTTGCGGTGCTCGGGATTCCGCGTGAGGAGGAACCCCAGATCCTCGTCCCCATGCTCGACGTGATGACCGCAATGCCGGGCGCATCGCCGAAGGAGGTTGAGGAGCGCGTCACCAATCCCGTCGAGGGAATGATGCACGAGATTTCCGGCGTGGAGTACGTCTACTCGATCTCCAGCCCCGGCCAAAGTCTGGTCATCGTCCGCTTCAAGGTGGGGACGCCCGAGGAAGACGCGCTGGTCAAGGTCTACAGCAAGGTCTACTCCAATGCGAATCGCCTGCCGGTGAGCGCATCGCAGCCCATGATCAAAGCGCGCTCGATCGACGATGTGCCCATCCTCGCGCTCACCCTCTGGGGCGAACATTACGACGGCTATCAACTGCGGCAGATGGCGGATGAGATTCAACACGCCATCCGCCAGATTCCCGATGTCTCGGAGACTACCGTTATTGGCGGGCAGCGCCGCGAAATGCGCGTGGTCCTGGACAGCGCCAGGCTGGCAGGCTTCGGCGTCTCGCCCGGAGACGTGGTGCAACGGCTGCAGGCGGCCAATGCACGTACGCAGGCAGGAGAGTTCGCTGATGGCAACGAAGAGATCCGGGTTGACGCGGGCAATCTCTTCCGCGATGCGCAGGATGTCGGCGGCGTGGTGCTCGGCGTTGCGCACGGCCAGCCCATCTATCTGCGCGACGTTGCTGCCAGCATCGTCGATGGTCCCGCCGATCCCAGCGATTATGTCCTCTTCGGCGCCAGCGACGCGAGCGCGCAGAAGGCGCCGGCAAAGAAGTATCCCGCGGTCACGATCAGCGTGGCCAAGCGCACGGGAACCAATGCGACGGACATTGCGAATACGGTGCTCGCGCGCGTGAATGAGATGAAGGGCGTCCGCCTGCCCTCCGATCTGAACATCGTCACGACTCGGAACTACGGCGCGACGGCGAAGGTGAAATCGGACACGCTGCTGAAGCACCTCGTCCTCGCGACGCTTTCCGTCACGCTGCTCATCGCGCTCTTCCTCGGCTGGCGCGAATCCGGTGTGGTGCTGCTGGCCATCCCCGTCACGCTGGCGCTGACGCTCGCCATCTTTTACCTGATGGGCTACACGCTCAATCGCGTCACGCTCTTCGCGCTCATCTTCAGCATCGGTATCCTGGTCGACGACGCGATCGTCGTGGTCGAGAACATGGTGCGGCACTTCCGCATGCCCATCAACAGCGGCCGTCCGCTCAGCCAGGTTGCCATGGAAGCCGTCGCTGAAGTCGGCAATCCAACCATCCTGGCCACGTTCACCGTCATCGCGGCCATCCTGCCGATGGCCTTCGTGCGCGGACTCATGGGGCCGTATATGCGCCCCATTCCCGTCGGTGCGTCCACGGCGATGCTGTTTTCGCTGGCCGTGGCGTTCGTCGTCTCACCCTGGGCCGCCATGCGCCTGCTGGGCCGCAAGCATCTGAGCGGCGCGCACACGTTTACCCCGGAGAAGGAAGGCTGGCTCACCCGCGTTTATCGGGGCGCGATGCGCCGGCTCATCGGAAGCGCGCGCAATCGCTGGGCCTTTCTGGCTGCGGTGGTCCTGCTGCTCCTCGTCGCCTGCGCGCTGGTCCCGCTCGGCCTGGTGCTCGTCAAGATGCTGCCTTTCGACAACAAAAGCGAGTTCCAGGTCATCGTCAACATGCCCGACGGAACTCCGCTGGAGCAGACCACGCGCGTCGCTCAGGCGCTGGCACAGGATCTTGTCCGCCAGCCCGAAGTTTCGAACTACCAGATCTACGCCGGAAGTTCCGGCCCATTTAACTTCAACGGCCTCGTCCGCCACTATTTTCTGCGGCAGCAGCCGAATCAGGCTGACATCCAGGTAAATCTGCTGCCCGCCGAAAGGCGCACTGCCCAGAGCCACGCGATCGCGCGCCGCCTGCGTCCGGAGCTGGACCGCATCGCCGGTGCGTACGGCGCTCGCATCGAGGTGGCGGAAGTCCCGCCCGGACCTCCGGTGCTGCAAACGCTGGTCGCCGAAGTCTACGGCCCGAGCCTCGACGGGCAGGTCGCCCTCGCGCGCCAGGTAAAGCACATCTTCGAGACAACACCCGGCGTGGTCGATACGGACTGGTACTTGCAGGACCCCCAGCCGCAGCTCGACTTCCAGGTCGATGAAGCAAAGGCCGCGCTGCACGGCATCCCGGTCGCCGAAGTTGCGCAGACGCTGGCGCTGGCGACCTCCGGCGCCCAGGCAGGTCTGCTGCACGTGCCCAGCGCGCGCGAGGCCATCCCCACCATTGTCCAGTTCGCCCGCCCCGAGCGCTCTTCCGAGCAGGGACTCCAGGACATTCATCTGCGCGGCGCGGACGGCAGCATGGTTTCGCTGCGGGAGCTTGTGGACGTGAAGCGCACCACGCTCGAGCCCGACATTTACCACAAGAATCTGAAGCGGGTGGTCTATGTCACCGGCGACGTCGCGGGCGCGGAAGAGAGCCCCGTCTACGCCATCCTCAAGATGAATGTGGCGATCCGAAGACTCCTGCTGCCCGATGGCGCGCGCCTGGCCATCTATAACGCCGTTCAGCCGGACTCCACAGACCGGTACTCGATGAAGTGGGATGGCGAATGGCAGATCACCATCGAAGTCTTCCGCGACCTCGGGCTTGCTTTCGCCGCTGTCCTCGTCCTGATCTACGTGCTGGTGGTTGGTTGGTTTCGCTCCTTCAGTGTGCCGCTGGCCATCATGATTCCCATCCCGCTGACGCTGGTCGGGATTCTGCCCGTGCATGCACTGCTGGGCGCGTTCTTCACGGCAACTTCGATGATTGGCTTCATCGCCGGCGCGGGCATCATCGTGCGCAACTCCATCCTCGTCGTCGACTTCATTGAGCTGCGCCGCCGGCAAGGCATACCGCTGGCCGAAGCGGTTATCGATGCGGGAGCCGTGCGCCTGCGTCCCGTGCTGCTCACCGCCGGCGGGGTCATCATCGGAGCGAGCGTCATTCTCGCCGATCCGATCTTTCAGGGCCTCGGCCTCTCGCTGATTGCGGGCGGCGTGGCGTCCACATTTCTCTCCTGGCCCGCGGTGCCGGTGCTGTACTACATGCTGCACGAGCGGCACGCGCAGGTCAGCCATCCCATTGAGGAGGTCGTGTAATGACCATCGAACGCGCGGTTCGTCTTCTCGCCGGAGTGATGATTCTGGGTTCGCTCGCCCTGGCTCACTGGGTCTCGCCGTACTGGCTGTGGCTGACGGTCTTTGTCGCTCTGAATCTGCTGCAATCCGGTTTCACCAACTGGTGCCCGGCCATGTCGATCTTCAGGGCAATGGGCTTGCCCTCGTCTGCGTCAGACAGAAAGAAGCTCTCGCGGACCACCGTGGCATGAGGCAGCCGCCATTCATGAACTCCGAGTGCGTCGGGTGCAGACCATCTTAATCCCGCAGCTTGGCCATGTGAACCTCGAAGGATTCCCCCGGCAGCATGGAACGCAGCGTGATCACCTGATATCCGTCGCCTGTAACTTTGGTGCGACGGAAACACCAGGCACCGTTTCCACTACCTCTCGGCCACCCGTCATCTCTCCTACCCAGGATTCTGCCTGGTGCACGTCGGGTGTCGTGTTGCCCCCGGCCGTTGTCATGGCTTCCGCCACGTAGCTGCGGATGAGTTTCGGCCAGTAGTGCGCCAGGAGATCGGTGCTCGCGAAGGCGTCAGCCCAGACGATATTCCCGCGGACGGCAACCACGACGCCTGTCGCTCCCTCTTTGCGCAGTTCGCGCAGGATGGCCTGCTCACTCGCCAACCCGCCGTATTGCTCAATCCGCTTCTCAACCGGAGCGCGCTCGAAGGCTCCAGCGTATGAAGTGGTTGCGGCAACGGCAGCCGCTTCCGGGACATTGAGTTGAGCCGCCATGCTCGTTCTTGCTTTCGCGACGCTGTCCCATACCTTTCCCTGATTGCCCTCGGCCATTGCAGGCATGCGCACGCTCGGCTGTGCCATGGGCGTCGCCACGGCGCCGAACTTCGGACTGGGCCCCGTCCAACGGCCTGGCTCGACAAAGAAAACATCGAGATCGATGGGGCCGGTCTGCGCCGGAACAATAGTGTCCGCACCAACGACGCGGTCCTGATGCCCGCCAGTAACAATTTCTCCGGCGAGCATTGGCACCCCTCGGGACGAGATGGCGGTTCCCCGGACGAGTGGTTGGCAGGACGGACCTCGTTCCTCCGACCCGTGCAGCTGGACTGTGCAAATCGAACGGAATGAGGGGTTTTCCTTATAGAACTCACACCCCGGGAAGACCTTGTTCATAAGCGGAAACCCGCACATGGTCGCCACTTCGTCCATGCTACGATCCTATTCATAACAATCAACCTACGGCTTGCCATTTTCGGCCAGGAGCGGGCCATCGCCCATGGATTCGGCGGCCATTCACGATCAGGTCACAAGGATCCTGCAAAGCAATACCTTTGCGGCCAAGCACCAGCTCAGGAAGCTGCTCGAGATTCTGCTCGAAAACATGGAATGCCAGAGCAATCTCACCCCTGATCGGGTGATCAGGGAGTTGTGGCCCCGCGAGACGCGCACCAAGCGGTCGACCGATGTTGCGACGGAGATGAACCGACTCCGGCACGCGCTCGACGCCTATTACGCAGCAGAGGGCGCGAACGATCCGACCGTCATTTACCTGCCCAATCGCGCGGCCGGTGGCGATAACGGGTCACATGAGACGCGCTGGATTGCCGCCAAGGCCCGCGAACGCAGCAAGCCGGCGGTCATCGAACCGGCCCCAGGCCCATCGGCTCATTCCAGTTCGCTCCGGACGGCCGGAATTGCCCTCGCCGCAATCATCCTCGTCGTTGGCGGCGCTTACATCGTGGCGCGAGCCAGAGTTCCGCAGCCGCAGTTCGGGCGAATCGACGGCTCGGTTCTCCGCATCATGGATGCCGGTGGAAAACAACTTTGGACCAGGAGCTTTCCTGAGGGAATCGGCCCCGCCTGGTACTACGACCAGGCGGCAGACGGTCGCATCTGGTTCGCGGATCTGGAGGGAAAGGGCCATACCAGCGTGCTCTTCTCGTATTCCCCGGCGGCTCAACCATTGCAATCGTCAACGCTGATCTGCTACTCCGATCGCGGCAAAGAAAAATGGCGGTGGACTCCGGGAAGAAAACTGCCCGAACTCGCGGGTGATCCGGCGACCTCCCTGACGCTTGCTGTTGGGGTTCTAAAGGCGACGGACAAGCGGCCAGCCCGAATTGTCGTTTCCAGTCAGCTATGGCCCTGGTGGCCGAACCAGATCGCAATCCTTGATGCCAATGGCAAGCTTGTTTCGGAGTACTGGCACTCAGGCACTTTTTTTAACATGGTCTTAGCGGACCTGGACGGGAACGGCGGGCAGCAGATTATCGCCACGGGCGTAGACAACGGCTACGATCACCAGGCGACTTTAGTGGTGCTCGATCCGGACCGTGTCACGGGCGCCTCAGAGGAACAGAATCCTCAGTTTCAGATTCATGGAATGGGGGCCGCGCAGGAGAGGCTGCGCTTGTTGTTTCCGCGCAGCGATCTGAATCGGGCTCTTTATCAATACAACGAGGCCACCGGTCCGGAATTCGGGCAAGGCCATTTGCGGCTAACAGTAACGGAGTGCATAGCGCCTCCTGGATGTGACATCTGGTATGAGTTCGACAAGAACTTCAGTCTCATCGCGGCCTTTGCCGGCGGCGATGAGTTCCGCAGTGCGCATAACCAGTTCTTTCAGGGCGGCAGAGGGGCGCATACCCTCAGCCCTGAGGAACAGGCTGCCTTTCTCAAGGTCCGCTGCCTCAGGGGATGCAAGTCGGAGTTCGTCCCGGTCGGGGAACTGGTCCCCTGAATCCATCCACACCAGCGTCTGCTTTTCGCCGCGTCGCAATCGGCGCCGATTTCATACCGACTTCATATCAAATCTGCGTTCTGCATATTGACCTGAAGGCGAATCTTTACCAACCTTAGCCCAAGCCAATTATCAGCACAGACTGCGGTGCCTGAGAGCTGTACCTATACCCCCACAGGGCAGCGAGCAGGTAGTTGCAGTGTCTATTTCCGGCCCGGGCCTCGACGAAAACTGGCGATCGTCTGGTGTGCACGAGCGCCGGTCCGATCGAACAGCGCGATTCACTGAAGGGGGATTTCAAATGACATCTCGATTCTCCTGCCTTCACAGGTATGTTTCGGACGCTCTTCACAGGCGCATTTCCGCCGCGAGTATGTTGCGGCGTTTCTGGCCAATCGCTCTCATCTGTCTCGTCACATTCACTGGGGCGGGCGTGTGGCTGGCGTCCGCCGCCTCGGCCGGAAGCTGGACCTGGAAAAGCTGGGAGCGGCTGTTTGGCGTTTCAGGACAAGGCGCCGGATCGGCAGCACTTCAAGCCCAGCCGGACGCGACCGGAACGAGCGGTCTCAACATTACCGCGTTTGATGACCCGAGCGCAGGCATGGCCGCGCTGCAGGGAACGTTCGGCACCGCGATTAACGCCTCGGGCGAAGTCGCCGGCATGTATTCCAATGCGACCGGAGTGGTTCACGGCCTTATCCGCGATGCCGGCGGCGTGGTGACGAACTTCGATGCCGCGGGAGCAGGCTCCAGTCCGCCCGCAGGCTCAGTGCAAGGCACCATCCCGACTGCGATCGACACGGCCGGCGATGTCGCCGGCGTTTATATCGACGCCAACAACGGGTACCACGGCTTCCTGCGGGCTTCCGACGGGACGATCACTGAGTTCGACGCGCCGGGCGCCTCGACAGCCAAAAACCGGGGAACCGCTCCGCTGGCGATAAACGATGCCGGCCAAATCGTGGGCTTCTACACCACGGGCAGCGTCTCCGACCCCACCTCCACGTATCACGGATTCCTTCGCGCCGCCGATGGCACCTTCACGACCATCGACGTACCCGGCGCGGGCACGGGCGAGAGCGGCAACGGCCGCAAAGAAGGTACGGAGGCCGGCGCTGTCAACGCCTCGGGCGAGATTGCTGGAACCTATGTCGACTCCAGCGGCATCCGCCATGGCTTCGTACGCTCTGCCAGCGGCACTTACACGACGTTTGACCCGCCCAGTTCATCGGCCGGCATCGACGGAATCGGCGACCTGGGCATGGACGCGGCCGGCGATGTGGAGGGGGCCTACACGGATTCGAACGGGGTGCGGCACGGTTACATACGCACAGCCAACGGTGCGCTCTCCAGCTTCGATGTTCCGGGCGCGACGACGTCCAGCAAGAGTGGAACCCTCAGCGGCACAGTCCCAATCGGCATCGATCCCGGGGGCAACTATATTGTCGGAACGTACACCGATTCCAGCGGCCTCAATCACGCATTCGTATACACGCAGCCCCTCTCGGCAGGCGGCGCCATCACTCCGTTCAGCGCTCCCAACGCCGCTACCGCTCCCGGTGTCGTCATTTCCGGGACCGCCGCCGTCGGCGTCAACATATCGGGAGAAGTCGTAGGCGGCTACATCGACAGCAACAATGTCGGCCACGGTTTCGTGACCACGGTGACGACGCAGACAGCGGCGGCGACACCAACCTTCTCTCCCGCGGCCGGGACGTACTCGACGGCGCAGTCGGTGACCATCTCCGATGCGACGACGGGCGCAACCATCTACTACACCACCAACGGCACGACTCCAACGACCAGTTCCACGGTGTACAGCGGCCCGATCGCCGTCTCGTCGTCGCAGACGATTGAGGCGATCGCCACAGCCAGCGGATACAGCCAGTCGGCGGTAGCGGTCGCGGCCTACATCATCAACGCCAACCCCGTGACGGCGACGCCCACCTTCACCCCTCCCGGCGGAACCTTTCTGACGGCGCAGACCGTGACAATCTCCGATGCCACGCCAGGGGCGACGATTTACTACACAACGAACGGCACGACGCCGACCACCAGTTCGACGCTGTACGCCGGCCCCATCACGGTTTCATCGTCCGAAACGATCGAAGCCATCGCAGTCGCCACAGGCTATGCGAACAGCGTCGTAGCAACAGCCACTTACACCATCAATCCAGCTCTGCCTCAGGGATTCATTCTTTATTCGACGGTGGGTAACGTTGGGAACACCTTTTCCAAGTACCCCAGTTCACTGATCACCGTCGATTCCGCCAGCGGCACGCAGCAACTGGTCGGGCAACCCGGTCAGTCTGTGAATGTCGGGTGGCTAGCTGCCGATCCGGTCAGGAACCTCCTCTATGGCACCGGCCTTCTCAGTACGAGTTCCGATGGAACCCTGTACACCATCAACCCAGGTTCCGGAACCGTCGCAAGCCAGGTGACTTTGTCACAAAGTGTCTCTGCGATTGCCGTCTCGCCCCAGGGTATTCTTTACGGCCGATCCGGAAACACTCTCGGAACGATTAACACAGCGACTGGTCAGTTTTCTCCGGTTGGAACAATGTCATTGCCTTCAGGATATTTCCTGGAAGCGATGACCTTCTCGCCAGCGGGGACGCTCTACGGTGTAGAGGAAAACGGCCTAAGCGGCGGCGCGTTTGGCCAGCGCCTGATCACGCTCAATCCAGCAAACGGCTCAATCGTGAGCGACATTGGGAGCGTTGGTACTTACAGCATAGAAGACATCACCTATGCCACAGACGGGAATATCTACGCGACTAACTTTAGCTATGCTCTGCTGAAGATTAATCCTCAAACCGCATCGAATACTTTAATCGGAATTGGAACCATTGGCGATCTGGATGGCATTGCTGCCCTCGCTGCGCCGCTGACGGCTACGCCGACATTTTCACCCGCGCCTGGAACCTACGCTTCACCCCAGACAGTTGCGCTCACCGATGCGACTCCTGGCGCGACGATCTACTACACCACGAATGGAACCGCGCCAAGCCTGGCCTCCACCGCCTACTCTGGACCGATTACGGTTTCGTCTAGCGAGACTATCGAAGCTATCGCAGCGGCCAGCGGCTACGCAAACAGCGCGGTGGCCGTTGCGCAATACACAATCAATGTCCCCCCGCCCGACTTCCAGTTGTCAGTGAGTCCTTCCAGCCTCA
Organism: Acidobacteriaceae bacterium; assembly: GCA_035933815.1. Taxonomy (GTDB): domain Bacteria; phylum Acidobacteriota; class Terriglobia; order Terriglobales; family Acidobacteriaceae; genus Palsa-343. The sequence continues at coordinate 48,340 of DASYYN010000132.1, forward strand.
CCATCGCAAGAGGACAGAGCGGAACGGCTACCTTCACCGTCACTCCCATGAACGGGTTCAACACGGCTGTCAGCTTTTCCTGCAGTGGATTGCCTGCCGAAGCAACTTGCACGTTCGCTCCGGCCTCTGTGACGCCGAATGGCAGCGCGGTGACCAGTACGCTCACCGTGAAGACGACCGCGCCGACCACAGCCTTCCTGGCGCCCCTACGGCCTTCGCGATACGCGCTCTACGCCGGTATCTCTCCATTCCTCGCAGGGTTGTTCGCGTTCGCGATGTTCCGCACACGCAGGCGACTGGGCGCTCCGTTCCTCGTCATGCTCTTAGTGGTTTCGGCAGGGCTGGCTTCCTGCGGAGGAGGCGGCTCGGGTAAGAACGGAGGAGGAGGAGATCCCGGCACACCGATCGGCACGAGCACCGTGACTATATCGGCGTCCGCAACAGGCGGGGCAAGCCATACGACTGTCCTCACGATCAACATTACGCAATAGAGACCTGGCGCAGAGGGTCGATTGCTGCTGCGGTAAGTCGGGTTGAGTTCTGCGCGAGCAAAGCCGAATCGTTTAACCGGGCCGCTCCCCGCCTGAAGAGGGAGCGCCCCTTAGGAGAAGCCTCAATGACGAAACAACTGGTTCTCTCTCTGCTGCTTTCACTGCCGGTTGCAGCGCCCGCGATCGCGCAGGACACAGTCTCCTCCAACACCGCCGGCTCAGGTTCCATCCCGGCGCAGCCGCTCGGCGTGGCCACAACGCCCGCTGCACCGCGAAGCAGATTCGCCGCGCCTCCCCAGCCATTTTCGCGCCTGGCGCTGGGTGGCGGCGTCGGGCTGATGGGAATTAATCTTCAAGCCGCGACCGAGGCAAACCGCTATTTCAACATCCGTGGCACCGGCAATGTTTTCAGTTACACCGTCGATAATGTCAATGTCAGCGGAAGCAACGGATCGAGCGGCATCAATGTCAGCGGAAAGCTCAACTTCGCTTCCGCCGGAGTATCGCTGGACTATTACCCATGGCCAAACCACGGATTCCGACTCAGTCCAGGCGTAATGCTTTACAACCAGAATGCTATCTCGGGTAGCGGCGTTGCCTCCTCCGGAAGCAGCATTACATTGGGCGGGGTAAAGTACTACTCCGAAGGCGGCTCCAATGCAATGACTCTCAACGCTAAACTGGGCCTAAACACCCATCAGCGGGCCTTCACGATGACTACTGGCTGGGGAAACATGCTTTCGCGCAGGGGTGGTCACTGGTCCTTTCCCTTTGAACTGGGAGCAGCCTTCACTGGCGTGCCCACCGTAGGGCTCCACATCACTGGGTACGGTTGCACTAACTCAGCCGATACCGGAATCAGCGGCGCAGGCGGCTCATGCGTGAACATGGCTAACAACACTTCTGCACAATCGAACATAGACGCGCAAATTGCCAAATACAAAAGCGATCTGAACCCATTCCAGGTCTACCCTATTTTTTCCTTCGGCCTGGCATATAACTTTGGCTTCGGAAGAGCATCAGCTCAAAGATAATTGAAGGCGACCGCTCGCCCTGTCACTGATAGAAGCCCGCCTCGCAGACCCCACAAAGTCAATGGCCGAATCTGCACGATCCGGCCATTGATCTTCGTCAGGAGAACACTGGAGAGCCCGGAATCAACCCAAACGGCCCGGGGGCTTTGCAGCCGCCAGCCGATGCGTGATCACGTGGCAGGCTTTGCCCAGATTGGCTGAGAATGCTGTAAGTCCCACCTCGATCTGGTCCACCAGCCACTAATCCAAATCATCAAGTCCCGCGGTAGTCATCGCTTCGCGCTCCACCTGGTTGCGTTTCCGCGCGGCCACGGCCCGCGTTTCGGCCGTCGGACCCACCGCTGTTGTCCATTCCGTAGCTGCCTAACGTCTGGTTACATCGAACTGAACGGGCGCAGCCGTTGCGCTCACCGCCGGGTCGTAGTACTCGTAGACGCGCGATGCGAAGTTCTTCGCATGGATTGGATACTTTGCGCGCAGCCGAAACGTGACCTTGACGGTCTGCCCGGCCCCGATGGAGTCGAAGTAGAGGATTGCCTGCGTCGCGGTGAGGCTGAACTTTTCGAGCCGTCCGCTCCGGGCTCCCGAAGTCTTCTCGACGAAGTCCTGCAGATCTTCGGTCAGCAGATCGAAACCCGGCGGAATGCCGAGATCGACCATTACCATATTTGCGGTTGCGTGCAGATTGTTGCGGATTGTCGCCGTTGCGCTGACCAGCTCGTCCTGCGCCAGATGGGTTCGATCGTAGCCAACCTCGATCGACAACGGTTCCCGCTGCTGCGATGAGGGCCAGGAAACGAAATAGCGGCCGACGATTTGGTAGGCTACGCCGCCGTTTCCCGTGAAATGCAGCGCGACGTTGTTTTCCGGCGACCCCTCGGAAACCGGCAGCACGAATTGCTGGAAGAGGTCATTGTTCTCCGCCGTCAGTGCCAGCGTGTCCACGATCTTGCCATTGAGCTGGACCTCCAGCGTGCCGTGGGCGTCGCCTGAGCCGCGGTCGGACGCGAGCAGAAGAGCGCGCAGCGCCATAATGGTGGCCTGGGTCGTTCCCCAGTTGCCGTCTGCGCCTTTCTTCGACAGGATCCACGCAAGCGCCCGCCGCGCGACCTCGGGATTCTGGCCGCTCTTGAGCAGCGCCTGCACAGCGAGGCCGGTAGTCTCGACGGCTGCGCTCTCGCCCCTTCCGTAGACGCTGGTCTCCTCGCTGTTCCACCAGGTCAGGTCGCCCTTCTCAGTCCGCGCCTCGACGAGCTTGCCGATGATGCGATGCGTGAGGTCCGAATCCTTGTCACTCTCGGCGGCAAAGTTCGCCAGCACCGCGAGCGTGTACGCGTCGGCGTTCTCGTTCAGGTGATTCCCGATGTATTCTCTCGCTTTGGCGACTGCCTCACCCTGGTCGCCGGCGATTTCGAGCGCCCACGCAATGTAGCCCGTAATGCGCAGCACGTCGCTGTTGTAGCGGTTCGTTGCACCCTCGTTGATGAACTGCGTATCCGGTTCCCAGCTGCCATCCGGCTTCTGACGGCCAGCCAGCCACTGGCCGGTGCGCGCGATCACACGCGAGTCGACGTCGTATACGCGCGACATGTCGTGGAATTCCATCAGTCCATACGCCGTCAGGATCTTGTTCGCCGGAGCCTGGCCGAACCAGGAGAATCCGCCGCCGGGCACTTCAAAAGTGAGCAGGCGCTGATATCCGTTCGCGATGTAACCTTCGGCTTTGGCGTGCACTTCGGGTGTCAGCTTGTGATTGCGTTTCATATAGTCGAGTGCGAGCACGTTGGGATACGTGCTGGAGGAGGTCTGCTCAAAGCAGCCGAACGGCATGCGCAGAATGGAATCCATGCCTTCCACCACCTGGCTCAGAGGACCGGGATAGACGCGGACGAAGATGCGGCTGGCATCGGGGATCGCGTCGTGCGGGAACTGGATCGTATGCTGCACGGACGAGTCGAGGCGACCGTTGAAGACGATGTCCTGCTCGCGTCCATTGGGGACCACCTCGATCTCGCGGACAACAACGTCGCGGCGGCCTGACCCGCCGTTCATTTTCGCGGAGAGCGTGAGCCGGAATCTTCCGATACGCTGCGCCTGAATCGTGAACTGCGATCCGCCCACCTGGCCGGCATCAAGGCTGACAGACTTTTCTGCCGAATCGTCAACGAGGGTGAACCAGTCCTCCGGCTGTAACGACAAAGCCACCGCGCCTCGGTGGCCCGAGTAGTTGTAGACCGCAACCGGAATGGAGACGCGATCGCCCTGCGTGAGCGTGACCGGCAGGTCGAGGTCGACGAAGAAATCCTGAAACACTCTCAGCGCCGACGCTCCGGTGCCGAGCGCTCCGGCGGCTGTTGAGGCGAACATCGCCATGCGCCACGTCGTAATCGAGTCCGCCATGGGGATCTTAATCGTGGCCGACCCGGCGGAATCGGTGACAATTTCGGGATTGATGTAGAGCGCCTCTGGAAAATACGACCGCACATGCGGTTCCGCGCCGGCCTGTTGCTGCGGTTGGGCGCTCATCTCGTTTTGAGCCCTCGACCGTACCGACGCTCCCGTTCCCAGAGCACCGACGACCCCGCCCATCACCGGCGCGGCCTTCGCCATGGGCTGCATCGCGACGTTGGCAGCGGTGGTGTCCAGTTCCATTGGTCGGGCGTCCACCATCACGGTTTGTGTGGCCGCGCCCACGTTCAGCGTGGCATGCGCGACGGCCCGATCGCGCGGGCCGAGGTCCAGCCGTCGCTCGGAACTGATGAACCCCGGGGCTGAGATGCGGAGTTGATAGCTTCCAGAGGCCAGACCGGAGAAGCGGAACGATCCGTCCGCTCCGCTGACGGCGTGGCGGATGGAGCCGCTTGCGACTGCACGCAGCTGAATCGAAGCACCGGGAATGAGGGCCGCGGTGGCGTCGCAAACGGTGCCGGAGATCTCCGCCAGCCCGTTGAATGGTCCGCGATCATGCTCGATGTCTACGTCGATGGAACCGGCCAGCCCCGGTGCGACGATTTTCTTGTCGTGGGCAAATAGCGCGATGGTGAGATCGTCTGCCGTGTTGAAGACCTGATCGGGGCCGGCGCTGCGGACCTGGTAATAGCTTCCGCGTGGGTAGTACCACGGCATCGGCTCGAGGCGCAGATCGGTGCCCCAGGCGTCGTGCGGCTTCTCGAGCGCGGCAAACAGGTGCGGCAGGTCGCCCTGGTGCCGATTTGCGGCAGCTTCATTCAGCTTCTCGGCCAGCAGGCGAACGGACGCGACGAATGCTTCCTGGTACCGGCTTGCGTACTCGGCGGCGTGGTTTTGCGGCAACTCCCGACCGGCCACGACATCCATCGAGTGCGGATTGATCATTTCCGCAGCAGAGAAGAGCACGCGCGCATCGCGGTCGCGCTGCTCGGCTTGCCCGTCCGGAGTCGGCTGAACAATTGCTTCCGGCGAGAGCGAGTGAATCTCATATCGGGGCTTCATCAGCTGCTCTTCGAGATAGAAGAAGACCTTCGCAAACCCGGGCTGCTTCTCCGCCAGCGCGAAGACTGCCTCATCGACCACCTGCAGTCCCAGAGCAGCTACGACGCCCTGACCACGCGCGTTGGTCACGTGAAAATGCACCTGCGCCTCGGATCCGGGCAGATAACTGGGCGCATCCGCCGTCGCTTCGATGCGGAGCTCATCGGCGGGCTGGACGAAGACCAGCCGGCGGTCGGAGATGGCCTGCGCATCCCTGCCGAAGACGTACGCATCGAGCGCCAGCGTGCCGGTCATTGCGGGTGTCACGTCCACGGAAAGATCCGCGCGGCCGTTCACCAGATCCACGTCCCGCATCAGGATTGTCTGTCCGTCGCGCACCAGATCGACATAGGCCGCGCCGCGCTGCCGGGTCGAGAGCACGGTGATATCCAGCGGCTCGCCGGGTTTGACAACGGCGCGGCTGGTGCGCAGCAGGAGCTGATCCTCTCCGCTGCGGGATTGCATCTGGAGCGTGCTCGATGCGCGGTGGCCATGCCCATCGTCGGCTTCAACCTGTATCACCTGCGTTCCCTTCGGCGGCAGAATCGTGACGGTCGCGACACCGCTCGCGTCAGTGGCCAGTTTCTGCGCCGATGTGCGGAGGCCAACCGTCAATGCGGTCTGTGCGGGCGTGCCATCCGGATACGAGGTCAGCAGGTAAACCTGGTTCTCTATTCCGGGGATCAGCGTTCCGCTCTCCGGAACCGCGAGGATGAGCAGCGGCGAGCGGCTCACCGTGATCGACTCATCGCGTGCCTCAGTGTGCGCGGCGCCGTCTTTGACGCTGGCATCGATCAGAACCGGCGCTGAGCCCTGAGCGAGGCTGCTTCCGGCGAAAAAGGCGGGCAGGCGAAGGTCGAAGCGATAATCGCCCGCAGCATCAGTCCGGCCTTCGACACGGGCCGCTTCGAATTCGGTGACGTCCGCTCCCGTAGCTTTGACCGTGATCGCGGCATGATCAACCGGCTTGCCGAAGAAATAATTCGCGTGCACCACGCCGGTCACGTGGTCGCCTGGCCGATAGTCGCGCTTCGGCCTTCCGTTCACCGCTGTGAATTCGATGGCGACGCGAAATTTGGGAAGAACATAGCGCTGCACGTTCAGCGTCACTTCCGCGGTGCCCAGCGGCGAGTCGCTGTCGCCCATGAGAGCGCGCAGATGATACGCGCCAAGATTGACTTCGTCTGCGAGCGTGAACTCGGCCGAGGCGATGCCGAACCGGTCCGTTTCGGTGGATTTGCGAAACACCTTGTTGCCGCGTGAATCCTCAAGCTCGATGCTCAGCTTGCGCCCGGCTGCGGCGTGCTCATTCGAGCGGTCAAGCGCAAGAGCTCGAATATGGATCGTCTGCGAAGGCTGATAGATCGGCTTCTCGGTGGTCAGCAGGATGGAAACCTTGTTTTCGAGGCGCACGGTCTCGGTGGTTTCCACCGTGCCAGTCGGAGTGTCTGCAACGAACCGCAGACCGCATTGCCCCGTTAATCCCTCGGGGAAGCGAAAATCGGCTTCCATGGTGCCGCGCCGGTCGAGATGCCCGGTGAAGAGCACGCGCGGCCTGGCATTGGGGACTAGCAGATCGACCCGTAATGCGCCGCTGCTTGCCGCTTGGGCAGCGTCGTGCTCCGCGCCAGTAGCGTCCGTCACAACGACCCGCACAGCGGCCTGCGCGCCGGTAAGGTAGGCATTTTGCCCCAGAATGTGCATCCTCGGGCGGCGCAGAATCATGGAAACGGACCGGATCTGTTCGACCGCCGGGGCTGCAGTGCCGTCAAACTGGAAGCGCCAGCGAACTCGCTCCCACACCAGCTGTTCGAATGGCACGGAGCGCGGCACCGTCAGTTGCTGCTGCCAGGTATTGTCACCAATTCGAGCTTCTTCAATGGACTGTGCTTCGGCCAGCACCTTGTCCTCGGGACTGAGTAGTTCAACCGCGAGCCGCCCGGAACCTGCATGGCTCGCGTAGACCGGCAGAGTCAACGAGAGCGTTTGGTGCGACCAGATAGCGCTGGCGGTTTGCGCGTTCGAGATCGGCTCTAACAACAAGACGGAACCAACAAGCAACAGCGCAGACCAAAGGCGGGGTCGAAGACAGCGGTGCGCGAGCATGCCACGTTCTCCCCGGCGCGGATTGTGCTTACCCGCGCCGTTCTGATCAGGGAATGCGCGGGTGCCGGAAACTTGCAGGGAATTTTTGAGAATTAGCGGAGGTGCCAGTGGAGGCCGTCGCTGCTGAGCCACGCGGCGCCGCCGGCTGTCGTGATTTGGAAAACGGGAGCGGCTTGGCCGGAACCTTTCACGCTCTGCTCGTTCGCCGCAACGGACGAATTATTTGCCTGTGTCGCGAGGGCGAGTTGGGTAACTGCGCCAGTCCATACCGGCTTGATCTTCTTCCAGTGCTTGCCGGCATTCCGGCTGAAGAACAATGTCCCCGCGCCATCCAGGGCAAGGATCCGGCCGCCCTGCTGCACGGTTTGCACGGGAGCGCGCCTGCCCGGCAACAAGGACATGGCTGTGCTCCGCGCTGCGACTTCGGCGGTGGCGGTGTCCAGTGTGGGAGCTGCGGCGGTCACCATGACCGTTTGTGACGCAGAGCCAACCTGCAACACCGGGGAGAGCAGCGCCAGATCGCGCGCCTGGAGATCGAGCTGGCGCGACTCTGTGTTGAATCCCAGCGCGCTGATGTTGATGGCGTAGCGCCCGGGTGGAAGTGCGGCGACCGCGAATTGTCCCTGCGCGTCGGTGGTGGCAACGGCGGCGGTGGTGCGATCCGCTGAGCGCTGCAGCGTGATGTGAGCGCCAGGAATGACCGCGCCTGATTCATCGGTGACACTGCCCTTTAATTCAGAAAGGCCATCCTGTGAGCCCTGATTGTGCTCGATCCTTAGGTCAAGCGCATGGGAATTGACGCCTCCTCCAAAGCCCGCTCCCTGCCCCTGCCTGGCAACGGCGTCCGGCGTGAGCTGTGGCTGCTGCACAGGAGCGGCTTTCGCCATCGAGGGCTGTGCAGCCTTCATCACCGGCATAGCCGGAGCGTTCGCAGCCTCGACGGGGTGTGGCGCTGCTGCGGGATTTGCTTCCTGCCCCTGCGGAGCCGAACTCTTTCCGGCAACTGGTCCGGCGCTTAGAGCGCCAACGACTCCCTCTGTGACCCCGATGCGGGCTTGCTGCATCGCGTTAGCGGCGGACTGAAGAACGGCCTGTCTTGCCCCCGTTGTTTCGCTGCGCTTCTTGCGCGAATCATTTGCCGCCGGCTGCGATGGTCCATTCGCGGCCAGCGCCGGTGCTTGTGGAGGCGGAAGCACAGCAGTTGCAGGCGGACGGGCGACAGCAACCTGAGCTTGCATCGGTCGCGCGGCGGGATGCGGGCGCATCCACACAGCCGCTACGACTACTGCGGCGACGGTGGCGCTGGCGAATGCGAAGGCAGGCCACCAGCGAGTCCACGATTTGGGCGCGGATTTCTGAGCCGTAGCCTGTGGCACTGCCGCCTGAGCCAGAAACACGATCCTGCGGCACTCGGCACACTCCGCCAGATGCGCGAGACTGTCCCGGCGCGCCTCTTCGCTCAACGCTCCTGAGATGAACG